>JANLSE010000051.1:0-21083 GCA_031362265.1 Roseiflexaceae bacterium
GTTGCCGATTTTTTTGGTGAACAATACGCCCCAATTGCTGCCATGGCTACAGCCGCAGCTGTCACCACTACCCTGCATGTTGGCAGTATGGTCTTGAGCAACGATTTTCGCCATCCAGCGATGCTTGCAAAAGAGGCCGCAACGCTTCAGGCCCTCTCCGGTGGGCGTTTCGAATTAGGGATCGGTGCCGGTTGGCTACGCCGCGAATATGAGATTAGTAGCATGTCGTTTGATTCCCCTGGTGAGCGTATCGAACGCCTTGGCGAAGCAATTACACTCATGCGCGGTCTCTGGGCCGATGGGCCATTTCATTACACAGGTAAGCACTATCAGATCAATGGTCTTGATGGCACGCCTAAGCCAATGAATCGGCTACCAATCCTGATTGGCGGTGGGCAGCGGCGCATGCTAACACTGGCTGGTGCATTGGCCGATAGCGTTGGGGTGTTGACAACCTCAGTCGTAAGTGGCTCCATTGATGATCATCCACGTGAGCGTTTGCCAGAAGCAGTTGCTCAGAAGCTAGCCTGGGTGCGCGAAGGTGCTGGTTCACGCTTCGAAACACTTGAGCTTAGCTTGATGCCAACGGTCGTAGTAACCAACAATCGTCGCGCTGCTACCGCAGAACTTCTGCATTCTCGCAACTGGGATGTAACGCCCGAACAGGTATGGGCCATGCCATCGGTATTGATTGGCAGCCAAGATCAGATTATTGCGGACATCCAGCAGCGCCGTGAGCAATATGGCTTCTCGTACTATATTGTCTCGGACAGCCAGGCGGAATTGTTCGCGCCAATTGTTGCACAGCTTGTTAGCCATTGAACGGTTGCTATTCGCGAAATGACAGAACCTGATGGTCACGCTTGTGTCGTTCAAACGGCTTGCACGCACGGCTCAGTCGCTTGGTTTTCAACTGCTTGTCGAGAATCATGGTGGTATTACCGCTGATCCCGAGGTTATCGTACAAATCGCCGAGGGTGTTGAGGGCGATCCCTGGCTACATACTCGGCAGACGCTTGCTCTCGTCCACGAGGCATTTGGCGCGTAATCCCACCAATACTCACTCTGTGTACTCTGTGGTTCAAAACCAAATACGAATCTCGCTCGAATAGTACAGATGCAATCAGACCGAGCATTCTTCGCATTGATTGAATCACCACCGCCTACACTCCTCAGCCATGGTATGATATTCCCGCTTAACCCAATCTGAAGGGATCATACCATGGCTGAATCTATCCACCTGCCACCGCATCCTGCATTGCTTGCTTGGGATGTTGCTCCCGTTGCTTGGAAGATAGCTGATGGCGCGCTGCATATGACAGCTGGCCCTCAGAGCGACATGTTTGTCAGCCCGCAGGGCGAGCCAGCAGTTCTGAATGCTGCCCGACTCGTAGGGGCAATCGCTGGTGATTTCCAACTTGCCGCACACGTTCAGGTCGATTTTGCTGGCACATATGATGCTGGCGCGTTATTAGTGTGGCAGAACGAAACAACCTGGGCAAAACTCTGTTTCGAATATTCGCCAGATGGTCAACCAATGGTGGTATCGGTTGTCACCCGTGGCATATCCGACGATGCGAACGGTTTTGTCGTTGTTGGCAATCGAATCTGGCTACGTATCGCTCGGATGGGTTCAGCATTGGCCTTTCATGCATCACAGGATGGCCAGCGCTGGGCGCTTATCCGCCATTTCGGTTTAGCGATTGGTGATACACCGCTGGTCGGCTTTGTTGCGCAGGCGCCCATCGGGAGTGGTTGTGATGTACGCTTCGATCTGATCCGCTTTACCCCAACACGCTTGCACGAGATTCGTAATGGGGAATGACGCGATGCATGCTGAGTATAAAATCCCTGGTGGTAAACTGGTGGTCATCGACCTCGATATTGCAGATGGCGCATTCTCGAATGTTATCCTCAGTGGTGATTTCTTCCTCTCTCCAGAAGAAGCGCTCGATTGGATCACCGCAACTATCGAAGGACAACCTAGCAATAGTACCGAAGCTGCGCTTGCCGAACGCATTCAAATTGCAACATTTGGCGCCGAAATGCTTGGCATTACTCCTGAAGGAATTGCAATTGCAGTGCGCCGAGCAGTTGAAGCAGTTCAGGAATGATGCGATGGAGTGTAGCGACACATTGTTTGCGCCATGTTGAGGCATCTGCTGTGCGTTCTGCGTTCTGCGCTTGTATGGTTAGAGGTATTCTATGTTTGATGCTTGGCGGCGCTATAATTGGCAGCTCTTGCGAGGCGAGGCATATAGCCCACAGATGCATATGGCGCTCGATGAGGCCTTGCTTGATGCGGTTGATGCAGGTACCCGGCCACCGACACTCCGCATCTGGGAATGGGCTGCTAGTGCGATTGTGATTGGCCGTTTTCAATCCTTGCAAAATGAGGTTGATCTTGTTGGTGCGGAACGCCACGCAATGCAGGTTGTCCGCCGAATTACTGGTGGTGGTGCCATGTTTATCGAGCCAGGCGGCGCTATTACCTATTCGATCTATGCACCAGTGGAGCTTGTTATGGGTATGAGTGCCATTGATTCATATGCCTATATGGATCAGTGGGTGCTCGATGCATTACAATCGCTTGGATTACAAGCCTGGTATCAACCAATCAATGATATCACTTCGGCGGTGGGCAAAATTGGTGGAGCTGCCCAAATCCGACGGCGTTCTAGCGTCCTGCATCATGTCACCATGGCGTACAATATGGATAGTGCCAAGATGTTGGAAGTACTACGGATCGGTCGCGAGAAAATGAGTGGTAAAGGCATTACCAGTGCGGCTAAGCGTGTTGACCCGCTTCGTAGCCAAACAGGTTTGTCGCGCCTACAAATTATCGATCAAATGGTGGAAACATTCCGTAAACGCTACGGTTTGTCCGATTCGCAACTAACACAAGAAGAACAAGATACTGCTCAGCGGCTGGTCGAATCCAAGTTCGGTACTGAAGAATGGTTGAAGACATTACCTTGAGAGGAGCGCTATGCTAACCTTTAATGGATCCACGGTTTCGCTTGTTCAAATGTTTGTTTGGCTCGTTGTGGCCTTGATAAGCGGTGTCATTGCCGAAACTGTGTTTGGCTATTCCCACATGGGATTACTATCTGCCTCGGTATTGGGTCTACTTGGAGCACTACTTGGCACTTGGGCCGCGGACACACTGCATTTGCCCTCGCTCCTTACGCTCAATCTATTTGGCATAACGGTCGAACTGATCTGGTGTACGGTTGGCGCAATTGTCGTAATCGCTATTCTCCAAACATTCCGCGCTCGCGGAGGAGGCGGCTACCGGCGGCGCTCTCGG
Organism: Roseiflexaceae bacterium; assembly: GCA_031362265.1. Classification (GTDB taxonomy): domain Bacteria; phylum Chloroflexota; class Chloroflexia; order Chloroflexales; family Roseiflexaceae; genus JANLSE01. The sequence goes on from JANLSE010000051.1 coordinate 3,311, forward strand.
CGCAACTATTAGGTAACCGCAGACGACACAGAACGTGTAAGGTGTAATGGCGCACGCTCTGTGTCATCGTTGTATGGCTCAAAACGCCTAGCTATTGTGGCGTGCTGCGTAAGAATGCACACAGCCACTCCGTCAATGCCTCAATATCAGGCAAATGGGCGGTTTCAAATGGGCTATGCGTGTAGCGGGTTGGAAATGCCACTAGTGCAGCCGGGACATCGGCCTTCATAAGTGCTGCCCCATCACTTCCAAACGATCCAAAAACCGCATGTTGAATTGGGATCGCCGCTTGGGCCGCGATATCCTCCAATGCGGTTGTCATTCGCTGATCATAATGAACAAGCGAGTCCTTATGTACTAACACTGGCCCAGCACCCAGCTGTAATGGCATGGATCGTGCATCTACCGTCGGGATATCACCAGCCATGCCGATTTCAACTACGATTGCCGCATCAAACTGCTCGCGCGCTACGAGCGCAAATGCACCAACCAGGCCGATTTCCTCTTGAACCGTACACCCCAAGGTGAGATCCCATGCCCGCTCGGCAGGTGGAACGCGCCGCATAACCTCGGTAATGACGGCCAGTGGCACACGGTCATCGAGTGCTTTACCAACGATATGCTCACCAAGCCGAGTCAGGGGTGCATCCCAAATAACCCGCGTTCCTGGTGTTACGCCACGCGCCTTGAGCTCACCTGCTGAAAGGCCTGTCTCAACCCACATGTCATTCCAGGTTAATGTTCCTGGCTCAGCGAGTGTCAAGGTCGCCACATGCCCAGTTGCAGAAGCAATAACCCCTGCAATCGTCCCGGTTCGCGCAAGTATCCGTACCCGCTGCCCAACCGTGAACCAGTTTCGCAGGCTGGTTGTACGTTCCCATCCCTGGCCATTTGCTAACCAGAGAAACCCCTTCGGATCGATAGCGCGCACAAGATAACAGAGCTCATCAGCATGTGCTACCATCAATAGTTTGCGCCCCTGCCCACCTGCCCGCCCGATGACATTCCCAATACGAGTCCGTTCGGTTTTCGCACCAGCTGCCTGCCAAATTGGCTCAATATAATCGAGTACAGCCTGTTCCTGCCCGACTGGCCCGCTCAGCTCGCATAGCTCCTTGATGAGTTCAAACACATGTGACTCCACAACAGTAATAATCGAGGTCTCACAACGCTAGCCAAACACGATCACAGATCGGAGTGTCTCACCACGCTTCATCGCTTCAAACGATTCCTCAACATCCTCGAGTGCGATCGTGCGGCTCACAACCTTATCGAGGTTGAGCTTGCCCTGACGATACCATTCCGCCAACATAGGAAAATCACGTGTTGGTAGGCAATCGCCATACCACGAGACGCCCAGCCTGCCACCCAGATCAAAGAATTTCTGCAACTCAAGTGTCATCTTCGGCCCAGGGCCAGGTACCCCGATAATGATGCATGTTCCGCCTAAATCACGGCACCACAGCGCTTGTTCCCATGTTTGGGCAATGCCAACTGCCTCGAATGAGTAGTTGACACCATTACCGCCGGTGAGTTCCTTGATTTTGGCAACTGGATCACCATTCTTTGGATTAATCGTATGGGTCGCACCAAATTCTTTTGCCCATGCGAGCTTGCGATCATCCAAATCAACGGCGATAATCGTTGTAGCACCGGCTATTTTCGCACCAGCAATCACACTATCTCCAACACCACCACACCCAAATACTGCGGCACTTGTTCCTGGTTGCACATCCGCAGCATATAAGGCCGCGCCAACACCTGTCATAACACCACAACCAATCAACGACATCTGTGGGGCTGGTAGGCTCGCGTCATAATGAATAGCCTGACGCGCATGAACAAGGGTATGGGTGCAGAATGTGCCAATCCCAAGCACCTGGTTGAGTGTCAACCCATCTTTGGTTGTCATGCGTTTTTCGGCATTGAGGCTAGCGCAGCAGAAATTTGGCTTGCCTGCCTTACAGAAACGGCATTCGCCACATGGTGCGCGCCATGCGAGAATAACATGATCGCCCGGTTTGTGGGTTGTTACTCCTGGCCCAACTGCCTCAATCACACCTGCGCCCTCATGCCCAAGCAAAAATGGGAACCCATCACTGCCATATGTTCCACTCTTGACACCCAAATCGGTATGGCACACCCCCGAAGCAAGAATGCGCACTAATACCTCGTTTGCTCCTGGATCACCAATCGTGAACTCTTCGATTGAGACTGGCGCACCTGGCGTCCGTGCAATTGCTCCGCGTGCGATCGTTGGCATAATCTGCTCCTTTGCGTCAATGCATCCCGAAAATCCATATCTGTTGGTTTCGTCACTCTAGTATAGTCTAGAGTGTGATACGCGACAAATCGACATGCTCACTTGACATCCAACAACCCTCCTCCGATAATCTGCACATTCGTAGGAGCGACAGCATGAGTAGACATCCTACGCCAATCAGTCTGATGCTTCTAATCCCGAATGCTTTCCGCTCTCGACACGCTGCGCTGTGCGTTCTTCCAAAGGAATAGCTATGACTCAGTATGATTTGCTTATCAAGAATGGCGAATTGATCGATCCGGGATCTCAGCATGTTGGACGCTACGATCTTGCAATCAGTGCTGGCCGTGTTGCGCATATTGCCCCACAGATTGATTCAACGCTAGCTGCCAGGGTATATGATGCAGCGGGTAAGATTGTAACCCCCGGTCTGGTCGATCTGCACACCCATATCTATTGGGGTGTCACCTATTGGGGGATCGAGCCAGATCCAGTCGCTGCGCGCTCTGGTGTCACCACATGGCTTGATGTTGGGAGTGCTGGGGCCTATAGCTTTCCGGGATTTCGCCGCTATGTGGCGGAACCGAGCCGTACACGCATCTTCTGTTTACTCAATCTTTCTGCAATTGGCCTGATTGCCCCAACTTGGGAATTTGCCAACCTCGATTATTGTGATATTGATCTTGCGGCGCGCACCGTTGAGCATAATCGCGATATTATTCTTGGCATCAAAGCGCGTATCGATAGCAATACTACTCGCGGCACCGGGATTCGCCCATTAGAGATGGCACGCGCACTCGCCGATCGGGTTGAATTGCCACTTATGGTGCATATTGGTAGCGGCCCGCCTGCATTAGCCGAGATTCTGGATCTCATGCGGCCTGGTGATATTCTTACACATTGTTTCACTGGTGGCACGCATCGGATCACTGGCACACATGGAACCCTTGACCCTGCTATTCCCGAGCTCCAATCACGTGGCATTCTACTTGATATTGGTCATGGAACTGGCTCATTCGCTTTCGATGTTGCTGAAGCCGCTATGGCCCAGGGTATTATGCCAGATGTGATCAGCAGCGACATTCATCAGCTGAGTGTTCAGGGTCCGATGTTCGATCTTCCAACCACATTATCGAAATTCCTGAGCCTTGGCATGTCCCTGCCCGAGGTGATCGATCGCGCTACAGCGCGCCCCGCTCGCGCCATGCGTCGCCCGGATCTTGGCACCCTTGCTATTGGCTCTGTAGCAGATGTTGCAATCTTTCGTCTTGAAGAGGGTAATTTCTTGTTTCACGATGTACAAATGGCCGCGCGCCCAGCACGCCAGCGTCTCATCTGTGAGGCAACATTTGTGAATGGCGTCGAACTGGAACAGCTTCCTGAGCGTGAGCGCGCACTTTGGGCTGAGCTACCAGTGCATCAACGCAGTTGAGTGGTGTGCTATAATCAATTTTTCGGGATCCACCCGAGTAAACTAAGCCGACAAAGAAACATATGACCAGTACACCGCAGCTCGATACCGATGTCGTCGAAGTTATCGCGAATAGCGAGGTTGAGCGCCGCAGCCAGGTGCTCAGCAATCTCTTAAGTGTCTCAACTTATCTCGTTTCCGTGCTCGATCCAAGTGAACTCTTAACGGATCTTGTTCGGCGCGTTGTTGAAGCTGTGCCTGCGGTTCAGGCTGGCCAACTTTGGCTATTTGATCGCCAGCAGAATATTCTCAAGGTCGCATCATTTTCGGCCTCTGAACATGATTCTGGTATGGCCGCACTCTTACGGTTGCGCCTCCGCATTGGCGAAGGCCTGCCGGGCATTGTTTTCCAACGCGCTGAGTCGGTCATTTTTGATCGGCATTCGTACCGAGACGCTGCGGCGCGTGTTGGCGCACGTAGCGCTCAGGATATTCGAACCTACTTGGATCGGCTGCCACGCAATCTTCAAGCGGTTGCATTGCCACTCCGCATTGGCAATGAAGTGATTGGCGTGCTAGAGCTACTTAATCATGGTAGTCGCCCGCAGCTCCAACGCCATGATCTTCAGGTTCTGCAAACATTTGCGAATCTTACGGCTGGTGCAATCAAGAACGCCCAACTGCATGCACAGATGCAGGCGTACCAACATCGGCTTGAGGCGTTTAGTGCCATCGGAACCGTGGTGAGCACTGCTGCCGATCTCGATGAGTTGGTGAGTAATGTGCTCGATGTTCTGCTGGAGGTAGTTGGGACATCATCTGGTGCGCTGTTGCTGTTAGATCCGATCCGTACCGCCCTCACGATTGGTGCTCAGCGTAGTTTACCTGCCAACTATGTCAATCGCTACCAATCCGTTGCAATTGCGAATGCCGATTGTGAAGAAGCGGTTCGTTATGGACAACCAATTCGGCGTCCGTTGATTAATGAGGGCGGCGAAGAAGCACTCATCGCTGCAGGATTAAGTAGCTGTGCCTATATTCCGCTACTCGCAGGCGGTACGGTCGTTGGCATCATTGCATTGTTTGGCGATCCATCACTCCCGGAGCGTATTGACACACAAGCACTCATGATGATGGGGAACTTAGTTGGGTTTGCAATCGCCAACGTACGCCTCTATCAGGATAGTCAGATCGAGCGGCGCAAACTTACCGCACTGATCAATAGTATCGCCGAAGGGGTTGCACTCTGCGATCACCACGGTCGTCTTGTATTGGCAAATCATACTGCCCTTGAATTGCTCTCAATTGAGCACTATCCATTCCAGATCACCGATCGGGAGATGTCGACGGTATTCGCATTCCGTGATCTAGAAGGCGCTGCCCTGCCTGTCGAGCAATTTCCACTGACACGTGCTCTGGCTGGCGAAATCTACCACGATTATCGGGTTATGGTGCGCGGCGCTAGCGGTAGCGATACGGTGATGAGTTTTACTGGTGCTCCCGTCAGTGGAGATGCTGGCCAAGTAGAAGGCGCAGTCGTCATCTTTCGCGATGTCACAACCAGCCAACGCCTAGAACAGGCGAAGGATGATTTTCTGGCCGTAGCCGCCCACGAGCTACGCAGCCCACTTGCAGCTGTTCGTGGATATACCGATCTACTACTACTACGAGAGCAGCGTCGTGGTGCAGAACAAACCTCTCCAGAGATGCGTGGCCTGAATGTCCTTGGTCAACAGGTTGGCCATATGCTTACCCTTGTGGATAAGTTGCTCGATGTCTCACGGCTCGATGCAGGGCAATTCAATCTACAGCTCCAGCGCACAAACCTGATCGATTTGGTTGAGCAAGTTATTGAGCAGATTCGCCCGATTGCTGGCGAGCGTGTCCTTCAGTTTGAAGGCTCGACCCATGATCTCAATCTCGTTTGTGATACCCTCCGTATTCGCCAGGTGCTTACGAATCTGATTACGAATGCGGTTCGCTATAGCGCAAACCGCACAACCGTAACCGTGCACGCTTGGCAAGAGCGCGCCGATCACCTTGCAGGTCGGCATCCAGCCTATCAAACGACCCGTAATGTGCGCGGCAGTACACTCGAAGAGCCCGATCACATGATTGTGTTGGTTGTTGCCGATCAAGGTGCTGGAATGTCACAAGAGCAAATCAGCCGACTCTTCCGGCGCTATGGTCGTGGTCAACAGCGTGCAGGCGAAGGCCTCGGCCTCGGCCTCTACCTCAGCCGAGAATTTGTTTCCCGTCACCAAGGCCAGATCTGGGTAGAAAGCCAGGAAGGCCGTGGAAGCTCCTTCTACATCGCGTTGCCTGTCCATGGGCCAGGTGGAGATGAAGAGCGCCTCGTTAACGGATAACAAAATTTCTAACTTCACCGCGTGACTATCTGTGCTCGTCATTCGTTGCATATACCGTACAGAGCGTTCGGTATTAATCACCATAAACATATAAGGAGATTCATTAGATGAAGATTGTTGTCGTTGGCACCGGGTTTGTTGGCCTGCCACATGCTGCCGTCTGCTCGGAATATGGTCACGAGGTATATGCCTACGATATCGATGAGCGCCGAATCGCTGCCTATCGATCCTGTGAACCAACTCAAATCGAAGCGTATGTTAATGAGCCTGGGCTTGCACAAATTATTCAGGAGAACTATGGTCGCTATCTGTTTTTCACAACCGAAATAGAATCGATCATCGAAGGCGCTGATGCATTCTTCTTCTGCTTGAATACACCACCTAAATCAGATGGCTCATCCGATCTGACATACTACCTTAATGCTGCAAACCATGTTGCGAAACTGCTCGCAAAACGTAAAGATCCACGCCGGGTTGTTCTGATTAACAAAAGTACTGTGCCGATTGGAACCGCTCGCCTGCTCGAAAGTGTCCTCAAAGAGCATAATGCTCATAACGTTGGTGTCGCTTCTAACCCGGAATTTCTCCCCGAAGGCGATGCCGTCGAGCGCTCACGCCGCCCCGACCGGGTTGTCATTGGAGCCGATACCGAGGAAGATTTCCGAATCCTGCGGCGGATCTATTCACAGTTCACAAACCATGTTCGTATTCGCTACATCGAGACAACCCCAGAAACTGCTGAGGGAATTAAGTATGTTGCCAATACACTGCTCCTCACCTATGTCTCCTTCTGGAATGGTGTCGGTGCCCGCCTTGGCGAGACCTTTAAGAATATCCGCATGGAGGATCTCAAGCGCGGTGTAACCGCCGATTCCCGCATTAGCACCTGGGGTTCGTATGTGTCCAATGGTGCGGGTGGCTCATGTTTTGGCAAGGACATCCAATCGCTTATTTACCAATTCAGTCGTGCGGGCCAACCTGCCGATCTGCTTCAATCAGTCTATAACATCAATGAACACCAGAAAACGTACCTAATTGACCGTGCGGTGCGTGAAGCTGGCGTCAACTTTAATCAGAAAACTGTAGCACTGCTTGGGCTCGCCTTCAAAAAGCAAACCAACGATATGCGCGATGCTTCTTCGCTCAAGGTGGTCGAAGCGCTTCTTGGCCGCGGTGTCCGTGAGATTCGCGCCTACGATCCGATGGCGATTCACGAAGCCAAGAAGTTCCTCAGCCCAGAAAAGAACCACCTCTTCGAGAAGATAACCTACCACGAATCGGTGAAGGATGCGCTTGAGGGTAGTGATATGCTGTTCATCTCTACCGACTGGGAGGAATTCCGCGGCCTTTCACGTACTATTGAACAGGTTGTTCAACCGCCATACCTCGTGATGGATGGGCGTCGTATGATTCCAGATTATGATGAATTGACAGCACGCGGATATCGCTATCTAGCGGTCGGTGGTCAATTTATGGATGCAAAATAACGAGCACATCTCCGTATACTTCGACCCCCCGCTCAATGAAGAGTGTGGAGGTTGTCACGATTCTGTAAAAATAACACTAGCAAAAACTGGTCTGCGCGCTATATAATAATCAGGGGTTTCCGTATCTAACCGATAGGTGAGGCTTGAGTAACGATTTCGTGTATGCGACTACAGAACAAACTGGCGCTTCAACCGAAGTGCGGATCGATGTGCTCGCGCGAATTGGCCAAGCAATTGAAACAGCCGCGACCCTCGACGAATTGCTTCTGCTTTCGTTGTACGAAATCCTTCAATATTTTGATGTAAGCTCTGGCGTTGTGGGTCTGCTTGATGATGCCCAAAGCCTCGTTATTGCGGGCGAATATCCGCCTCAAGTCTCGCTCCCTCCGCCGCTGCCAATCAGTGAACTGCCAACAATTGTACGGGTCATTCGCCAACGTGAAACGGCGCTGGTGCAATTGGAGTCGAACGATCAGTCGTTTCCCTACCAGGATTTTATGCGTGCGCAGGATATTCGCACAATATTGTTTATTCCACTCATAGCGCAAGACACCGCAATGGGTGTGCTTGCGTTATGCGCCACGGGCAAGCAGCGGCTATTTACGCATGCGGAAATGACTCTTGCACGGGTATTAGTTAGCCAAATCGCAACCGCAGTTGCTTCATTGCGCTTACACGAGTCTGCTCGTCGCCGCAGTGAGGAACTTGCCACGCTAAATGAAATTGCCGCAGCAATCACATCAACACTCGACACGCGCGAAGTATATCGCATGGTTGTCCAGAAACTGAGCGCATACTTCCATGTCGAGGCTGGGTCACTTTTACTGATTAATGAACCCAGCGGCGATCTGGAATTTGTCATGACAATTGAAGGTGGCGAGGAACGGTTAGCTGGTGTGCGCGTCCCATCGGGCCAGGGAATTGTTGGCGCGGTGATCCGCGATCGTGATTGGGCAATTGTCGATGATGTACGCCACGATCCTCGCTTCTACCCAAAGGTAAGTGATGATCTGAATTTTGTGACACGCTCAATCCTGTGTGTGCCTATGATTGCCAAAGGGCGCGTCATTGGTGCTGTTGAGTTGCTCAACAAATATGACGGCGATTTTCAGGAAGACGAAGCCGAGCGGCTTATGCGCATGGCCGCCTTTATTGGTGTCGCAATCGAAAACGCGCGCCTCTTCCAACAGGTAGCCGATGGTCGCGATCGGCTTGCCGCTATCCTCGATTCTACTGCCGACGGTATTCTTATGACGGATATTGAAGGAACGATTCTTACTGCTAATCCTATGGCTTCACAGGTCATTGGAGTTGATGCAACTGAGTTGGTTGGTCGCTCACTCGAAGGTGTATTGGATGAATTGCGCAACGCCGCGCAGGAAACAACGCAACGCCACTGGGGTGAGGCAACCAGCGATACAGAACCGGTTTTGGTTACTGAATATGAATTTGTGAAAGGGCCACATCGTTTTAGCCGGTTGTTGAGGCTTCCGGTTCGCGATGCGGCTGGCGCAATCTATGGTCAAGTGGCTGTCTTGCGGGATACGACCCAAGAGAAAGAACTCGAACAACTCCGCGATGATTATACGAGTATGTTGGTTCACGATTTGCGTGCACCGCTGACATCAATTATGAATGGAATCATGATGGTGCAGCGTCAATTGGTCGGCCCGCTTACCGATCAGCAACACGAATTACTTCGAATTGCGTATCAGGGAAGCACAACAATGCTTACCTTGATTAATAACTTGCTCGACATCTCGAAGATGGAGCAAGGAAGCCTGCAACTTGATTTGAAACCACTTGCCGCATATGAAATTGTGGATCGAGCCTGTGAACGATTAGCTGTATCAGCACGCAGTACCAATATTGTGTTAGAACAACGGCTTTCAGCACATCTGCCTACCTTTGAGGCCGATGATGAAAAAATTGTTCGGGTGATCCAGAATCTACTCGATAATGCGATTAAATTCTCGCCACTCCACCAAGTTGTTACACTTGGTGTAGAACTGGTATCCGATGAGCATCCGCTCGCTGTTAATATCCCGATTTCATCCGTTATTGAGAATGGCAATTGGGTTTTGTTTTGGGTGCAGGATCATGGCAAAGGGATCCCGACAGCCTACCATAGCCGAGTTTTCGAGAAATTTGGTCAAGTTCAGGGCCAAAAGGTGCGTGGAACTGGCTTAGGGCTAGCATTTTGTAAGCTTGCTGTCGAGGCTCATGGTGGCAGCATTTGGGTAGAAAGCACCGAAGGAAGTGGAAGTGTCTTTGCTTTCACATTGCCACTGCTCCATAGATGAATAGGTGATGAATAAAGTCTCCATTCGATGAAATACTTTACACCTTAAATAGGACTTTAGTTACTTGATAGCTATAGCCTCTTCAGTTATAATAGGTATACCAGAATAGTGTAAAGTCTCAGCGGTTGCAAAGGCGGAGCATTGATGATTTGGCTGCGTAACCTTCTCCGGCAAGCTCGCTCAAAGCTAAGCCTACAAATCATCCTTCCTTATCTGGCGGTCACATTGCTGATTGCTCTGGTTGGTTCGTTGGTAGGGATAGCATTTATTGCCCGCACTACTGAGGAACGTGTTCAGAGTCTCCTTGCGCAGATTGCGCGCAATACTTCCGATGAGCTTGTACGCCGTGAGCGAAATCACCTTGATTTTCTCCTAGTTGCGGCATCTGCGCCTGCTACTGGAAATCGGCCCTCAATGGCCGATGCATTTATTGGTGATGATGCTGCCGTCGTTCAGCGTGTTCTTGCCCCTTATTATGGTTTAGCAGTCTCAAATGTCAGCCTTGGCATTGATCGAATGATCGCCTTCGATCGTACTGGGAAAACCTATGTTGATTGGGTACGGGTAGGTGAAGCCCCCGATGTGCCCCCAACGCTAATTGACGGCACTGATTTATCTGGCTTACAAGTTGTTCAACAGATCGCAAGTGGAACCCTGGTTAATGGCAATGATAAGTTTTCTAACTTGATTTATTTCAGGCCAGATCCCCAACCCTACTTTTATACCGTTGCACCGATTAAACAGGGAACACGAGTAGTTGGCGGCTTGATGATTGCAATCAAGGTAGACCGGCTGCTGGATGCGCTCCAGAAGAATAGCCAAGCTTCAATTACCTCGATCTATGATCTGAGTGGCCAACCGATTGGTACGACACTCCTTAATCGTGATGAGCTAGCCAGCTTGCAGATGTCGCCTTCTGCGATACAGGAACTCGCTACCGGATCAGCACAATCCCTCTATACTGTAGGTGTTCGGCAACGCGATTTTCGCTTTTTCTATAGCCCATTGTTGGTAGCGAACAATTTGGTTGGGTTTTTCTCAGTTGGCTTTTCTGCTGATCTTCAGTTCCAATCGCTGAATATTAGCCGCAATGTGGTCATCGCTACTGCTGTTTTGCTTGGCCTGGCGACATTTGTGGTTGGTGCGTGGATAGCCCGTCGTATCACCTTGCCGGTATTTGATCTGGTCGACACCGCCGTTGCGGTCACTGCTGGCGATTTGGAGCGCCGCTCTACTGTCCAATCAAAGGATGAAATCGGTCAATTAGCGCAAGCGTTTAATCAGATGACCGATCATCTATTGCGTTTGTATAACGCAAGCCGAGATCTGAATGCCTCCATTCGCGTTGAGCAGGTATTAGATGTCACCGAGCGGACCATTCGTTCCTTTGTTCCGGATACCGAAGTCCTTGCCTTAGTTGAGGATGAAAGCCAGTTTGTGTATCGCTTGGGGGCCGATAGCCACCCCGATACACTCGTTCTGGAATCTAGGGTGATTTTCCCTGATCAACCGCTCCTGCACTCGCTGGCTGAAGAACGTAGATCCAAATTTATCGTTCCAGCAGATGAGCCGCAGTTAGCCGAACTTGGTCTCCAATCGGTAGGCTATGAGAGCATTGTGCTTACTCCACTCATGACCCAAGATCATCTCAGCGGAATGTTGATCTTTGGTAACCGCACTGCGCATGCATTTAGTGCGGCAACTGAACCAACCTTGATAGCACTCGCAAATATGGCAAGTAGTGTCTTCTCGAATGCGCTATTATTCGGTCGTGTTCAGAGCGAGGCTAGCCGACGGCAGGCGATTCTTGAATCAATTGCAGATGGGGTTGTTGTCTGTGATAAGCAGCGCAATATTATTTTGGCAAATCCAGCCGCCGAGAAAATGCTTGAGCTCGATAATTGGCTTGTAAATCGTCCGAATTTTGAACATATACCACTTCTGCGAGTTGAAGCAACTCAGGATCTCTTTGGGGATGGAAGTGACCCTGGGCACTACCAACTCAATGGTCAGGTTATTCAACTCAGCCGTGCACCAGTAGTAGCCGAAGATGGCACAACTGTTGGTGAAGTGATTGTGCTTCATGATATTTCGAATGAAGTGGCACTTGATTTGGCAAAGACAAACTTTATCGCGACTATATCGCATGAATTGCGCTCGCCACTGACGGTTATTCTCGGGTATACTGATCTTTTACTGCGTGGGTTGGTTGGTGAATTAAGCTCTGAGCAACGTGAATTGCTGGAGGCAGTTCGGAATCGCGTTGACTTGATGGCTAATATCATCAAGAATGTCATTACAGTTGCGAATATTGAGGCAGATACGCTTCGCACTGAAATCGATCAGCAAGAGTTGTGGATGGCTGTTGAGCAGGCCGCAGGCAACCTACGCGGTGCATATGCGAAGAAGAATATTGAACTGCAGACGAATGTTCCACACGATTTGCCGCCTGTCTTAGCCGATCGCGAGCAACTCCAAATAATCTTAGTACAATTACTGGATAACGCCCGGCGTTACACCGCTGAAGGAGAAGTATCGATTACTGCTGAGCGGCATGAATCATTCATCAATGTTACGGTTTCAGACACAGGGCCAGGCATCTCACCTGAGCAACAGACGTTGCTCTTCACACGGTTTCATCGGATCGATGGTAACAGTTCGCCTGAGCGTGGAAGTGGGTTGGGCCTTGTGATTACACGGCAACTCGTGGAACGCCAGGGTGGCCAGGTTTGGGCAACAAGCCAAGTTGGAGCAGGGAGTACGTTCGGATTCTCATTACCGATAGCACATGACACTATTAACCTCGCCGTCAACCAGGATAAGCCGGGAACAGCAACAGAATCGTGAGCTTCGCTGGCTGCTGGTCGCGGCGGTGTTGCTTCTTTTTCTTCTGACATGCTGTACTTCTGGTATTGTGATTGAAGCCTTACGGCCCAATAATCAGGCTACCGATCTGAATTTGCTTTCGCATGATCAAGCCGATTATTCGCCATGGAAGGCTCTGCTTCAGATTGCCGGTGTTGATGAAAACATCCCGGGTGTGATCGCGGCTGAGCGAATTACGGCGACAGCACTTGCCATGACACCGACAGCCACCTCTCCGGCTGCCTTGTCCAGTATTCCTACGCTCCCTTCAGTACCAGAACCGCCGGGTGGTGGGTTTGTTGCCACGCCAATTAGTGTGATTGTGATTGAAACCCCAACTGTGACACCGCGCCCAATTGGCCCTACTGTTCCACCAACCTTTAGCACTGCCATTTCTGAATCGGCAACCGCAACATTGGTTGTTGCTGCGATCCCAACTGTAACGCCCACGGATGCAGCAACAATCACATCGACCTCCACGCCAACAGATGATACCTCTGGTGGCAGGGATACTCCAACCCCAACAAGTACCAATGAATCTGGTACACCAACCGGTACAAATACGCCAGTTGTGGCTATCACAAATACGCCTGTAACGGTTGTTGTCCCAACTCGGACACCAACTTCGACAGCTACAACCGCCGCAACTCTTACTGAGATTCCGCCGACTGAAACCGAAACTGCGACAGCAACGCCATCTGATACACCAACGGCGACACGTCCAGCGCCGTCTGATACGCCGACCCCGACAAATACGCAAATACCACCAACAGCAACAACTGCACCAACACCAACGTCCACCGCGACAACCATACCTCCGACGGCAACATTTACGGCGATTCCAACTTTGATAGCGACAACGGTTGTACCTCCTACCGATATCCCACCGACTGCGACAACAGTACCTCCTACCAATACACCAGTTACTGCTGGTGGTGTCACGCTCGGTACAAGCTTCTTTACCCCAGCGCCAGTGATTGGGCAACCCAGCGATTTCACACTTGTTATTAAGAATGAGGGTGCTGGTGATCTGACAATTTCCGCAGTGACAATCGACGTAACTCAGCCAGGTAATGTTGCTATATTTACCCTAGCAGGGGCCTGTACGCCAGCAGATTGTAGCCAAAATATTGCGAACTCTAATCTGGAATGGATTGGTGCAGCTGCGCTTGTGGTACCAGCTGGAGGTACAGGCCCGATCGTATTTCCAGGTAGCTTCCCTGTGGGTACAGTAGGGAATGTTTGTTTTGCTGTTACGATCACAAGTGTCCCTGCGACTGCTGGACCAATCAACTACTGCTTTACTGTCAATTAAGCAAGAGAACCCCACAAGGCATAAGTAATGGCATCCTAGACATGTTCTTCATCGCAATGCGGTGCGAGAATGTGGTACACTTGCGTCAGGTTCCGCAAGAGTCATAGGAGGCGCTTGATTATGACCACGAAGCCAGGATCGACAACAACAACAGCAAGTAGTTTATTGCTGACGAGTAGTTTTAGCCCAGCACCAGTTGCGAATCAAGTCAGCGATTACACCCTCACATTAACCAATAAAACTGGGAAGACGGTTACAGTCACCTCAGTAAAGATTGATGTTGGTCATGGTAAACTCTCTGCAACTTTTACTCTCGCAGGCGAATCAACCCCATCCTCCACGACTCAGGATTTTCTTACATACCAACTGCAGTGGAGTGGTAGCCTGAAAATCGCAAATAGCGCTTCTGCAAAGATCACCTTCCCAGGTGCATTTATTGGAATAGCCAGCACAATCACCTTCCCCTCAATTATTGTCTCGGCGACGCCTGCTTTGAGCACAGCAACCTTCACAGGGCCTAAGATCACGATTAAATAGGGCATGGCAAAACGCGCCTCCTGCTCCTGCGAGCAAGAGGCGCGTTTTGTTGTATTAAGAGTTCAACTATGGGCCAGATACGACATTTACCAGTTCAACTTGAGATTCCGCTGCATTATGCAGATGTAATAAGAGAACAGCTTGTTGGCGGCGTAGGGCCAATACTGAAGGGTTGATGCGTGCCTGCACTTGACCACCCTGCGTATCAAGAAACAGCGGGCGATGTTGAAGATTTGGGATGCCAGCTGCTGCATTTACAGGAGCAATAGCGGCTGCATCAATCTGGTACGTTAAAGAGCCAGTTGCTGGAACTCGATCAATAACCACACCAAAATCACCTACACTGCGTGCGCGTGTCTCAATGTGATAACGTAGTGATCTTTGTGTATTCGAGAGGCCAATAAATGATGCTCCGATGTATTGGATCAGTGATCGTGAGTTGAATGGTGCAACATCCAAGGATGGAGGGACACTTGGTGACGGTAGGGTATTGTAGCGCGATAACGGGATAGTTACCATCGGCTCTAATACCCCAGAAGGAAGTATCCGATAGAGTGGTGAGACAAACGCATCACTTGGCTGTAAATTCGTAATTTCACCGAGGTTTTTGCTGAGCAACACATAATCATCAGTTCCGTCAGGGCCGCCGCTTGGGCCGGTCGTATCCAAATAGATACGTACCTCGACTTGATTGGGTGTTGTCCAAGGTTTGTAACTACTGGTAGCAAAAAAGAGCACATTTGATTCAATGTCATTGGTGATCGAATAATTGCTCGTGATACCAACATACTGAATATCAGCGACACTTGCACTTGCAGACAAATCTGCAATTGCTGGGCTTGTCGCACTGAGTTCAAACGCACCTACAAGTGGTGTCTGTGAACCGCGCGGCGATAACGATTGATTGCGCGCTCCAGTATTGTTCAGCCTGATTGAGAGTATACTTTGGCCTGGAGCCGTTGTAATACTTGGTGTTGCTGCTTGCGCACGAGAGGCTGATTTCGGGAACACCTGATATGGCAGGTTGATATGCACTTTGGGTGGACGATCATTCCACGCTTCTTTCGCAAACCCCTTTTGTGCCGAGATACCAACAAGGATATTCTGTCGTTGTGCTGGGTTAATATTCTGTTTAGCCACAACGCTATTCGTGCCTGCCTGAAAGAATGTGACAGTGTGTACGCCAGCACGAATCGGTTGCATCGGGATATTCTGTAGATAGGCTACCGCGTTTGCTACACGTGTATTATCGATAGCGATATCGACCGGGCCACTAGGGTTGCCATTAAATAATTGAATGACTGCCTCAGCTGGATCGATTCGATCTGCCTCGACAAGTGTAAGTCGTAACGAAGTCCCTTCACTGATGATCGCTAGCGTTGTGTCGACGCCTTGCCTAAAATCAAGTTCTTGCTGCAGGATCGGTGGAGTATCACCAAGAAGTGCGTTAGGGGGTAAAACACTAATGATATGCCTTCCAGGTGCAGCCATTTGATATTCGCTTACCTGTCCAGGCACAAGTGCAGGATCTAGAAGCCGCTGATCGATATAAATAGCGAGATTAGATAGATTAGCGAGATGCGCAGATCGGAGCCGTGCAAATGGCGCACTTGAAATTGAGATATCGCCACTATGCTCAGCAAGATAATATCGGTCAAGTACATGGCGGGGCGGCGTGAATGCATCTGGTGTTTCACCCAAAGCAGCAGGATCAATAGTAAGTGTAATTGGAACCGTAGTAGCCGAGCATGGGAAGAGTTCAATTGGAGTTGAGGGAACAGTTACCGTTACCCCTGTCTCGCTGACAACATCTGTCGCGCTTAGTTGAACAACATGGACCACGCCCTCGCCATTGTAAATGGCTATCTGGCGTACCACAGTTGTCGGTTCGGCAAGCCGAGTTGCATCAAATGAGATGCCTCCTGGTGATGGGCTTCCCGTGGCGAATGCGATTGTCGCTACTGAACTAACTGCATCGATATTCAATAGCCCTGCACCCGCTAATGATACTGGATATTGGAGGCCGCGATGATCGAATAGCAGCGATGCTGTTGAGATTAAGGCACCCTTCACCTGTGCTGTATCCCAAAATGGCCGATGCTCAAGCAAAACAGCAGCAGCACCGGCGGCTTGGGCTGCTGCCATGGATGTCCCATCCATTGAGATCGTACCTGCTCCAGTACCAACCTCTGCTGAACGAATACCAGCGCCAGGAGCAACAAGATCTGGTTTGGGTGCTTGCCCGCCGGGTTGTGGGCTACGTGATGAGAAATCTGCTAATTCAGTTGCGCCGAGTGCTCCAACCGTGATCGCGCCAATGGCGTTACCAGGTGAACTGCCACCATAGAACACATCGCCATTATCACCGGCTGCTAATACAACTGTTACACCTGCTGCAACGGCGGCATCTACTGCCTGTGCATCTGGATCGTCCTCGCTTGCGAACGATGAACCGATTGCGATATTGAGAATATCTACCTGACGATCACGTGTATCACCATCCCCATTTGGGTCTATCGCCCGTGCAATAGCTTGGCCTAGCAGAACCGTTGAGCCGCGACAGCCGAACACCTTATATGCATAGAGTGTTGCTTGCGGAGCAACGCCGGGTGTCAAATCAAAGGCTGAGGCAGGTGGCAATGAGTTATATGGGCCAGGGTAGGTTTCACCATTCTGTACGCCAAAGCCAGCGGCAAGTGCAGCGACATGAGTGCCATGCCCTCCGCGGTTGAGCGTTGCTGTGCCAGATGGGATGCGACAATCGAGTGGATCAGGGTCAGGTATGGGTATTACGCTGCCGTGTATCCCATCCGCATCGTAATTATCACCAGCTAGATCAAACCCTCCCGCAACCTTAGTAGTTGGAAAGCTATTGGGCTCAATAATTACCGGGTTATTGGCATCAAATGCTGCAACTGTCCCTGGGCCACCGAATGTGGCATGGGTATAATCGATTCCACTATCGATAATGCCGATTCGGACATGTTTTCCAGTGCTGGATAGTGACTTCGTAGGGAGACTTATGGTGGATAAACTGCTTGCGGCGTGGGTGCGTAAGCGCTGTTTAGCAGGGATGATATGAACTGCCTGAACACCAGCTATTGCACGAAGTTGCTTAATTTGGTTCAGTGTTCCACTGATAGCAATACCGCTATAGTTTAACTTTGTTTCATAGAGTTGCTGAGTGCCAAGTGCACTAAGCTCTGCCTTTATTGCTGCGGAG
>JANLSE010000075.1:0-22049 GCA_031362265.1 Roseiflexaceae bacterium
GCGGTCACCCTTGATCTGCACGGCATGGCACGCGTCGGAGTGATCGATATTGATGCGGGCGGAATCGCTGCCCTCCAGGCTGTGTTGAAAACCCTACACGATGCGGGGCTCTCCGCATTTGCAATCGCGGTTGCAACCCCAGGCGGCCACAGTGGTGGCCATATCTGGGTATGTTACCGCGATTGGGGTGCTGCTGGCGACATGCGTGCGCAGCTTGCGGCGCTTGCCCCACCCGGCGCAGAGCTCTGGCTCGCACGCCAGGTGATTCGGCTGCCCTTCGGGGTGCATCGGCTGGCCAACACGCGTGGTTGGTTGATTACCCAGCATAACCAGCAGTTTGACCTAGATATTCCCAGCCAGCTCATGCACGCTTTTACAGTAGTACACCAACTCCGCCTGAATGACCCGCCACCACACGATTGCTCCATGACCCTGCCAGCAATTCCAACAGTACCAACCCGCGTCTCCCAGTGGGCGAGCAATCACTGACAGGTCGTTTCGATGGCCGCGCCACCATCCAGCGCTTCAACCAGGCCAACCCGCTCGACCAGTTGCTTGCGCGATATGGCGCGGTACGCACCAAGAGCGGCGAGTGAGCACCGGCTTGGCGTACTATGGGGCAGGTATGATTCCATGATCGATGGCCAACCACTGCCGCTGCTCTCGGTCGTAGAGCAGAACCCGATCACAGAGCGCGTGCAGATCACCCCTGGCATCGAGCTGGAACACTGGGTTTCGGGAGCGCCAGAGCGGATCTGACCCGTGAAAACGCTTGACACTCTCGCCACGAAGCGGTGCGCAGATGACCGCGCATATCGGCGCACAACAGGTTTCTGGAGGAGTTCCGCATGGTTGCCGCAGCATTTCTTGGGAGAGTGTATTGAGCGCGTTGTAGTGCGACAATCATAGCGACAAGCAAGGCTATTACACTGGCCTCATGACCATGTTGGTTGCCTGTTCAACATGCGCATCGAGGTCTCATTGTAAAGTATCACAGAAAGCACATGTTGCTCAATCGATGTTCTTCACCTTCTCGGAGGATGGGTTGGTTTGGGCAGCGCTCGCAGAGATGCTAGAAGCGAACTACGATGTAGTCATGCCTGATGCACGAGGCCACGGCCAGTCAGATTCGGCGGAAAACAACCTCGGAACGGTCGAGCTCGCCTCCGATTTACAGGGCGTCATCAGCGCGCTTGGCCTCGTTAAACCTGCTGTGCTTGGGCATTCGATGGGCGGAATGACAACGTTTGCGCTGGCAGGTCTCTATCCGGATACTCCCGGCGCGATTTTTGTGGAAGATGGCAAGCCCTTTGAGATGCGTCCAGCGGCGACCGAGCATCAAGATGCGACTCAGCCCACAGACCCTTGCGCCCTTCCTTGATTCCATTCTGGGTGCGCCCGCGATGCGCGATAGCGCAGCGACCGTCGATTGGCCCGCGCTGCTGCGGCAGATTCGCTGCCCAGCCCTGCTGATTACGGGCGATACAGCGCTTGGGGCGATGGTCTCCACGAGCCAGGCGGCTGCGCTCCAGCAGCAGGTTCCGACATTACGCGTAGCATATATCGCGAATGCCAGCCATGATGTCCAGCGCGACCAACCCGACGCTTTTCTGACAGTCATCGAGCCGTTCCTTGCGGAGTGGGCTAGCGCCTATTTGCGATAGGCTCGTACGCTATCAGACGGCAACTGGCGTATTGAGGGATATGCGCGAAAGCGGGAGACAAGTGTTGTCAGAGTCGCTCGGAATCGATGAAATACTGGAAGTCTACTCGTGCTGCCCCTGTAGCCTCGATAGCTCATAGTAAAATCCATGGTGTGTGAGCAACTCAGTGTGGGTGCCCTGCTCCACAACTTCGCCGTCGCGCAGCACGAGGATTTGATCGAAACGCTCCATCGATACAAAGTGATGTGCAATTACCAGTGTCGTTCGACCACGCTGAGTCTGGCTTAGCGCGTCCTCGACCAACCGTGCGGATTCGGCATCCATCGCCGAAGTTGGCTCGTCGAGGATGAGGATTGCCGGGTGCTTGATCAGCGCCCGCGCCAAGCTCAATCGCTGGCGTTGTCCACCGGAGAGTGTAGCACCGCGCTCGCTGATTGTTGTTTCATAGGTATCGGGAAGTGCCATGATAAAGTCATGGGCGTTGGCCAGGCGCGCCGCAGTCTCTATCTCAGCGCTGGTGGCTCCAGGTCGGGCGTAGGTGATATTCTCGCGAATCGTCGTACTGAGCAGCAAGCTGTCTTGCAGCACCACACCGATCTGCTCGCGCAGCGACTCACGCTGATAATCGCGAATATCAATGCCGTCAATCAGAATGTAGCCGGCACGCGAGTCGTAGAAGCGTAGCAGCAAGCTGACCACTGTCGATTTGCCCGCCCCTGAGGTACCCACCAGCGCGACACGCTGGCCACTTCGAATGGTAAAGGAGACATCCCGCAGGGCCAGTTTCCCATCACCATAGTCGAACGAGACGTTTCTAAATTCGATCCGGCCGCGTAGACCACTCGCGGATAGCGCTGTACGCCGATCCACCACCTCCGGCTCCGTGTCGAAGATCTCGGCGATACGCTCGGCACTGACCATGCCCTTTGAGAAGCGCGTTGAAAGCCGCGCCAGGCTGCGCACCGGCTTATACATACTGGTCACATACGCAATGAAGATGAGCAATTCGCCTGGGCTTACCGCGCCCTCGATCGCCTGCAGACCGCCGATGAGTACGACCGCTGCAATGCCAGCCGCACTAATAATCTCAATTGCTCGCGTTCCGGTCGCCTCAGCGCGCGCTGCCCGAATGCTCTCTTCGAGCGTTACCTCACTTGTGGCAGTAAATTGCTCGCGCTCGTGTCGTTCACGGCCGAAGGCTTGCACAAGCGGCAGTGTGGCCAGACCTTCGGTAATACGTGCGGCGATAACGCCCTCGAGCCTGCGCTGGTTGCGCGAAAGCAGCTTGATTTGTCGTGAAAACTGATAGACCGCCAGCGCAAGCATTGGGAAACTCGTCAACACCACCAGACTCAGCCGCCAATTCATGAGAACCATGGTCACTGTCATGCCAATCAGCGTCAGCAGCTGGGCCCCAGTGTCCAGTAACGAATCGGTGAAGATATCGCGAATATTCTTGGTATCGCTGGTGACTTTCGTGAGCAACTCGCCAGTGCGTGTCCGGTTGTGGAATCCAAGTGAGAGTCGTTGCAAGTGGTCGAAGAGCTGGCGTTGGAGCAGCGCACTCAGCTCATGACCGAGGCGCGAGGTTTGGAAAAGTTGGCTAGCCGCACAGAAGCCACGCAGCAATGCAATCAGAACGATACTTAAAGCGACGACGACGACGGCGAGACGTTGGTGCTCGCCTGTTCCACCTAACAGACTAGCGAGCGATCCGCTGGCCGGTTTGCCAAGGAGAATCTGATCAATCAATACCTTCAAGGGCCAGGGCGAGAGTAGGTCGGCCATAGTAACACCGAGCATAGCAAGTGACGCAAGGACAACGCCGCGCCGCCTGCTATGCAGGTAGTCCAGGATAATTTGCCGAAAGCGGGGCGTGCGGGTGAACGCTTTTCGGGCTTGAAGCACGCCGCGCCGGGCGGTATTGACACTCATCACGGCTCCTTCGTTCTCGCTAGGCAGGATATCTGCCTCAAACATACGGGTCGCACCCTGGAAAATACACTATCATCTATGCGGCGGCAATGCGACCACGTTCTAGCGTTGCACGAGCTACTTCCAACAGTGCCGGAGCAATTCGGCTGGTACTCGGCGCGGAATGGCGGATGCATGTCTTGACCTGCCGCCCCAGCAGCAGCGCGGCAACATACCAGGTGTACACCTTGTTGCTGATCGAGGTGCCTCCAGCCTCGCCATACCAATCGGGCAGGCTGGCGATCAGCGTCAGCGCTTGCCCAATATCATCGCCTCGGCTGAGCGCGCTTAGAAGCAGCCGGCTGCCGAGCAGCGCAATATCATAGGCCGGATCGCCAGCAGCCAGCGAATCGAGGTCGATGAATACCGGCCCCGTGTCGTCGACGATTACGTTTGCGGTATGCAGATCGCCATGGAGCGTCACTGGCTGCTGGCACAGGAGATCGCTGGCGGTTGTCGCAAGCGTGCGAGCAAGTGCCTCTGCTGGATCGAGTAGGGTTGGGAGCACCACACGGACGCGGTGCAACACCTTCTCAATCAGACGCAAGATCTGGTCAGGACCTTGCGAAGGGAGATTGCTTGGATGGATGGTGTGCAGGTGAGCAAGATTGCGCGCTACGTCAGCCAGGAGTGGGCCAGGGGCGGCTTTAGTCAGCGCCACTTCTAGGCACTGGCCGGCTACGAAGCGCTCCCAACGCGCGCCTAGCGCCTCATCGGCTGTAATCGGCTGCGGCATACGAAAGTATCGATCAGTTGCATCCCAAAGCCGCTGGACTGTCTGATGGCTTGCCGCTGCGCCAGGGCCACGCCGCAGCTTTGCAACGATGCCTAGCCCATCATCGGACAGGCAGCGAATTGCGCAGCGTTCGCCGGGCAGGTAACTGAGTACGTTCCAGCTGACTCTTGTGCCATCGTGAGCGATCATCCCAACTGATTGTGCAATCAATGCTTGAATTCCAGGCAGGCCCGGATCTTCAGGAAACATCCAGGAGATTGCGTCCCACGCGGGCATATGGTGCACCAGTTCAGGGCGGGCAGCCGCAGCCTTTGCAGTTAAGAAAGCGGAATCACTCGCGCCGGGATGTAGGAAGCGTACAGTAACGATTTGCTCGCTAGGGATGCGGTAGACGACCTCCAGCGAGCGCCCAGCAATGTACCTGACATTGTGGATGGTATATTCGTCAATACATCTGCCGAGGCTTCGTCCAAGATGCCGCCGTACGCAATCGCCATCGGCGAATTCTGCTAATTGATAGAAGTCAGCGCCGAGTGTAAGCGGAGTCATGGCGTAGTCCCAAGCTATGTTGCTCATTCACCCTCCTCGAAAGCCCCTACATACATGTTCTGTTCCTCTAGGACACGCAGCCCGGTTGTGAGCAGTGCGGACGCGGATGCTCGCCAGTCCGGTTGTTTCAACCGTACGCGCTTACAAGCCAGACGTAAGTAGGTGAACGCTGCATAGAGTGGCACACGCGCGAGTGCCGCACTGCCACCACCTTTTGCGTAGCCAGCCAAAAAGGCTTGCACGGCCTGCGCGCCGCTGTCGCCCAAATGTGTGAGCAGATTCACGCTGAAATTGCCAACATCCAGAGCTGGGTCACCACGGGCGAACAAATCCCAATCGATCAGCCAGACCTGCCTCTGGCCGAGGAAAATCTGGCGCAGATGGACATCACGATGGATTGGCGCGGCGATGATAGCTAGATCTATCGCCGCCTCGGCTTCCAGAATAGCATCCAATAGCGCAGCAGCTTGCGGCCCAATATCTTGTGGATATTCACCCAGTGTGTGTGGATGCGGGCGAACCAAATCGGCGAGATGCGCGCGCAGATTCAAAGGCCGACCAACAGGTAGCGGCAATCGATGCAGCTCGGCGAGTGCCAAACCGACAAGGTGCAGCGCTTCAGCTGCACGTTGGCCGCGTACCAGCGAGTCGAGCGCTTCGCCCTCGACTCGTGTCTGCACCAGCAGGCGTTGGCGCGCGTTATAACACAGCGGTACTGGTATAGCGAGCCAGGTACTAGTCTGTTGCCCGAGTGCACGATCAAGCGCGTGCATAGCAGCATACGCGCGTTTACCACTAGTATCCGAGTAGAATTTAGCGACTGCCGCCAGAGGAGTCAGAGCATTCTCTTGGAAGAATGCATAGTCGATGACAGTTCGACCCACGCCTGCAGCGAGTAGGCGCGCCTCATATCGCACAGTCGAATCCAGCTGAAGCTGCGCTTGTATTGTCTTGGCACCCACTATCATCATAGATTGCATCACGCATCTCCACCACAATCAAGTCGATCGACGAGCTCACGCAGTCGGCATACTGCGTGCCCAAAGCCAGCCAGATCAAGCCAATCTTTCTTCAGTGCCAATGCCAGGTAGTGTACCTCCATGCAAAGACGGTACCAGAGCAACCGATTCTGGTGTAGAACTTTCCCAGCTCGTTCCTCATAACCGGCTAGGTAAGCAGTAGCCAGAAGCTCAAGTTGCGCGTTAGAAGCCTCACGAAAATCTGGCACATCGTAGGGCATAGCCGCGATCAGTGTCGCCAGTTCGTGGTAGAGATCGCCTTGCCGACACAAGTCGAAGTCGATCACTGCCCACGAGTCGCCATCGATTAGCACCTGCGACGGCACGAAATCGCCATGGCAAAAGACTGGCTCGTAGATACCAAGCTCCAATTGTGCACAGTTTAAGGCGCGTTGTATACGGGCAAGGTCTTCGGTCAACTCTGGTCGAATGAAAGCAATCCAGCCAATGTTCTGATCTATACTGGCCCGAAACGCTAGACTGTCCCACCTGGGT
This sequence comes from Roseiflexaceae bacterium, assembly GCA_031362265.1. Classification (GTDB taxonomy): domain Bacteria; phylum Chloroflexota; class Chloroflexia; order Chloroflexales; family Roseiflexaceae; genus JANLSE01. The sequence goes on from JANLSE010000075.1 coordinate 6,438, forward strand.
ACGCCAGGCACTTCTAGCATATGCAGCGCGCGATGTGTGCTACCAAGGCGATAGAGTAGATTTGTGCTGGTCTTGGCTGAAAGGAGATCAGCCAAATTGCGCCCCGGAAGTGCCTCTTGAAGCGTGAGACCATTCGCCGCATCCAGGCCAATCGGTGCCGCTACGCAAAATGGCGCCTGCTGCGAGGTAGCTGCCTGCGCTACGGTGAGTAAGCGATCATGCGCCTCCTGAAAACGCGAGCGGCGCTTAAATTTGCCAACCAGTATTGCTGCTCCGTCCATGGTAAGGCGATAGGTCAGGCGGCGTAGTGGAACGTAGCGCAATACGTCAACGTGCGCTGTCGGGTTGTTAAGCAGGAGATCCGCAAGGCAGTTACACATCGCATCCAGGTAGGGGTCCTGTGGAAAACAATGCCACTCCGACGAGCCAGTACTAGCCAGATAGGTCAGAGTCTGTGCGTGGAAGGGCATTCGCCCCGATCCTTCCCGAGATTGCCGCGACCAGTAAAAGCGGTCGAGAACCCAATTCCCATCTGATCTCAAGAGCGCCTTTATCTCCGCATGTACGATATTCGGCGTGTCATATTCGCCGTTCTGTTCAGCAATCTGCATAGCAAACGCACGTATCTGTGGGAAGAAGGGATGATCATCCGCGATCAGCGGGAACAAGCGTAAATCCGTACTTACTGCCACCACTCAACATCCTCCTTTAGGTGCAGTTCGTCCGGCGCACCATCCCAGTGTAGCTGTTCAACCCCATGCGCACAAAGATAGGTAATCTGGCCAGTATGACTGCGCCGCAGCACCAAATGCCGCCCACGAAAACACAGCCCAGCCTCCGCAACTGTCACCGAAGCCTTACCTAGTGCTATAAACACCTCATCCACAATTGGTTGTCCCGCGATTTGACCCGCGACTGTGCAGCGAAGTTGACCCTCGTCTTGCTCACACTGCGTCTGCAAGCGCACAACCTCCATAGCACCGACCGGTGCGACAAGTGAGCAGAAGGTAACGGTACCAGCATTGCATTGTCTAAAGCTCAGCACTGGCGCTGGCTCCTTTATCCCATAGTGCGCCGAAACCCAACCTGTCTCAACACGGCCATCAAGATTTGGTACGCGCGATACCCACACCTGGAAACTCGGCGTGTGCGCGATGATTGTCTCTGCATCACCAGCAAGTGTCACCTGATTAAGCCAGAGTGGATCGAGATGGAAGCGCAGGTCACAGCTGTGGGTGTGCCCATCGTCGATTCGCACCTGATCAACAATCAGCAGATACTGGCAACGCATATAGAGGAAAAAGCGACGATGCAACGGTGCATATTCAGTACTACGGGCCTGCGCATCTACCCAATCGCTCTGTTGTCCCAAAAACCAGCGCCGATCGAGAATTTCAGGAGCAGGCCCGTGCTTCATGCCACTGTGCGACCCACCCGCACGGTCGCGCTGCCACTTCGAGATATAACGGGTCTGATCCAGTCCATCGATCGTAACCGTGTTATGGTACGCGGTGCTCTTGAACTGTTGCCGCCAATCCAGCCCATCAGGTGCGGGGGCAGCATTATATGTATAACGGCCAGGGTCCACTACCAGCGGCACACCTGCCGCGTAATAGGTAAAGTTAAACAGGTCGTAGTGGCTGTGGCTGCCTACCCCGAGTTGGCCACAGTCGTAGAAGATGTGCTGCCGCTGGGCGAAACTGGCCGGATCGCTTCCCCAGCCATCGCCAAGCACAAAGTAACCCGCATCCTCAAAGTATTTCGCCTGTGTGTCGGGCGGTGTACCGGCTTGCCCTAACGTCGCAGCCCAACGCAACTCTGGCGAGTTGAGCAAATCGGCTCCCAGCATGAGTAGCGGCAGGTGATCGCCTTCGTCAGAGTCGCCGATTAGCGGTATCGAACCATCGGGACGCTGCATCCAGAACGAGAAGGTCAACCCGCGCTCCAGGACAGTGTTTAGTGCAGGATCGAGCGCCAGACCGCACCAACGTGCTAAGGCGATGAAGGTGGTTGCTGTCTCCATCACCAGTTGATGGTAGTGAGTCGAAAGCTCCACCTGTACGCCATCGGGCAAAATATCGGTCAACAGGTTGTTCGTCATCAGCAAAGCGCTCTCGACCATCAGTTGCCGCGCCTCACGTAGCTCAGGGAAAAGCACACCCGCCAGAAACACGCTATAGAGCTGGAATGTGCGGTGGTTACGCGCCGGCTTGAGATGCGCAAGGATATACCACGCCTCTTCGGCTAGGCGTCGCAGCAGCGCTGCCAGTAGGCCCGGTGGAAGATGATTAGCCGCTGGCGTGCCTGTGAGGAGCAGCAGCGCAATCGTCCAATGTTCGACTCGCTTGGCTTCAACCTGGGCATCACTCGCCGTAATATATCCGCTGCCCATTTCGGCAAGCCAGGAACTCATCAGCGTGGCCCAGCATTGCAGGTAAGCCGGGTTGTTACTCTCGCGGTAGGCCAATGCCAAATCGACTGCAAACGAGTGTTTGTGCTGGGCGATCTGCCATTCCTTGTCAGGGCTAGGGTTCTGACGCCACGAAAAGCCAGCTGGCAGTTCATAGGTCTCACCTATAAGCACAAAGCGGCCTGTTACGATCAGGTCGGCGTTATGCAGACGTGTGGGAGTTACAGCGGGCAGCAGAAAGCTAGGGGCCCGGCAAGAGTGCAAGAAGTGGGCCTGGAAATCGGTTGCATTTAGCTGCTCGATCTGATCAGAAAAGAATTGGTTCTTACGTTTCGTGGCGAGCACACCGCGATCTAGTCCCTGCTCAATGGCAGCAACTGCGGCAGCAGGCACGTTACCATCGCGGAAGGCCCGTCGGCAGAGCTTGAGCAGCAAATCAGTGATTAATCCCATATATCCTCTGTGGCACTCCTGAAGCAGTGCTTCAAACGGGTGACGTTTCTATCGAGATCAAAGTTGGCGTGGACGTGTTGGAGGGCCGCCAGGCGCAGCCGCTCACGCAACTCGCCCTCGTCAAGCATGCGAGCAATCATAAAAGCAAGGCTCAACGGGTCATGCTCCACTGCGAGCAGCCCAGTCCGCTCGTGTTCAACGAGCTCGGAGATACCGGCTACATTCGTCGAAACCACCGGTGTACCCAGCGCCATCGCTTCCACTAGCACCGTTGGCATCCCATCACGATCACCATCCGCTCCGATCATGCAGGGTAGAGCAAAGACGGCTGCACTACCAATAATCCGAATAGTTTCTTCTGGCGGTTGGGCACCGAGCAGCCACACCGCATCTTCGAGGTTATTCGCAGCAATCCGGCGCTGGATGGTCATCCGCTCCTCGCCCTCACCAACAATGAGGCAGCGCACTGCTCGGCCCATCACGCGCAAGTACCCAATAGCATCGACCAAGTCCGCAAAACCCTTCTTTGCAATCAGCCGGCCGACTCCGACAATCAGATCGGTAGATTGCGAATCTGTCGGTTTGAGCCGTGTCAGATCCACACCGTTATACAGGCGTATTACCCGCCCCACGCGGTGCTCAGTTTGTAGTAGGTCGGACAGATAGCACCGGTTGTACTCGCTCACCGTGATCACAAAGCGCGCCGCAGCTATCGTACAAGCGAGAGCCGACCGATCAACCTCGGCGTGGAAGATGTCGTGCGCATGCGCGGTAAAGCTGAATGGCACACCCGTGTTCGCACTCACGAGGCAAGCAATGGTAGCTGCCCGCGTTGCAAAGTGGGCGTGAAGGTGGGTGATGCCGCGCTTAATCACGAGCGCAGTAATGAGTGCAGCTTCTCCGGCCACATCAATTGGCGGCGTGGATGCCAGATCGGCCAGGTAGTACACTGGCGCGGTGAGTTCGGCGTAGCGGGCGTGAGTCTCTTCTGAGTGCCGTAGAGCCACGACTGTCAGCGCTACACCCTGCCGCTGGAGGGCAAGTAGCTCGTTAAGGACGAAGGTCTGCGAGAGCCGCGGAAAACGCTTGACGATATAGCAGACATGGAGTGCTGACATAGACTAACCTTCGATCAGCTCGATAATCGCCGCCGCTGCTGCACGATTGCCAGTATCTAAGGCGTTACCATAAGCACAACGCATCGCATCAAGCCGCGCGCGATCGGTAGCCAGTGCGGCGATCTGTGGCGCAACGGTGGCCAAATCACGATCAGCAAATACCAGCGCGGCACCGTGCTGCTCCAAAACCTCTACTCGTCCGACTTGGTCGTCATAGCTGCGCTCGCCAGGTAGAAAGACCGCAGGAGTACGGGCAAGACGAACTTCATTCACCGTGTTGTAGCCGCCTTCGGCGATCACCAAGCCAGCAAGAGCGATGAGATTACCTAGCTCAGGCTCATGGGCGACCACCTGCATACCTGGCAGTTCGGGCAGATCACCAATGTAGTGCGGGCCACGGACGACAATATGGCGCGGCTCTAATCCTTGTGCGATTAGGCACCGATGCAGCTCAACAACCACAGCAAAGAATGTGGCGGCATCCTCGCCAAAACCCGCTCCGCCAGCAGTGGAAACCAGCGGCAGTTCATTTGGCCCCAGGTTGTAGCGTGTGCGCAGGTTTGCCTGCGTTGCCGGATCGAGTGGGCGTATAATTGGCCCAACGAAGCGACTCCGTGTGGTGAGTGCAGGTGGCAGTGCGTGGCCAAACTCCGCAGGAGTGTGCGGGATAATCACGCGATCAACCATGGTAAGCAACGGGCTGGCAAAGATCAGCGCTTGTCGATCTTCCTTACAGCGTCGCATTACATACACCGAGCGACTGGTGGAAAGCGGTAACTCATCTGGCAGCATGGTGTCGTAGATCGCGATATCGGGCGAGAACGAACGAACCAGCTCCGACCATCCGTTCCGCCAGTTATCACTCATATCCACGATACAGTTGAAATCAGGTTGGCAAAGCAATTCGGCCGAGCAACTGCGCGCGAAAAAACACTGCTCGGCGTGCGGTGCCAGCTCGCGTATGGCCCGTGCAATATTGAGGCCACGCATCAAATGACCAAGCCCACGACGATTATGGGCACAAAAGAGAATACGACTCACAATATCTTCCTTCACTAAACAGCGGCACGCCAGCTACTTACACTACGACCAAGCTCACGGGCAACAGGGTGTGCCATGTGTGAGATAGCCAACAAATCGGTAAGCATGTGTGGGAGGCGCGCCAGACCGTTCAAGTCGATCCGTTGACGTATCTGCGGTGCCGAACCAAGGTCACGTGCCAGCCAAGCCGCGATGGCGGCGGGCGACAAATCCTCGTCGAGAAGCATATGTAACAGGCCGAGATCCTGGAGGCGCTCGGCGCGAATGCGCTGCTCGAGGCGTGCCCCGGCACGTGGCACAACCAGCGTGTGTTTTTCAAATGCGAGTGCCTCGCAGACGGTGTTGTAGCCACCCATCGTCACCAGACGATCCGCTCTGCGTAGCAACAGCGTTGGCTCCTCCACGAAATCAAGCACCCGTAGGCGTGAGTTTGCAGCAGCAGCGCGATGCAGGCGTTCTTGCGCTTCAGGAGGCATGAATGGCCCGGTCACAATCACACTGTTCATGTCCTGCGGTGCAGCTTGGGCGAAGGCCACAGCGAGGCGCTCACCATCCTGACCACCACCAACCATGCAAAGGGCCAGACGCTCAGACCCCAGCCCAAGGCTTGCAATCGGGTCACTGCCATGCATGGGATCAACGCGTTCCATTGTGTCGAGATAACCCACATAATGCAGCCGAGCAGCCACATCAGCGGCAAAGTGATACTCACGATTCTGATCGTACACGGCTGGGTCGCCATAGATCCAAACTGCATCGTAATAGTCGCGGATGGCCTTCTCGTTCGCGGCATATTCCCACTCGCGCCGCACTGTTTCTGGTGAATCAAGCACATCGCGCAGCCCTAACACCAGGCGCGTTCGTCCACGACGATGCAGCTGCACCAGCGTGGGATCAAGCTCACGCATAGCACCACGTGGGAGGTGGTCGACGATTAGGATATCAGGATCGAAGGCGGTCAGCATACCCAGGATGGCTTGTGCGCGCATTGCTACAAGCTTCTGAAGTGAGATATCCAGATAACGCGGCTCGCACCGCCCATCTATCTTCCGTAATGCTGGGAGGGTCAATGTATCCACGCCGACAGGGATAGTCAAGCTGCCGGTCTGGCGTGCCTCGCCGATCACTAGCACTGCAGCCTGTGGTAGGGTTCGGGTGATCGTCTGTGCAATCAACAAGTTGCGTCGGATATGACCGAGCCCGACCATCCCGGGTGAGTAGAGGGCGATGCGCTTCATAGCCAGTCCTTGCTCGTTGCCTGCCATTACGTGCTGGCAGATTTCTCACAAGAAACATACATAGCGCTAGCCTGAAAATACAGGATTATTAAGTGGACGTTAAATGGTGTGCATGCAGAGGTTAGATGGCTTGCAGCCCGCCTAGTCATCCCACACCTGCAAGAAATATGTGGTGAGCATAGATACTAAGAGCGCGACAAGCCATAGAGGAGCTTGCCGCGCCGAATCAAGTGGATAGATAACCGCTACTCCCCAATGGTTAAGCAACTACCGACAATGCGGTTGTGGCGCGCTGCGGGAATTGCGCCAACAGTGGTAGCTCTCAGGCTCGCCGCCAGATCAATGCGTCCGTCGCCAAGCATGTTAGTAAAGGTGAGATTAAGCGAATCCACACTGTGAGCCGTACTCCCGATGATGTCTGCGACAGCGCGCGCATCTAGATCGGGGCGCAGACTCCGAATCAGGGCTGCCTGTCCGGCAACAAAAGGTGTTGCCATTGAGGTGCCACTCCACCAAGCATAGCCGCTGGGTGGGACAGCATTAAAGATTGACTCGCCGGGTGCAGATACTGATACCCAGCTGCCATAGTTTGCAAAGGCGGATCGGGTATCATTTGCGCCTACTGCGGTCACCGCGATAACACAGCTGTTTGCGGCTGGGTATTGTGGAATAGCGGTGCTATCGTTACCGGCTGCTGCTACCACTACTGCCCCCGCACGCGTAGCATTACGCACCACCTCTTTAAGTAATTTCGATTTCAGATCAGTTCCCAGACTAAGGTTGATTACACTCGCCCCATGACGTACCGCATAATCGATCGCTTGTGCAACGTGGAATACATCGCCGTCGCCCTCTGCGCTTAGAGCACGCACAGGTAGCAACTGGGCCTCGGGAGCGATCATATGGACAATGCCAGCCACATGCGTTCCGTGGCCGAAGGCATCGTCGGCTATGCCATCACCATCCTGATCCACACCATCCTGCACATCAGCGGGGATGGCATCCCCATCGATAAAATCGTAGCCATCGCTCCTCAAACTACCGGCAATTGCTGGATGATCGAGCTGGACACCAGTATCGATAATTGCCACCGTCGTCCCTGCGCCACGGCTCATTGTCAGCGCCTCGGCGAGTCCGATTTGGCTGAGCGCTGATTGAAGTGACAGCGGTGACGGGTCGGTGCCACCCCATGTCTTAATGTTACGTGGATCAGCCTCGGGAACATGGCCAACGAAGTTTGGCTCGGCGAACAAAAACCGAGGATCGAGATCGAACCGCTCGCTCAATAGATTGGGGTCGACATCGAGTGGTGTCTGGAGAAGGTAAATCGATGAGGTTGGCTGTAGGCGTTGGAGTGTCGTCGTGCCAAACTCGGCATTGAGATCGTCGTCAGTGATGCCAGCCGCTGGGTTGATTTTGACGATAATCTCATTCGGCCGGTATCCTAGGCCTGCCGCTCGCACGTGGGTACTATGCACTGCCCCGCCAAGCAACAGGGCGAGACTCAGCAGCCAAGCTAAGACGACGATCATAGAACTGCGTCGCATAGACGTACTACGCATTAGATACCTCCTGGTAGAATATTTGCCGAGTAGTATCATCTTCGTCGTCAATTGCCGGCGAAAAGTAACGGATCAGCGCGACCGACAAGGAAAAAAGCTGCCCAATAATAGGGGTGCGGAAACCGCTCGCGCATGGCGATTTGAGCCTGACGCAATGCAGTCGCTGCTCCGCTACCGCGCCCTAGCTCGGTATACCACAGCTCCATCAATGCAGCGGTCGAGGCATCCTGCACCAACCAGAGACTGCAAAGCAGCGTGCGCGCACCAGCCATCAGGAATGCGCGAGCGAGCCCGATAACCTCATCGCCATCATAGACCCGTCCGCGTCCGGACTCGCATGCACTGAGCGCTACGAATGCCCCACGAAGATCGATCTGGGCGATGTCTGCCGCAGTGAGCCAGCCATCACTAAGCCGCAGCGATGAAAAGCTTGGATTGTCGCTTCGGAAAAGACCATGACAGGCCAGGTGCAGCACTGCACAGCCGGAAGCCTGCTCGCGCACCGCGCGCACAGTGGCTAACTCTCCAGTGAGCAGTATAGCCTGGGGCAGATGTTGCGCAATCGCAGCGACCTCCTGTGCAACCATCGGGATGAGCGGATCATCGACACCCACGATCAATGCATGCTGGTTCTGCGGCAATGCTGTGCCGGAGCGTACCAATGCCGTTGTGCTCGGCGCATAAACAATTTCATAGTCGTCGATCAGGTAGCACGTCCCATTAAAAAGCGCATGAAATGGAATCTGATGCAGCAGGCCGTGGGGCACAACGACGAGTCGACGTGGCGCACCTGGAATACCTTCGAGCAGATGCGCCACCGGTGCGACCAGTTCCTGATAGAGCTCACCGAGCACCTGCTGAATGGAGCGTGTGAGTAGCGGGAGATGCCGATCTACAAAGGCCTGACCGGCCGTGAAACGTTCCCATTGTGCGGCAAGCCGCGTGATCTGCATTTCGATCACCGACACTTGGCCCACCCTGCGCTCAACATGGAGCGATCCATTGACATACACGAACGCCAGAACCTCATCGCCGATGATATGGTACGCCAGAAGACCATCGTGGTCGCGTAAATGGCGCTGAAGCTCGCTACTGGAAAGTGGTGTGGCGAATGGGTCAGCTTCAGCGCCAACCATCCCGCGCAACTGCTGTAACGCAATCGCCTGCTCCAGTTCGACAACGCGGGCGCGCAGTGTGGCCGCGCGCTCAGGCATTTTTAGCGTACCGTGACTAAGCAGTTCGGTGTATGCGGCGTGCAGATCTGCTTGAAGCATCGCATGTTCTGCTGGTGCCCCATCCAATACAGGGCGTTCTGCGGTATTTGCGACGAGATCGGCGAGTGCTCGCGCCTTGGCCCGCTCCGCGATTCCAAACGCCTCCCATCCATCAGTATCTGGCGCATAGTCAAGTTGGAGCCGCAGCAGATCTTCATACACAGCGACCTTATCCTGAAGGAAGGAGACCCGCAGTGACTCGGTTGCTAATGCACCGCGCAATCGTTCGATTAAGTCGATCGCCGAAAGCAACAGTTCGCGTGCTTCAGAAATCCGGCCCTGGCGAAGCCGTAGATGCCCGAGACGTTGTTGCAAGCGGAAGACAAAGTGTGGTAGCGGAATGTGCTCAACGAGTCTCCCGGCAGCCACTAGATGTCGCTCGGCAGCGTTCAGATCGTGTACGTGCAAATCGGCCAAGCGCAAATGTGCATAGAACTGCTGAACCGGCAAATCCTGGCCAGCGACAAGGTTGAGTGCTTGAGCAGCCAGAGCGCGCGCAGCAGCAGTATCGTGCCGTTGGGCAAGCAGCGCAGCACGTTCGAGCAGTACGCCGGAAAGTAGCGCTAAATTTCCGGTAGTGCGGAACAAAACGGCCGCTTCATCGAGCGCCTGCGCCGCTGCTTCCAGCTGGTTCTGCGCCAACAGCGCCGTACCGCTCCCCCACAGTGCACGTGCCTGATCGTGCAGCATGCCTGCTTCGCGCAACCCCATGCTAGCCTCACGATAGACGGCCAATGCCTCCGGGTAGCGATTGAGTGCCATATACGCATCGCCAGTGTCGAGCCTGAGGATGTGAGCATCAGTCTGCGCGTCGAGCATATCAAAAAGATGCCGCGCCTGCTCAAAAGCCGCCAAGCTTTGGGCGAAGTGGCCCAGCAGCAGATAGGCGTTTCCAATATTGATCAATGTTGTGGCATGCAACAGCCTCAGCCCGGCCTCGGCGAATATTGCAATGCTCTGCTCAAAATTGGCCAAGGCATGTGTGGGCCGCCCGAGTGCAAGCAGCACAATCCCACGATTGTTCGCGATCTCACCGACCTGTTCGGTCATCCCCAGATCCCGATAGCGCATCTCGGCATCGGTATAGGCCGCCAGAGCGGCCTCATAGCGCCCCGTCTCCTGATAGCAGGCCCCTACGTTTTGCTGAACCAGCGCTATAAGATATGTCGTTTCTTCTACATCAGCCTGTGCCTCAGGTGCAGCAATATCTAGCAGGGTCGCTTGACCAACTTGCAGTGCATCGTCGTAGCGTCCCTGTTCACTCAGCACATGCAGCAGCCCGACATTCGTCCGGAGAGCCTCCAGCACAGCGCCAATCGCCAGATACCCTGCCCGTGCCTCACTAATCAACTGAATTGCTGTCTCGTATTCAGCGTTGGCGGCGCAGGCGCGCGCGCAGAGATAGCGCGCTCGTGGGGCTATGTCGTTCGCATGAAGGTGAATCGCCAGTGTAAGGCACAATTCAGCGAGCTGCCGACCCTTGCCCGGGGCGCTTCGCATCAACTGGGTTGCCTGATCAAGCAGGTCGACTACTTGTTCACGCGCATGCGGATCAGCCAGGAGCAATGCAACTCTGGCCTCGGATAGCTCAAGGGCCAGATCTGTGTCAACCACAGTTGTTATCGCCCTGCTGATCATATCGATACCATTAACCTGTTGCACTCAGTGGCAGATCGAATGCCTCAAGCTCAATCTGGTTGTCTTCGGCGATCAATACCAATCGGTGCGAGCCAGATGGCACGGCAGTGAAGCTGAACTCCCCAAAATCGTTGGTAAGCGAAATGTCAGCCAGTTCAGTGCCACGGAAAAGGTGTACGACAAGATCTGAAGCTGCTGCGGAGGTGTGGGGAAAGACTTGCCCGTTGATATCAAGCCGGTCGCTCTGCCGGCTCGGTCGTACGTTGATCGCGACCTCGATGAGGTCGCAGTCGTACACAATCTGCCGGGCACGCAACTCGACTGATCGGACTCCGGCGAGTGCTGGCTGCTGGGCGCTGTCGAACGTCAGCAGCGCGGTAACACGTTGGAGGATCCGCTGCGCCACTGTTGGCTGAAACTGATTCAATAATACCGCATGTAGGTTACCCGCCGGCTGCTCGATCTTCACACGTGAGCGCGCTTCGCTGAAGGCCCGCAACCAATCCATGGTTGCTTGTGTCTGTGGGCTCAGCATAGCGAGCCGATCTTCGACCTCGCGCATCTCAGCATCGGTCAGGCGGTGCTCAATCCAATCAATCAACGATTGGAATGTGATCGGGTCAGTGCCTGTCATTGGTAGCTCCCTGTCATACCAGTTGTGTCAATACATACATGTGCTGGCCGCAGAGAAAAATACCTATTTTATGATCGATTTTGCAGAATCTGTCTGAGTTGCTCGAGACAGCGTGCACGATTTGGGCCAATGCTCCCGACCGGTAGGACTAAGCGGTCGGCAACCTCCATATAGGAGGGCTCGGATGGATCGAAGTAGAGTGCACGCAGGAGGCGACGGCATCGTTCGCTCAGCGATTCCAGCCCGTAATGTACCCATTCGACAAGTTCCCAGCGCTCCATGGGGTTGCTGCCTGAAGGGCCAATCGATGATAATCGTTCGTCAATCAGATCAAGCGTATCAGGATGCTCGTGGCGTCCACGTTGTAGGATGCGCCGGGTCTGTCGATGGGCTACAGTCGCCAGCCACGCACTCAAACGCGTATCTTCGCTCAGGCCAGTGAGGCTTCGAAATAATGCAAGAAACGCGGTCTGCGTAACATCCGCTGCATCATCTCGCGAAAGCCCATAGCTGAGTGCAATCGAGAAGGGTAAGCGCTCGTACCGGGTTACCAGCTCTTCCCAGGCAGTTTCGTGTCCTGCGCGACAGGCAGTAATGAGATCCCAGTCCGATGAGGATATGGCCATGTGTGCTATTCACCCTTGATCAAGCCGCAATGTTGGCAATGCCAGCGCATTATACCGCGAAAGGTATCTCCAGCACAAAGAACCCCGTACAGTAATTGCTCACACTTGGCCATGCCAGCCGGGTAGCCCTGACCGACGCAGGTTGGCAGCTCCTTGCCAAGGCGAGCACGACTTATGAAACTGAAATGGCATATGTGCTAGATGCGATACACACCACCGATGAGCAGCAGCTACACACCTTGGTCAAACGGCTATCGACCACAATAAACAAGGGAGCATCGGCATAACACTGGTCTTCCCATAAAAGCGGGTCAACTCCAAAGTGTGTTGGCATGACACATTCGACAGGCTGCCTTACCGATCGAGGGTGTCATAACGACACCGTCCTGCTCACAGCTCTGCGCGTAGCACGGCGATACGTATCTCCAGGTCGTGAATATACTCATCCGGCATGAACTGGGGTCGTTCCTGGTTGAATGCCCGCGCCTCATCGGCGATCAAATCGAAGCTCAAATCTAGCGAGCGCAGTACGTCGGTCCAGAAGCGCTTGCGGAACGCTGGCGTGTGGCATGGGCCATCCTTACCGTTCTGGAAGCGCTCCGGGTCAATAATGAGCAACTCATCTTCGGTCAGACCGCGCCATGCCGCCTCTTCTTCTAGCGGCTCGCGCAAGTGCCAGTTGTCGAACCAATGCTCGCCATAGTCGTTATCAAGCATAAACAGACGACCGATCCAGACAACAGGACTCCACTCAGTCAGCCCGAGCTGATCGGCGATGCGCCGGTACTCCTCGCTTACGACGAAGCAGTCCAGGTCGTCGCGGTACTGGAAGATCCTGATCATGTACATATCCTCCTCTCTCTCACCAACGCCCACCGCTGAATTCCTGGTATGACTCTTCACGCGTGATCGGCCGGATCCACTGCAGCCAGCCATTGGTGAAGCGGGCTTTGTAATAGACGGTGATTGGCTGGATCGGTGTGGTGGTTCCATCAGCCTCCATCACCGAGGTTGTCCCCTCGCGAAAGTTGATCGCGAAGACGGCATCGTCCGGCACATTCACTGTCTTGTAGAAGATGATGTCGCCGTGGAAGTCGTCCAGTACGACATTGCAGGCCGACTTCTCGCGCAGCATGCCGCAGATTCGCGCAAGCCCGCCGCGCTCCCACTCGGGCGTGCCATAATATGGCATCTCTTCCTCAGGGGTCGCTTCCCATTCCACCTCGCGCAGCACCAGTCGACCTTCGTCAGTGATGTGTAGTCGCTCAAGCTGCACTCCAAGCTCTTCGTTTGGAAGATGCGCTCTTGGTACGCGGGCTCAGGAAGCGGTGCTTCAACTCGTAGCTGATCGTACATTCCCATGCTGTGCCTCCTCCCACCACATAGAACCAAGCATGAGAATTATAGACCTTTTAGAACCCTTTAAGAACCATCGAGAGATGGAGATTGTCTATGCTTGCAGGAGCGCATCTGTTCGATCAATAGCGGTATTGCAGCAGATTGTGCTATGATATGCATATCGCTAGAGCGCAGGTGAGAACCCACGATGAGCAAAAAGGCGAAACGGCAAAGCCCGGTTCGTAATCCGACCCGGCCACATGACATTGACCGTTGGCTTGAACGATCCGGCCAACAGATTGTCGCGGCCGATTATACCGGCGCTATCGCGACAGCCCAGCGAGTTGTGCGCGCGCCAATCGCCTCATCGCAGCAGCGTGCCGAGGCCTTCGACCGGATCGGTGGAGCATGTATGCTGCTTCAACGCTATGAAGATGCCTTTCTGGCGGTCACTGCGGCGATAGAGTTGATACCAGATACCGCAGTGCTCTGGTTCAACCGCGGCATCACCGCACGCTACACCACCCGGATTGGCCAGTCGCTCCGTGATTTTGAGCATGCGGCCACGCTTGATCAAGAAGGGCTACTGGCGGAAAAACTTGCTGAGGTGCTGCCAACCGCCCAATCGTTTGTGGCCGATTCACTGGCCCTGCGTGGGTCGGACTTCACATTAGATCAATTGATTGAACAGGAGCGCTTGTTTCAAGCGGGTGTACAGCTGATAAAACAGCAGCAGTGGGCCGAGGCAGAGCCGTTCTTTCGCCAGAGCATTTCTATGGGCGATGTGCTGCCGCAGCCGTGGGGCAATCTTGGAATCTGCATGCTCATGCAGCGCCAGTTTGATGCGGCCGAAGTTGCACTGCGACGGGCGCTGGAGATTGATCCTGGCTATCTGATTGCACGCCAGAATTTAGCTGGGCTTCCAGCGATTCGCACCAGCGGCAAACTTCCAATGTTACGCATCAATACCGCTGCCGACCATACAGCGGCAAAGGCGAGGCTCGTGCTGTTACCCGAGCCAAAGCGATCCTGATCTTGTGTCTCACCAAGCAAAGGCAACACGTGTCACCCTTGAGAGTACATAGACGGTCATTCCAAACAAAATGGACGCTCCAACTGTCAGTGCGGGGATGATAGAGGGGTACGTCTTCACTCGTTACGCGATCTGTACCATACACGCGATTGCACTTGTGGTTATTGCAGCCTTGACAAGCAAGAGCGAGATTCTCAGCAGTCGTAGCACCGCCACGGCTACGTGGGACGATATGCTCTCTACCGAAAACGGTTGAATAGCGTGACTCAGTGGGCTGCGGCAATACTCGCAATAGCCGCGAGCGCGCTGAGTTACTGCAGTGCGTAGATCGGTACTGACTCGTGGCTCAGGCATAGGTGATTTGCGTCAAGCCAAGTGCGACCATAAGCTCACGAATGGTTGTGTGGCGTAGTATCGCTAACGTATTCAGTGCCTGTAAGCGCTCCACATTGCGTTGTTCGGCAGCTTCAGTTAATGCCACTAACTCCTGCAGCTCCTGTGGTGTGATTTGTTCTTCTTCGCGCTTTGTCACCAGTTCATCATGGCGTTTCTGAACACTCGTAGGCCATGTGGCATTTATTTGCAGTAACAGGTCACTTTCGATTGGATTCAATACGCTCGTGGAACGTCGCGCACGGAGTTCCAATACCTGACTAACAAATGTGTCAAGCTCACGTCGTGGAAGATGCTCAACAGCACGCAGCAACTGTTCAGCAGAGATATTCGCTTCGATTGGTATTGTTGACACAACTAACTCCTTTTCATTACGAGCATTGTAGTGTTTAGTGTAATGCATGTCAATGTAATTCTGAAGACTGATAGCGCAGATACGCGCTCCTGACTCTGCTCACGCGTGGGTAAAACCCAGCGTATCATAAGGCGTCGCGAGCCGTCAAAAATCTACTGACCAACCTATTGTCGAAGTGGCCTGCGCTTTGTCCACGGCGAGAAGGAGCTGAGCGAGAAGCTTGGACGCAACGACCTCTGCCCGTGTGGATCTGGGAGGCGTTTTGAAAAGCTGCTGTATGCGCAGTGGACAGTATGATGGCACATGCCGCGACGACTACTTTTAGGGAATGAGGCTTCAGAGAGCGGCATCGGCTTAGTGCTGGTGCCATTGTCTTTCTGTAGCAACTGGATTGTGTGATCAGGCGCACCAGATTGCAGGGTATACCATGTATGGCGCACCCTGGACACCCGGTGGCGGCGGATGGGCGTTTTCGCGTAGCCTGAATGCGCTGGGGTAT
>JANLSE010000085.1:0-4647 GCA_031362265.1 Roseiflexaceae bacterium
TTACGATAGGACTGACACACTCTCGACAAGCGTTTTGCGTCTCGGCCAATCCAGCCGCGACGTATGCTTCAACCAAGCGTCTTCCCTCCTGATCCAGATTACGGGCGGCATTCAGATCGCGATCATGGTGGGTGCCACAACTGGTACATGTCCATGCACGATCATTCAGCGTGAGTGCCGGATGGCGGCTCCCACACCCGCTACAGCGCTTGCTGGACGGAAAGAAGCGGTCAACGATGACCAGCTGGGTGCCGTTTCGTTCGGCCTTATAGGTGAGGAACGAGCGAAACATGCCCCATCCAGCATCCAGGACGCTCAGGGCGAGCTTGGTTCTCGCCAAGCCCTGAACGGCAATATCTTCTATCGTAACGAGGTCAAAATCGCGCACCAAGCGACGACTGAGCTTATGCAGGCAGTCCTTCCGCTGGTTGCGTACCTTCGTATGCCGCTTGGCAACCGCCAAGCGCGCCTTGATACGGTTGCAGCTCCCCTTCTGCTTCCGGCAGAGCGATTGTTGCGCTCGTTTCAGCTTGCGCAGTTGGGTGCGGTAGTAGCGTGGGTTGGGGATTGTCTCGCCCGTAGACAGTACGGCCAGCGATTTCAGGCCAATATCCACTCCCACGCTCGTGCGAATCGGGCGCGTTTGCGGTACGGATACAGTTTGCACAACCACAAATGCCACAAACCACACACCATCCGGCTCACGCACAAACGTGGCGCTTTTGGTGACACCTTCCACCAGGCGATGTACGATTGCCCGAATCTTGCCAATCTTCGGCACGGAGACGAACCGACCAGCCAGGGTGACCCGTTGGGGAATACGAAAGCGGGGCGTGTTGCGGTGTTTGGACTTGAAGCGCGGGAACCCAACCTGGCCTTGTTGCTGCTTGGTACGCCGGAAAAAGTGCGTGTAGGCCGCATCCAGATCGCGCAACGTCTGTTGGAGTGATTGACTCTCCATCGCGCGCAACCACGCCGTTTCCGGCTGCTGCTTCAATTGGGTAAGTGCTGCTGAGAGATCGTTGTACGAAAGCTGCTGCTGGGTCGTTTGGTAGTGCGCAATCCGCTTCGCAAGCGCCCAGTTCCACACCCACCGCCTTGCCCCCGCAAACTGCAACAAGTGACGCTCCTGTGTCACCGTTGGCTGCAATCGATACCGATAGGTTGTCTGAATGATTCGTTTCATAGCACATATATGCTACCACAAAATGAGGGTAATTGCAAGTGTTTTATCGCTTCCTGATGCGATAAACGTGGCCTAGCTCAAGCTGCTAAAGCAGCGCGTTTCCTCCCATCCGTAAACGGTGTGGGTCTTCACGCCTGAAGGCTTCGCCTCGATAACCTCCCTATCTGGATACAAATATACACAGCCCACAATGTTGAAGCATATCCATATGCTACAATCCAGGGTGAGTAGGTGTACCAATTCAGTTTGCGGATTTGGCTGAATGGTAGTACATATGTTCCTGTTTGTCAATGCTGTCTGCGAAAGCAGCAGAGCAATTGCTATCTTTAGGTCAGGTGCGCTATTCGCAGATCAGCATATCTCTGGTGGCGCTAACAGGCTGCCCTAGTTACATGAGAACACACATGCAGACCTTTTGTTGGGAAGATTGGGAGCCGCAGATTCAGCTGTTCTTGGCTACACAAATGCAAGGCGATGTTGCGCATGATGAAGCGCACATCCGTAGGGTTGTTGCCAGCGCGAAGGTTCTGGCTAAAGCGGAGGCGGCTGATCTTGCGATTGTGTTGCCAGCTGCCTGGCTTCATGATTGTGTGAATGTACCAAAGAACTCACCGCAGCGCCAGGAGGCTTCACAGCTTTCGGCCACAGTGGCAACCGAGTTTCTTAGCAAGATTGGCTACCCAACAGCACTCTTGCCACAGATTGGGCATTGTATTGCGGCACATAGCTTCTCGGCAAACATCACTCCCAAGACAATTGAGGCACGCGTGGTGCAGGATTCGGATCGGCTCGATTCGCTTGGTGCCATTGGGATTGCGCGCTGCTTGATGCATGGCGGTGCAGTTGGGAGGCAGTTCTATCATACCAATGATCCATTTGTGGCAGCTAGGCCTGCCGATGATCAAACCTATACGGTCGATCATTTTTTTATCAAGCTCCTACGCCTCGCTGGCACCATGCAAACGAATGCTGGACGTCGTGAGGCTCAAATACGTACCGCATTTATGCAAGCCTACCTCGATCAACTCCGTGACGAGATTGGATAAGGATGCACAGGGAGACACGGAGACACGGAGACAGGGTGATGCTCTAACGTTCCATCGCTACGTTCTGCGTTTTGCGTTTTGCGTTCTGCGCTATGCGCTATGCGCGATGCTCAACTGTCGTACAACCTCCACGACCAGCCGTTGCTCCTCTTCCTTGATTCGCGTATGCAGGCTGGCCTCCGTATCATCGGCGAGTATGACAACCTCCGTGCGCGCCAGAATTGGGCCATCATCCACCCGTGAGGTAACGCGATGGACGGTGCAGCCCGTGATTGGAAGCCCAAGCCGTAAGGCATCAGTGACAACATGTGCGCCGCGTAGTGCCGGGACAACACTCCCATTACTGGTGTATACTACTTCGCCGCCATCATCGGGGAGTAGTGCTGGATGTTGATTGATCGCTGGGGCTTGGCAGCGGGCTAGGAATGCCGGGGAGAGCACGCGCATAAATCCGGAGAGCACAACCAGATCGGGGGCAAACAGGTTGATCAGATCCGCCAGCCGAATCTCCCAAGCGGCGCGTGTGTCTGGATCGTGTGGCCGCACGAGTGGGATACATACCGCAGGGATCTTGTTGTTGAGGGCGCGTTGAATCCCGTATGCATCTGGGCGATCACTCAACACTAATGCGATCTCAACAGGCAGTTGACCAGCTGCACGTGCATCGATCAGCGCCTGGAGGTTTGAGCCGCTTCCAGAAATCAGTATTGCGATGCGATAGAGTTGTGTGGCAGTGCTCATCATGAATCCACCGAACCAATATCACTACGGTACTGCATGCCCGGAAACTGGATTAATTCTACCCCGAGATAGGCAAGTTCACAAGCGCGTTCAAGCGTTTTGGCAGTGCCAGTGATACATAGCACGCGCCCGCCAGCGGTAACTAACTGGCCATGATCCCAGGCAGTGCCTGCATGAAAAACGATCACACCTGGTTGTTCGATAGACTCAACACCTTGAATGGGAATCCCTGGTTGAGGATCTTCGGGGTACCCTGGAGCTGCTACAACGACACATGCAGCAGCACCCCCATTCCACGTCAACATATCTGGGTTGAGTCGGCCTTCGGCGCAGGCGAGCATTGCTTCCAGCAGATCACCCGCTAGAAGTGGCAGAATGACCTGCGTTTCAGGGTCGCCAAAGCGTGCATTATATTCCAACACATATGGCCCATCTGGTGTAAGCATCAGGCCAGCGTAGAGTACACCGCAGAATGGGGTTCCCGCTGCCGCAAGCGCACGAGCCGCCGGGAACATACAGCGTTCGACAATCCACTGTTGTGCTTCCCGATCCAGTGCCGCAGGTGCGATCGCTCCCATGCCACCCGTATTCGGCCCTTTATCGCCATCTAGCAGCCGTTTGTGATCGCGTGCAGGTGGCAACACCAGGAGGCGTTCACCATCGCAGAGCGCGAGCAACGAAATCTCTGGCCCAGTCAGCCGTTCCTCTAATAAAATTCGCTCAGCACCCATGGCACTGATTTGGCTGATTGCAGCCAGCATCGACTCCAGGTCATTGGGAATGATAACGCCCTTTCCCGCCGCCAGTTGATCCGCTTTGACTACCCAAATCTGCTGAGAGGCGCGTGCAAAATCGGCAGCTTGCTGTGCATTCGTAAAAATATGCACTTGCGCGGTTGGAATACCTGCTTCTAGCATGAGTTGCTTGGCAAATGCCTTGCTACTCTCGATTTGTGCGGCGGCAGCCGTTGGCCCAAAAACTCGTAACCCCGCAGCTAGGCAAGCATCTGCTAACCCAGCCGCAAGTGGCGCTTCAGGCCCAATCACCACAAGATCGATGTTGGAGCGTACGGCAATATCGATAAGAAGATCAATACGGGTTACATCAACAGGTACGATCTGGCCGAATTGTGCCATACCGGGGTTACCGGGTGCTATAAGCAGCTTTGTTAGCCTAGGAGATTGGCTGAGCTTCCAAGCTAACGCATGCTCACGCCCACCTGAACCAATCAGGAGTATATTCATTGTAGTACCCAACTATCAGGCTATAGCAATAATCTATCTGTAGGATGATAGATTGTACCATGCGAAGCCTATTCTGTCAGTAACCGCACGGATTACAATCCGGCGGCTTGTACCTCAATCGAACGTCAGCGACTCACGATTGGACACGATTGGCTGACTGATAGGCAGCCCGCCAGCAGCACGTCTAGCGATACTGGCATGGTACTTCGCCGCGATATTACGAGCGGCGTTCAGATCGGCATGCAGTTCAACACCACACTTCCGACACACGAAACGCCCGCGCGAACGACGGTTGTTGCGGGCGACATACCTCGCAAGCCTGTAGCTGCTGTGGGCATACCGCCCGCAACAACCGTCGTTCGCGTGAGCGTTTTGTCTGTCGGATGTGTGGTTTTGAACTGCATGCCGATCTGAATGCCTCCCGTAACAT
>JANLSE010000115.1:0-3124 GCA_031362265.1 Roseiflexaceae bacterium
GCCGAGTGTGTGTGTTGCGCAGGAGCGTTCAGGGTATTTGCGGCGATCAGTAGGAGTAATACACTCAGTGTCATAAACGAAGTCAGCAATGCATCCAGGTGCAGCAGCCGACCATGGGCTATTAAGAATGGTGATGTGGCCCAGAGGATGCCGCCTAATAGTGCGACACGTGGGCGCACGAGCCTGCGCAACGCCAGATATCCAGCTACAACAACAAGTCCATTCACAATTGCCAGTGGCAGACGCAGCATCGATAGGTATTCTGCGCCAGCAGCCAGACCGCTGATGGCAGCCACGCCTATTCGGGCACTCAGCCAGCGTCCGAGCAACCCAAGCCACATGGTCGTCACACCTGGGTGCCCAGTAATATCAGTTGCTGCCCAATCATGCTTATTAAGGGCCGTATCGAATAGCTTGACCCGCGCTATCCAGTGATATGGTTCATCGATCGTGAAAAAATCGGCCAAGTTGAGTATGCGCGGTAGGAGCGCACATATGGCGATCAACACAACTGCTAACGCAACTGGCAGAGTGTGTACCCTTGCTTCACGTGCCGTGGAATGGGTTGCAGGCCGAGGCTCAGTTGCGGGTATGTTCATGTCACAGGTATTAGGTGAGAGGCGCTGCTACACGATGTACAAACGTGCATTGGCGCTTAGAGGATTTAATATTCAATCAGCTACATTGCGGCTCATTATACACTGGGCAGTAGCATTCTGCGAACGGGCACACTGTAGCGCTAGAACAGGTATGACCTATCGGCTTACTTACGCTCGAAGAGCTGAGCAAGGATCACGCCCTGTCGCTCAACCTGTAGTACTGGTGTATGTTCGCTGCGGAACCGGAGGACTTCATCGGTCAAGCCTGACTCGCGGTTTGCGATGATGACATAATCGGATTCCCATATGTCGGCAACGATACTGCGCGCAATTCCACCTCGCATTGGGCTGCCGGAATTTGGTACGCGTGCAATCCGTAAATCGACACGTAATCGTCCAAGCTGTTGGTAGGTGAGCAGCACATCATGGCTCCAATCCTCCGTCCAGATGATCGCGCCTGGTCGTGCATGTTGATTGACATAATCAATTGATTCTGCATATGTTTCGCACCAGTAGGTCGTTTCCATGCCTATTCGCGTAGCACCCGGCAGGCCACCGACCGTTTCTGAGTAGTATGAAAGCAGGTGTGGATAGAGCATGGCGCTCTGAATTGTCTGTGGTGCAAAAGCTGTAACCATGAGGGCGATCCCTGCTGTCTTTGCAAGGTAGGTATGCCGAGTAGTTATACGCCGAACACCATGCAGTAGCCAATCGAGGCCAACCCCAGCGAGAAGCGCTAGGAAGGGGAAGGCGGGCATGAACAGGCGCTCGTTATCATAGACCATGCTTTGCCCGCTGGTAAGTGCTACAAGTGGGATGAGTGCACCAATCGCCCAGAGGCCAATCGGCCATTCGGGTCGCCTGTCGCGCCAGCCACGTACAAGCCCAACAAGTGCAAGGAGTAGGAGTGTTGTTGGCAGCACAAATACCAGCATCACGAATGGGAAATGCCAAGGTGGTGGCATGAATGATTCGCCAAAATACCACTGGTCGATCTTCCAGTGATCAACGGTGATGAAGCGGATATATGCGGTCAGACGCTTCCAGGTATCGTAATATAACCATGGCCACAGGCCAATGAAGACCCACGGGCCAATGGCTGTCATCAGTGCTAAGCGTAATGCTATTCCCCAGCGCCGTGCGAAAAGTAGCATCCAGAGTACCAGCACCGGCAGCGCAAAAGCAGCATTGATTTTGATTGCGAGGCCAATACCCCAAACGATCCCTAGCAACACGCCGATGGCGAGGCTTGGCCATGGGCCGCGCAGCTTGCGGGTATGCCAAGCGAGGCTAATAACCACAAAAAAGGCTACTGCGCCAGGTACATCGAGTGCTGCTAAATGCGCATGGAAGAAGAAGCGTGGCATGCTAAGCAGTGCAATTACGGCTAGTATTCCCGCCTGCCTGCCATAACTCTCGGCCATCATGAGGTACAGTAGCGCTGTAAGCAGCCCAACCAGGAGTATATTCCCAAACCGATAGGATGTGAGTTGGTCAACACTGCCCTGTGCCGCGCGCTGGATCAACCCGGAGAAGAGTTTGTCCAGTGGTGGATGTTCATGATTCACATCCCAACTGGCGTCGATGCCAGCTTTGCTCAGGGCAACACTGGGCGCATCACGCAATTGAAACAACCAGTTTGTGTACGATTCCTGCGCCACAGTATAGACCGGTTCATCCCAGGTGAGTCTAATCTGTGGAACTGTAAGCAGAAGTACTACCACTGTACACAGGCCAATTGCTAGCGCTATAAATCGATCTGAGAGGGCCAGATGCCCAGCATGCACAATAGATCGTGGTCGATTTGGCGCGACAACATCAGGTGTATTCATAGACGATCCTTGTTGGCGCAAAAACGCAAGGGGACCGAAACGCAAAGACGCAAGAGCGCAGAAGCGCAAGAACGCAGCACTTGGTTGTTTTGCGCTATGCGTTATGCGTTATGCGCTATTTTATCCGCACCTCAAATGGCAATACTTGTTCGATGCCGCTATCAACGCCATGGACAACTATCTGCCATGCACCTGGTTTTGCATCATCAGGCACAGTCCAGCTTGCATCCACACGTCCGTCGGCAAGGTGCTCACTTTCCAGATCGAGCACTATAATTGTTCCATCGGGTTGATTCGCCCAGAAGTGCAGATCTTCGTCCAGCCGGAAACCGCTTGCATAGAATAAAACAAGCCTACCGGGAGTAGCCTGTTTCGGTTCAATATTCCCACCTGCTGCGGGTTTCGCCGCTTCGCGCACTTCGAAATTCGCCAGTTGTTGGATTCCGCTTGTTACGCCTTGTGCGACCATCTGGTATTGGCCGATTTGTGCATCTTCGGGTGCATTCCAGATCCAACTCACATGGCCCTGTGCGGTGGCACGATCCAATTGCTCGATGCCATCCACCGCAATCCGCCCGTCTGGTAGATTGATCCAGACCGCTACTCGCTCACGTGATTTGAAGCCGCCCATCACAAAGGTGAAGCGATCACCCGAAGCGCCAAGGCTTGGGAAGGCATTGGGTGTCTCGGCTG
>JANLSE010000169.1:0-2861 GCA_031362265.1 Roseiflexaceae bacterium
CGCTCGCGGCTTCCTTCGACAACCCGCACACCAACGCGCACAGTATCGCCAACCCGAAATTCAGGCAGGCTAGCTTTGAGATAGCGCTGCTCAATGGCATCAATAATCTGCTGAGACATGTGCTTGCTCCAACACGCAAAAAAAGAAGAGACGTGCCGGTATTCGGGCCGTCTCCCTCAACCATGCGGATTATAGCATAGCTAGGGGCTTGCGTCAAAAGTTGCCATATATTCCATTACAAGCACGCATATCTACCCCACATTTGCAGCACATATCGCTCCGTGCTATACTCCACGCCATCGGCCCCCAATTCTGCGGAGCTTGGCATGAAGCTGCGACATAGCGCTCGCACCGACGTTGGCCGCACCCGCGACCACAATGAAGATAATTTCGGCGTTGGTGAAGGCGCTGATATTGAAACGCTCGGTTACCTATTTGTCGTCTGTGATGGCATGGGTGGCCATGCAGCAGGCGAGGTAGCCAGCAGCATTGGCGTTGAGCGCATTATCAGTTCCTATTATGAAACACCTGGCGAGGATCGATCAATGATCCTGGAGCAGGCGTTTGAGCGTGCCAATCTCTGGATCCACGATGAAGGCCGCGGTAGCATGGGCACCACAGGTGTGGCTGCTCTGATCTACCATGATCTGTTGTATGTAGCGAATGTCGGTGATAGCCGAGCCTACCTTTTACGGGATGGCGAATTACACCAGGTTTCTCGCGATCACTCATTGGTGAGCGATCAGGTTGCTGCTGGCTTGATCACCCCAGAACAGGCGCGATCCATACACTATCGTAATGTTATTACGCGAGCGCTTGGGTACCAACCCGAAGTCAATGTCGATGTCTTCCGGTGGCAGCTGCATGTAGGTGATATTATTGCGCTTTCCTCCGATGGGCTCCATGGCCTGATTGAAGATGCTGAGTTGGCCGAGATTCTATCCGCTCAACCAATTGCTGCTGCGGTCGATACGCTTATTCAGCTGGCAAATGAGCGTGGTGGTACCGACAATATCACTGTGGTTCTGGTAGCTGTTGATGCGCTTGATACTATGGATGGTATGCCTGGGTATTATCTGGATACAAATACTGATCCTGATGCAATAACGCAATCATATCCAGTTGAATATGCTGCAGCATTACCAGAGGTTGCCCTTGATGCTCGTGTAGATGATGAGCAGCCTTTTGCCCCAGAAGGCGCCCGTGTCGATACAACCATACCAGTGCCAGCGATTGATCGCAAGCCGCCGCGTACAGCCAAGCCTGCTGAGCGCCGGCTGGGCTTACCAGGCCTGATTTTTGCCATTTTACTGATGGCTATCCTCGTTGGTGTGTTTGCGCTGCTTCCACAACAAGTTCAGGCCCCAGCCCCGATCACTCCAGGCTTGGTTGCTACCCTTACCCCGGTTATCTCCCCAGTTCCAACCAGCACCAAAACTCCCTAATACCCATTGATTAATCCGATATCGTGTGATACAATACACATGAGAATATTGGATGGTCATTTCCTTTCCAACTCACCAGGAGGCTCGCATGCCAATTCAAATACTCGAGCCAACTGTGGCTGCACAGATTGCTGCTGGTGAGGTCGTTGAGCGCCCTGCTTCAATTGCGCGCGAGTTAATCGAGAATGCGCTTGATTCTGGTGCGCGGCGTATTACCGTCGAGGCGCGGGGCGGTGGTATGGCAGAATTGCGTGTACAAGATGATGGATCTGGTATTGGTGCTAATGAAGTTGAGTTAGCCTTTGCACGGCACGCGACATCTAAGTTGAGTAGTGCCGATGATCTCTGGTCGATTACGACACTCGGGTTCCGTGGGGAGGCGTTACCTTCAATAGCTTCCGTATCGCAGGTGGTGTGTATCACACGCGCTGCAGGTGAGGAGCTTGGGACAGAGCTACGTATTGCAGGTGGTGAGATTCAGGCGCGTAGCCCAATAGGCGCACCGGTTGGCACCTCGGTCAGTATTCGCAATTTGTTTTATAACACGCCAGTACGGCGTGAATTTATGCGCTCGGAGGGGAGTGAATCGGCTGCGGTAATTGCGACACTAACACAATATGCGCTGGCCTACCCCGAGGTGCGCTTTAGTTTGCTTCTTGATGGCCGTACTGTTGTGCAGACGAATGGTAATGGCGATTTGCGGGCAGTTTTGATTGAGCTCTATGGGCTAGAGATTGCACGGCAGCTCTTACCTGTCGAACTTGCCCAGGGTGAACGCCAGGCGCGTGTTGCGGTGCATGGGCTGGTTTCACCGCCAGGGGTGACACGCAGTAGCCGTAGTGCACTGCATCTCTTTATTAATCGGCGTGTAGTGGCACCACGTGGCGCATTGGCGGCAGTTGTCGAAGAAGCCTACCATACATTGCTCCTGAAGGGCCGCCATCCATTCGTTATACTCAATATAAGCGTTGATTCAGCTGCGGTTGATGTCAATATTCACCCGATGAAGAGTGAGGTGAAGTTTCGTGATGCGCCGCGTGTACTGAGCTTGCTTGGGCGTGCTGTTCGTGATGCATTACTTGCGAGTGGTGTGCCACTCTGGGAAGCCAACAGCGGCCCGGAAAACGAGCTACAGCGGCGTTTTGAGCTGCGGCGGTATGAGTGGGAACAACAATCAGGCTCAACTGGTGCAACTGGAGTGGCAGGGTTTGATCTCAACAGTCTAAATCAGCAGGAAGAATCGAGCACGGCGCTTGGAGAATGGCCTACTGAAACTCATTCACAGGCCGCTGAGCCTTGGGTAGACAGCAACTCGTCAGGATTTGCTCAGCTCCGCATTCTTGGTCAGGCTGCTCATTCCTATATTATTGCGGATTCGCCTAATGGCATTATCTTGGTTGATCAACATGCGGCGCA
>JANLSE010000175.1:0-2869 GCA_031362265.1 Roseiflexaceae bacterium
CGCTAATAGAAGCCTCTTAGGCCGCACCTGACAGGTTTAGGACGACTCAGTTCTAAAAAATATACGGGATAAAGCGATAGCGCACCTGTTTCAGGTACTGTTGATATGCTGGGTCGCGAGCGAGAACCCGCTCCTCAGCGATAGCCCGCAGATATTGGCAGGTGAATGCCACGGCAATGAGTGCGATATTCGCGAGTGTTGGATTGCCCAGAAGGAATCCGATATAGCCAATCGCATAGCTGCCATACAATGGATGCCTCACAAATCGGTAGGCACCGCCTGCTTGCACCCCTCGATTTGCAGCAACAACACCAAAGCTCCGGCCAAGGCTGACAGTTGCAACTACTGAAAGACCAACCGCGAGGATTTGGATTGCTGTCCCTACGGTATCCATGTATGGCAGTGGCGTGCCGCCTGCACGTTGAAGGAGCGGTGCAGCGGTGCCAAGGATTGCAACCGCCCAATCGCTCCACTCTCTACTGCTATCGCGGGTTGAGCGGCGTACAATCAGCAACCAGACGATGATTGCCTCTTGGATGGAGAGAATCAGGGATTGGATGTGCCCTGTATCACGCCAGTCGAGGTATGCAGCGTAGGCGAACAAGGTAAAGAGGGCGCCAAGAATTACATTGGTTGCCACCTCACCGACTTTGTGTAAAGTGGTGCTACGTTGGGCGGGAGGTTGGGATGACATACAGGCTCCTTATTCTGGATAGAGCTGAATCAATTCGATTACCAGCGTACTGGGATATCTCGGTCAGCAAGATAACGTTTGACATCGGCGATACTATATTCACCAAAGTGGAATATTGAGGCGGCTAACACGGCGTCAGCTTTTCCTTCTGCTAACCCCTGATACATGTGCTCCAGAGTCCCAGCCCCGCCTGAGGCGATCACTGGTACACTGACCTGTTCTGAGACGGTACGGAGCAGTGCGAGATCGAAGCCAGCTCGGGTGCCATCGGCATCCATGCTGTTAAGTACCAGTTCGCCTGCGCCTAATTCAACACCAATACGGGCCCATTCAACAGCATCACGTCCGGTTGGGCGTGCATCACCACCAGTATGAGTGAACACTTCCCAACGCTGTGATTGCCCGTCGTGTGAAACACGCCGTGCGTCGATTGAGAGCACAATACATTGGCTACCAAAGCGCTTAGCACCATCTTCAATCAATTGAGGGTTGAGAACGGCAGCGGTATTAATGGAGATTTTGTCTGCGCCAGCACGTAACATCTGGTACATGTTATCGACAGTGCGAATCCCTCCACCAATGGTGAGTGGAATGAAGACTTGTGCAGCAGTTTGTTCAACAACATCAAGCATGATTGCGCGATCATCACTACTTGCAGTGATATCGTAGAAGACAAGCTCATCGGCACCGGCAGCATCATATGCGGCTGCGAGCGCCACTGGGTCGCCGGCATCGCGGTGATTGATGAATGAGACGCCTTTAACGACTCGACCAGCCTTGACATCGAGGCATGGGATAATGCGGCGTTTGAGCATAGCTTATGGGTTCTCCGGTCCTATACGCCCACGATCGACTTGTTCCGCTTTGATCGATTCGAGTTGGCCGCGCATGGTACGTAATAGGCTTTCGATCATGTTTATGTTACGCTGATCCAAATCATTCAAATGGAGTGATTGCTCGCGCTGATTATGTTCAACGCTCATCAGTAAAGTTGTATGGCGTTGCTCTAGTTCGCGCATCCAAGCATCAAGCCGCTCTAACCAGGCAGTGATCTGGCGCAAGTGTAGATCATCGGCCTCTTGAAGGGACGAGAGCTTATCTTCTTGTTGCTGTCGCACTTCTTCGAGGCGCTCCTGATTCATCAGAAATCGCTCTGTCGCAAGCCGTTCAACACGGCGTGTCTCACCAACCTGCTCGGTGAGGCGGGTATCGAGAGCGGTTAATTGAAGTGGAATTTGCTCAGTAAAGAGATCAATGCGCTGGCGAATCTCATCAAGCCGGTCGAGACGGCTACTAAAGGAGTCGATGGTTGGCTGGAGATCTGTCACCATTTGCTGGGCTTCAATCGCCTGACGGCGCAGACTCTGTTTTTCGACCTGTAGATCCTCGGTGAGTTTACGCATATCTGCGCGGATAACCTCATGCGCTGTAGTAAACCCTTCGAATTGTTTTGTATTGGCACGGTGGCGATTCTCAATTTCGTGGATTTGAGCCGCCCATGAGTTAATGTGTTGATCAAGTTCCTCGATCCGGCCAAGCCATCCAGCAATCTGGTCGCGATCCTGTTTGCGCGCTTCGGCAACCTGCTGGATTTGGGCTTGCATTTCGCGGATTGGGCGTGCTGTTTCCTCAGCTTTGACTAACGCGCCAGCTACTTCACGCCGTAGTACCACAATCTCGCGACGTGAACTGTCGATCGATTGGGTCACTTCGCCACGATGACGTTCGATCAGCCCTTCAATTTGAGCAACACTGGATTCGACTTTGCGAACCTGTTCCATGGCGAGGCTATACTTGTTGCTCTGCTCTTTCAGCAAGCGGCGGAACTCATCGATCTGGCCTTGTAGGTAGACAACCTGTGATTGCTCTGCAGCGCGAATGCGCTCTTCATCATATTTAGTCGCACCGCGGTTATTATTGGTCATACTAACTCCGTAGCGCTAAGCGCCCGTATCGCATCTGGCAGACGAATCGCATTGGTATAGAGCGCCCGCCCGACAATCGCCCCTTCACAGCCGATGCGGGCAAGTTGTTGCAGTTGCTCGATACCGGCTATTCCGCCTGAGGCAATCACTGCTGGGCCGCCAGCACGAATGAGTTCACCTGTTGCCCTGTAATTGGGCTCAGTGAGCGTCCCTTCGCGGGCAATATCGGTATAGATGAAGCGCTGAACGC
>JANLSE010000214.1:0-7114 GCA_031362265.1 Roseiflexaceae bacterium
TATAGGTATTGAAAAGCACCAGATCACCAATGGTCATCTCGCCAGAAGCAACCTTCTGACCACCAACGAGTAACACAATTGCGCCAATCGTACCAAGCGCCAGGCCAATAATCGGCCAGAGTAGACCGCTTAGCAGCACATAGCGCATATTCAATACGCGATACTTTTCGTTTTCTGCATGGAATACACCGATCTCAGCATCTTCTTGAGCATAGGCCTTAATGGTGCGGATACCGCTAAAATTTTCTTGTGCGCGTGTTGATATCTGGCCAAACTGATCTTGTACACTGCGGAAAATCTTCTGCATACGCCGACCAATCAGCACAAACAGCACCGAGACAATCGGCAGTAGCACAAGAACCAATAAGGCTAATTGAACATTCGCAAAGAGCATCAGGACAGCTGAGGCAATGATCAGCAAGCCAGCGCCCACAATCGAGTTGAAGCCTGGCCCAATCACCTGGCGTATCGCCGAAAGATCATTTGTCATACGGGTCATCAGATCCCCGGTATGCATTGTGTTATAGAAACCCTGATCGAGGCTCAGTAAACGTCGAAACAATGCGTCACGCATGTCGTACTCAACGAGATGCGATGTACCAAGAACCGCAGTGCGTTGGCCAAACCGAAAGATTCCGTCGATCAGAGCAACCAGCAGCAGCATGCCACCAAACTGAAACAGATTTCCCGCAACGATCCCACGCGAACTCAAATCATTCACCGCCATACGCAAAATCTGTGGAATACTCGCGGCAGCAGCCGTACCACACAGAGCGCATAACACACCCAATAGCATACGAATACGGTAGCGCCCGACGAACGGGGCTAGGTGTCGGAAGAGGTTCATATGTACCTCAATTCAAATGTTTGGAGGCGGGAACCGGTAGCTTTTCGAAAGTCTGGCAAGTATAGCATGCACAGAAGCATTGGATGTCAGCCATTCGAACGAGTATCATAGCGCAGGCTGAATCAGTCTGGCCCAAAACATGCTATACTCGAACGTATATGCTTGATACAACTCAAACTCAACTCAAACTCTTCTCATGGAATGTCAATGGCATTCGTGCATGCGAGGCAAAGGGCTTCTCGAAGTGGCTTAGTACGAGTGGCGCAGATATTGCCATGATCCAAGAGACCAAGTGCCACCTCGAACAGCTCAATAGCGCGCTTCAGCAGCCAGCGGGATACCAGGCGATCTGGTGTGCTGCCGAAAAAAGGGGATATAGTGGGGTTGCTACGTTTACACGTGAGTTATTTGTGACAACAAGTGGCATTGGAATAGAGCGCTTCGATCGCGAGGGGCGTGTTCTGATCAGTACACTGCCCGCTTTCACGCTGTTCAATGTCTATTTTCCATCCGGAAGTAGCGGCCCTGATCGGGTCGCCTATAAGCTCGATTTCTATAGCCAGTTGCTGAAGATATTCCACGGTTATATCGAGCGTGGCGAGCGTGTGGTCATTGCTGGCGATGTAAATACGGCGTATGCTGAGATCGACTTAGCACGGCCGCGTGAAAACAAAAAGACCTCTGGGTTTCTGCCTGAGGAGCGCCTGGCCTTTGGCGAATACTTTCAGGCTGGCCTGGTTGATACATTTCGCTATGTACGGCCAAACGAAGCCAAATATAGCTGGTGGTCGCAGGTTACCAATGCACGCGAGCGCAATATTGGTTGGCGGCTCGATTACTTTCTCGTTTCGCGCAACCTCCTGCCATACGTTGTCGATGCTGATATTCATCCACACATATTAGGATCGGATCACTGCCCGGTAAGCCTTACCTTGGCATTTCCAAACATAGAATAAGAGCATCCTGCTGGCCAGATACGCTATAATACATTCCAGGGAAGAGATCAGAGGCTACTATGCTGCGAATCGTGCGCGCACTTCTCGATGGGCTGCTCTTGCACTGCCCACAATGCCATCGTGGCGGCATGTTCACACATGGCTTTCAGATGCAACATACATGCCCAGCGTGTGGGTTGCCATTTGAACGCGCGACAGGTGAAATTACCGGCGGAATGGGAATCAATATTGCGGCGACACTCATCCCGCTCATGGTTGCGGCAGGTATCTTCGGGCTGAACCCGGCGGTGCCATTGGGGTTATTAATGATAGGCTTAGGACTCTTCGCGATCGGATTTCCAATCGCATTTTACCGATCGTCGCGTGGCCTATGGGTAGGCATTATCTACCTGACCGGCGATTCACGCGAAACTGATTGATCAGGCCGTCTTTGCTTCAAGCAGTTCCTGAAATTCGTCGTTGAACTGATCGCCATAATGGGCCGCGAGTTTCCCAAGCGTTGCCTCACTGGTACGCCGAAACGCCTCACGCGCCATTCGGTTTTCGAGAACAGCATTTCGGCGCCGTTGCTCTGTCTGGTTGGCTACATCAATCGCATGATCAAGCTGATCATAGACTTGGTCGATCTGTGGAAGCCGCTCTGCAGCAAAAGGCAGTGTCTCAAGTTCAACGGTAAGCGCTGCATGGAGGCGTCGCAAATCTTCCATTAGTTCCGCTGGCGAGCTATTGATCTCAGCCCCGCCACGTGTAATGAGCTGCATTTGAGGTGCCATTTCGCCATAATGATCGGTCAACTGGCGAATGACCTGTTTATAGAGGCGCCGCACAGCCACCTCACACTCCCAGCGATCAGCAAGCGCTGCGCGCCAGGCTTCAACAGCCTGTTCACTGATGTCATAGCTATTCTCTAGATGCTGATGTGCGGTGTAGTGTAGTGAAAGCAGGGTATCGGCAAATGTAAGTACATGTTGGCGGCGCTCTAGAGCGTGAATAAAGCGCCGTGATTCGTTAATTGCGTCATAAGGGGCGAGCGATGATGTCATGAGTAGGGTCTCCTGTGGTTGGTACCGCTGGCTGTATCATACGATCTTCGCTTCGTTATCGTCTATAGTACTTGCGTCGCGTCCGGTTGTGGGACTGATTCAGGTGGAGGAAAGGACATATGGCGGGATTTCTCAGCATCGTCCTCACGGCGCATGTACCCTACCTACGTGCATTTAGCCGCCACCCATATGGTGAAGAAGCGTTACATGAAACGATCGCCTTTGGGCTTATCCCAATACTCAATCTCCTTTCAGACTTACGCGAGGCCAATACCGAGGCACCAGTTGGCTTGGCAATCTCTCCCATTTTGCTCGAACAACTTGCCGACAGTATTGTTCAAAAACATTTCGTGAGCTGGATCGAGAACTGGATCGAGCAACGCACCGACACACTCATTCGTTGGGAGCGCCAGAATGAGGCCCAT
Organism: Roseiflexaceae bacterium; assembly: GCA_031362265.1. GTDB lineage: Bacteria > Chloroflexota > Chloroflexia > Chloroflexales > Roseiflexaceae > JANLSE01. The sequence goes on from JANLSE010000214.1 coordinate 3,272, forward strand.
GCCATCTATTTAGCACGCTTTTATCTCGATTACGGGCGGGGCATCCTGGCTAGCTTCTCGGAGCGCTATGCGCGCAATCTGCCAGCGGCATTACGCACACTCTGTTCCGGGCTAGCTGAGCCACTAGCTGGTGCAGCAACCCATGCATATTTACCTGCCCTTGCCAGCGCTAGTTCGATCCATACCCAGATTCAACTGGGCTTGATGAGCATTACGCGCCATATGGGGCGCATGCCAAATGGCTTATGGCTACCCGAATGTGGCTACCACCCAGCCTGCATCCCAGCCATCCGTAGCAGCGAGACACGCTACCTGATTTGTGATCCCAGTAGCAGTAGTGGCGCGGGCACAACACCACTTCGCCCGCGCTGGGCGATTCCTGGCCGCCTGCAAGCCTTAACCCGCGCATCTTCCGCCGCTGAATTTGTTTGGTCGCCCAATCTGGGGTATCCCGGCGATCCGATCTACCGCTCGCCACGCCGCGACCCACGCGCAGAAATTGAACTGTGGTGTAACGGTACCGCTGACGATCCGAGTGCTCTGTACGACCCTTACGATGCCTATAAACGCGCCGCTGAGCATGCTGATCATTTTCTCCATGCGGTAGATACCGAATTACGTGCATTTGGGCAAACCCACGACATGCCTGGCATTGTTGTACTGCCAATCGATATTGAACTACTTGGGCGCTACTGGTTCGAAGGGCCAATCTGGTTACGGGCTGTGCTAGAACAGGCGCTACGTGGCGATGGCCCAACCTTGGTCGCACCTTCTGAATACCTGCGCGCCTATCGTTCTCGCCAAAATATGACACTACGCGAGGGATCGTGGGGACCTGGAGGCGATCATCGCGCATGGGAAAGTCCAGCATCGCATACAATCAGGCGTGCGGTTGTCGAAGCAGAAGAACGAATGACCGATCTGGTTCGTGCATATCCCCACGCGGATGGCGATCAGGAGCGGGCGCTCAATCAGGCACTCCGCGAATTGCTCTTAGCTCAATCGAGTGATTGGCTATTGCTGGCGGGGCGCGGCGAACCCGAAGCAATGACCCGCACCGGCCGCCATCTCGCACGCTTTGAGCGCATGTGCCGGATCGCTGAACAGCCAATTAACACCGAAGAGGCCGATGAAATCAGTGAAGCTGAAGAGATTGCTAACCCGTTTCCATACCTCAATTATCGTATCTTTGTCGAAGCAACATGAGGTGCTAGCGCAGAACGCAGAGCGCAGAACGCAAGAACGGTTTTGCGCTGTGCGCTCTGCGCTGTGCGCTCCAATGCTTCATTGCTAAAACAGACTCAATTGCTCGGCATCTTCACGTGGTGGTAGTGGCTGGAATCCATGTTCTTTCACCCATGAGAGATCAGGCCCGACCCAGCGGCAACGCGCCATAATCACACGCCCTTCGGCATCGAATGGCACCCCTTCACACTCAAGCAGATCGCGTTGAGCGAGGCCTCGCGTGCTAATTGCTCCACTCCGGCTAACGATCCGCTGCCAGGGTACACGCTTCGCCCACGCATCTGGCATCGAGCCAAGCGCTTCTCCAACCACGCGCGCCTCACAGCCACCACCCACAACTGCGGCAACATCACCATACGAAGCGACCTGGCCTGCAGGGATCTGCTCTGCAACCAAGTAGATACGCTCGTATAGGAGGTTCTCAGCTGTATCTGGCATGATCCAAATCTAAGGGAACAAGAGAACAAGAGAACAAGAGAACAAAAGAACAAAAGAACAAGAGAACAAGGGAACCAAGAACCAAGAACCAAGAATCGTACGGGCGAACCTTGTGTTCGCCTGCCAAGAACTGAACAAGAGAACAAGCGTAGAACGCACAGCGCAAATACTACATAATGAGCAGCGGGCTGTGCGCTCTACTGTGTGCGCTATCGGCTATCTGCGCGCAGATCCAACCAGGCACAGTCCTGCTCACTGAGGCGCAAATCGGCTGCGGCCATATTTGCCTCAAACTCAGCACTCGTCTGGCAACCAACTAATGCAAAAATGTTGAGTGGTTGGCTCATAACATACGCCATGGCGATCTGTGGGATGCTCATGTTATGCTCTTCTGCCAGTTGTTGCACTCGATCTAAGCGCTGGAAGTTTTCTTCTGATGCATACGAGGTGACTGCCAGCTTATCCATATAGGTCTCGAATGTCGCTAGATTATCGCGGCGTAGACGGCCAGAGAAGAAACCGCCTGCGAGGCTCGACCATGTGAATAATGGTGTTTGATTATCACGGTAGTAATCGCGTGCGGCACGGCGGCTTGGGCCACTGATACTAATACAGCCTTCCCATGGCGGATTAATCTGGTCTGCGAGGCTAAAATTCGGGCTGCTCGCGGCAAATGGCGTAAGGGCATGCGAGACCGCATATAAATGGGCTTCACGAATACGATCATGCGACCAATTTGAGCCGCCGAATGCACGAATGCGGCCAGCCGCCTTATGTTCGTTCAGCACCTCAACAATCGGCCCAACCGGCAGATCTGGGTCGTCGCGATGTAAGAGGTAGAGATCGATACTATCTACCTGCATGCGTGCTAATGTATCGTAGATATCTGCGGTAATATCCCAGGGCGTGACGCGCTTGCGATCCTGGCTATGGTGAGCACCCTTGCCAAAGATCACGAGCTTATCGCGAATACCGCGTTCGTTCACCCAGCGACCAAAGGCGCGTTCGACATCGCCATTCCCATAGACATGAGCAGTATCAAAGCAGTTGCAGCCGAGCGCAAAAATCTCATCAAGCAGAGCTGCACTACGCTCATACTCCTTCGTACTGATCATGATCGATCCCTGCACCAGGCGCGAGATCGGCTTCTCAATTCCTACAACATGGCCGTACTGCATTGGTGGTACCTCGTTATAGAGCGAACAACAATTTCATAGCAAGCCCTTAGTTTATCTTATTACCTTTAGCTCACTTCATTGGTTGTTCGATATTATTCCATCGGATATTGCATGCCCCATTGTGCGCGAATCGCATCTAGGGTCTGCATAATCGAAAGCGTCTCATCAAGCGACATATGTGGGCTCTCTGTCAAACCGGCCCGCAGGCAACGGCCAACCTCGGCCGCCTCATAGTTATAGCCATTGCCAATCATGGGCACTTCTAGCAACTGCGTCCCAGCCTGATTGTTCAATGTCATACGTGTAGGACTCCAGGAAGGCGAGTGGATCCGAATCGAACCACTGCTGCCCATGATAGTTGTTTCCATGGGCGTGGTCGTACGCACGGCAGTTGCCAACATCGCCATCTTGGCATCCGGGTAGCCCAGGATGATGCCAGCCTGCTCATCGATACCAGTCTCACCCAGATCGGCCATACTCGCAATCCGATTGGGTTGACCAAATAAGAGCGCTGCCATCGACACAGGGTAGATACCAACATCAAGCAGTCCGCCACCACCCAGCGCAGGATCGAATAAGCGCCCAGCTGGATTTACACTGGTTCGAAAGCCAAAATCGGACCACAGCATGCGTAACTCGCCAATCGCACCCTCGGCGATCAATTCCTGTACCCGTACAATCAGCGGCAGAAAACGTGTCCACATCGCTTCCATGAGGAAGACCTTGCTCTCACGCGCAGTAGCAATCATGGCCGCCGATTGCGCGGCATTAATCGCGAACGGCTTCTCACAAAGAACAGCCTTGCCTGCGCGCAAACATAGTTGAGTATGTTCCTGATGAAATGAATGTGGTGTTGCGACATAGATCGCATCAACATCCGGGTCATTAACCAGCGCGGCATAGCTCGCATGGCGCCGTGGCACCCCAAACTGATTAGCAAACAGATCAGCCGATTCCTGGCTACGCGAGCCAACCGCTACCA
>JANLSE010000234.1:0-2527 GCA_031362265.1 Roseiflexaceae bacterium
CAATCCGAACTGCACAATGTTGCGCTTCCCGTTGAAGATGTGGCCCCGAATGTCACAAAGGCCACACTCCCAACACTTGGGATTGTCGAATTAGTGGCTGAAGGAAAATCAAGTTTCGCAGGCTCTGCTTCATACCGAATAACGAACATCAAAGCTGGCGCTAAGCGCATGAGTGGTGTCCTGATCCCACCAAAAGCTGAATTCTCATTCAACACACAGCTGGGCGAAGTTGATGAAAGCAATGGCTTTGTGCAGGGCTATGCTGTCATTGGTAACCGTACCCAACTTGAGTGGGGCGGCGGTGTTTGTCAGGTTTCAACCACCGTATTTCGCGCTGCATTTTGGAGTGGAGTACCAATCACTGAACGCCATGCGCACCCATTCTATATTAGCTGGTACGACGACTATAGCTTTCCGACTGATTCCGCACCAGGCCTGGATGCCACGATTTTTACTGGGGCGCTCGATCTGAAATTCGTTAATGATACTGGCGCCTGGATGCTGATGGAAACATCCGTCGATGAAGAAAACCAGGTCTTGTCGGTTCAGTTGTATGGCACACGCCCAAACCGCACCGTACAGGCCGTTGGCCCAGATATTTCAAACCAGGTGCAACCGCCAGACCAGCCTGTCTATCTTACCGACGACAAATTGCCAACTGGCACTGTCAAACAAACTGATCATTCGCGTAAAGGCATGGATATCGCTGTCTATCGCGTGATCGTGGAAAATGGCACCAAGAAGGAACCCGAATTGTTCTTTACACGCTTCAAAGCCTGGCCAGATGTTTTTGTGCGCGGAATCGGAAGCCCGTGACAGCAACATTCACCCTCGGTATGACCTATCGCCCACGCATGGCTGGTTTTGGCTGGTGGGATCAGTTCGACCCAATTGCGACCCACGAGGAACTCGCTCAGATTGCCGATTGGGGCTGCGATACGCTCCGCATTTGCCTTACCTGGGCGGCATTTCAACCAAGTGTCAAGCGTATTGGCGGGCGTGCAATGCGTGTCTTTGAGCAAACGCTCGACACTGCCCACGCTGCTGGTCTGCGCGTCGTGCCAGTACTCTTCCCCGTTGCGGAAGGCGGAGTACTGATGCTGCCAGATTGGGCAAATGGTGCTCAATTGATCGATGAATTGACCGGTACCGCTGGGCGTACATCAACATTGACGATGCGCTCACCAAGTGGCCCACCTGTACTTGTTGAAGGGCGTTACCGCCCGAATCAGGCCCGCGATCTCTTCACATATAAGCCGATCTTGGCCGCCCAACACTACCTCATTAACGAGATTGTTGGCTATTTTGGAAGCCATCCGGCTGTGGCGGCATGGCAATCAGGCGAGGGTTTCGAACGCGCCCATGAGCCGACCAACTTCGAGAGTGTGCGCGCATGGTACGCGAGCATGGCCGACGCGATTCGTGAGCAGCGCCCCAAAGCTCAGGTTTTGGGAGTTGCGACACTATATAGTATGGCACAGCGCCATGGCCCACGGCCAGATCTATTGGCGACAACATGCGATCTGCTGGGCGTCAGTGCGGATCCACCCGAGCCACCCGCCCCACCCCGCCGCCACACAACAACAGCCGCATTCAGTTATGCACTCGCAGCAGGCCTTGCCGACCGCCCAACGATTGTGACTGCACTTGGTATGCCAACCACCGAGCGGCGTGGCGGCCAGTGGTTCGAGGAACAATACTATGGGCGCATGCACCAGGTGTTCTATGCGGATCTTGAACAGCAAGCAACCTTTGTGGATGCCGCACTACAACGACTCTATCATGCAGGCGCTGCCGGTATCTGGCTCGCGGCCTATAGCGATCACCCAGCCTCACATGCGACTATCCCACCTTTGGATAGAGCACCACGTGGACGCACACTTGGCTTGCTTGATATACAGGGCAACGAGAAGCCGGCCGCTATAGCGCTACGTGGGTTTGCCGATCAGATCCGTAAGGCCAATCGGGCAATTGCCACAACACAGCGCCAACAGATCGATCCTGAGCGCCATTGGCATGATCCACAGCGCAGTATTGCCGATCTCTGGGCTGGCTTCGAGCAGGAATAACCATATGTTTGGTAGCATCGGTATCGAGTATAATGCGACTTCAGCAATGTATAAGCTGGAGGATCCATGGGTAAGGTGTATGTCTCGCAACATCCGCTCATTCAGCATAAGCTGACCTTATTGCGCCGTAAGGAAACCGAGCCAAAAAAGTTTCGCGAACTTGTCCACGAACTGTCCCAATTCCTAGTATATGAGGCGACAGCCGATTTACCACTGCTGCCCTGGCCAATCGAAACCCCGCTTGGCGCTTATGATGGCCGCAAGATTGGCGTGCGCATTGGGCTTGTCCCGATTCTGCGCGCTGGGCTTGGTATGGTCGACCCAATCATTGATTTGATCCCGACGGCCCATGTTTGGCATCTTGGCCTCTATCGCGACCACCAAACACTGCGGCCAGTAACCTACTATAACAAACTACCACCGCAGGTAGATGTTGATCTTTGCCTAGTACTCGATCC
>JANLSE010000320.1:0-2753 GCA_031362265.1 Roseiflexaceae bacterium
GCACACGGTACCACTGCGGTATTCCATGCCAAGCTCCAGGCACGCATGCCACCTGCCAACGAGCGTGCATCTATCCCGCGAGCCTGAAGCTGCTCTGCCGCAATCTGGCTGGTTTTCCCAGCGGCACAAAGCGTCACGACCGGAATTCCATCGGGAAACATGATAGCCGTAAGTGCGTGCGGATCGCCAGCCTTCAGACGGTCATAGACATCATGATGGATACTGCCGGGAATGGCCCATTCGTTGCGCTCGGCGAACGGGCGAACATCCAGCAGCGTCACTGTGCGCCCTTCTTCTAGCCAGGTACGAAGGGTTGCGGTATCAATCGATTGATCAGTCGTGTTCATCTGTACACTCCTTGGACAGCAGCACCAATAACCTCCGTTGCATGCTGTACGTCGCGTTCCGTGGTGTCCCAACCCAGGCTCAGGCGGAGCGCAGCCGCAGCAAGGGCGGGCTCTCGCCCGATTTAGTTAGCCAGCAAGTAGAGACAGCTGCTCAACCTGATAGCCAGCCTGCTGCCATTCTGCAACGCCCTCTTCGAGCCGCGCGCCACGTCGCCCGCTCGCGAGAATCTGCCCCAATGCGTCATCTGCATAGGCGCACAGTGGGCCACGGCAGTAGGTTACAAACAGGAAATCGGTCGGTAGTTCTGCGAGGCGTGTCGACAATCCCTCCAGCGGGATCGAGACCGCGCCAGGCAGGTGCCCCGCATGGTATTCGAGTGCTGGGCGCACATCAAGCAGCAGTGTATCGCCACGCGCCATGCCTGCCCATAACTCTGCGGGTGTGATCGTTGCAAAGCTATGCCGCTGTGGACGGTACTGATCAAGCGCGCGTTCAACCTCAGCAAGCTGGCTTGTCGCCACGCTACGCAGTTCAGTCCAGAGCCGTGCTACTGCTTGATCGGCGAGGCGGTAGCGTACGGTCGTGCCCTGACGCTCGCCGATAATGAGACCACCGCGCTTCAATCGCTGAAGGTGCTGCGAGGCGTTCGCAATGCTCAAAGCGCTCGCCGAAGCCAGCTGCTCGACACTCCGTGGGGATTGGACAAGCAGGTCAAGCAGCTCCAAACGATGCGGGTTCGCGATGGCCTGCGCGACCTGCGCAACCTGCTGAAACAGATGGGATTTGATTGTTCGATTCATATTCTAATACTCAATAGACTTATTGAATAACACGATGTGAGTATAGGTGATCAGAGCTCATGTGTCAAGCCTTCCATTATATATTTGGTGTGAGTTAGATTGATTGGCGAAAAGCGAAAGGTGTCGCTACAATCCATGCTTCCATGTGCCAACTCCGGCCAAGGAAAGGAGCACACGAATGGTGGATCTCGACACCTTTCTGACCACATTGTACGTACTGGTGGACGATTCGATCAAATCGCAGCCGCCAACGACCCGGCATCCTGGCCCATTGGCCAGCTTGAGCGAAAGTGAAGTGGTGATGTTGGCGATGCTGAGCCAATGGAAGCAGTTTCCCAGTGAGCGGATCTTCGTTCGGTACGCGCGGAAGCATTTGCGGCCAGCCTTCCCAACGCTGCCGCATCGCAGTCAGATCAATCGGTTGATCCGCGCCGCACACGACCGGATCGTGGCCGTTGGACAGCATGTCGTAACCTTGTTGGGTCGTATGGATCAACCCTATGAAGTGGTGGATGGGATGGGGGTCGCGGTGCGCAACAACCGGCGGATTGGTCGCGGATGGCTTGACGGGATCGCCAACACCGGAACATCGAATCGTTTGGGGTGGTATGACGGCTTTCACATCCTGACGGCCGTGACGCGCAGTGGGGTGGTGACCGGCTATGCGGTGGCACCCGCCAGCACGAAGGAGCCGCCCTATACCGACGATTGCTTGGCCGCACGGGCGTATCCGGAAGCATGGTTGCCCATGGTTGGTCGTGCTGCGGTCGGACCATACCTTGCGGATCGTGGATTTGAGGGACATGAACGCCATCGGCAGTGGTTGGCCGATTTTGGTGCCGAGGTGCTGGCACCGCCCCGGAACGACCGCACCCATGCCTGGCCTGCCGATTGGCAAGCGTGGCACGCCCCCATTTGCGCCAGATCGTAGAGATTGCGCATGGCAAATGGACTGAGCAGTTTCGTTTGGATGATGAGCGTCCGCATACCTTATCGGGCTTTCTGGCGCGCTTGGCGGCGATCGCTGCAATGCACAATGTCTGTATCTGGATCAATCGACAGCTTGGACGGGAGCCACTCGCCTTTGCCGACCTGATCGACTGGTAGGTCGTTTAATTCACACCAAACATTCCTTGTCTCCTTGTCTCCTTGTCTCCTTGTCTTGCGCTTTGCGTTCGTGCGTTCGTGCGTTCTGCCCTTGACATCACCACATAGAAGGAGTATACTTTTAATATCCCACCCCATAGGGGAGGGGGTATATCATGTGAGGATAGAACGATGGATCACAAGCAGCAAGTATTAAATCGGCTCAAGACGATCGAGGGGCATGTGCGTGGTGTGCAGCGAATGATTGAAGATGACACGTACTGTATTGATGTTATTAAGCAGACTCGTGCGATTCAACGCGCCCTCGAAAAGATCAATAGTATGGTTCTGGCCGAACATCTTCATTCATGTGTGACCACAGCTATTCGCAGCGAACAGCCAGATGAGCGTGAGCGGGTGATCAAGGAACTTCAACAGTTATTTGATGCAGGCGAAACACGCTAAGCTAAGCGCCATTACAAATGCACAAATGAGATTGATGCGTTATGCGTTATGCGT
>JANLSE010000333.1:0-4621 GCA_031362265.1 Roseiflexaceae bacterium
CAATTTCTTCCTTTTCCAGCTTAACTAGCCGATCACATTCGCTACACTGACCACTGGCACCGACCTTGAAAAAGAGACCGTGTTTGCCGCAACGATTACATTTCGCCATTGTACCTTCCTCCTACAGCTACTATTCTCTAAATCAGCGCCGACCAAGCAGGTACCCCATTGCATACAGCTCTTATTTGTATTGTTGTCTGTTCGAAGATTAAATGCTGCTACTTACCCGATTTCAAGCGGGTTTGCTGCTTGCCGTACCCATAATACCACTGCATGAATGGTTATCACCTACTACAGACTACCGGTTCATACCCGATCTCCTGCTAGCCCAAGCTCTTCAAGTATTGGCGTGAGTTCTGCCCCATATACCCGCTTGGTCTCTTGAATTTGATGCACAAGCTTGGCGTCTCGTGCAATTGAGAGAGCTCCTCGCATATGGGCATGCCAGCTGACCAGGTCTCCCTGGGCTCGACTAATAGCCGCCGCAGTTTTCAGGTAGATTGATTTATGGAGCGGCCCGGCATAGGGTGTACTGGCAATACTATCGAGATACGGACGTATCGCCCAATGCGCTTTCTGGCTGTTTCCTGCGCGTAAGTATGCCCGCCCCAACGCACGTGCCTGCATGCAGAGAATGACCCAGTCGGTCGCCGCACCCCTTCGCTCACAGATGGCGCGCGCTTCGCGATCAAGCTGCTCTAGGTCGCGAATGCTGAAGCGTGGTTGCTTGATGCTGGCTCCTATCACGTCACGACAGAGATGCGGCTTCCACTCTGCATACAGCCGATCATCGTGCGCGATAAACGCGGATACGTTTGCATATGCGGTAATCGCCAGCTTGGGAAGCTCCAGATTGTTGTATGCCACGGCCTGGGCGATCAGCGTACGACACCAATAGGAGTCAAGCTGGTCTTGCACCGAGCGATACTCCGCTCGGTCGAGGTTCTCGATGAATTCGCAGGCCAGCTTGGCATAATAGAGCGCATCACCGCGATGGTTTCGTACCGATTGGGTCTCGTACAGCCGTAGGCAGGCTTGCACAAACACCAGTGGGTAACGATAGGCATCGATAACCTGAATAAGCGCTACGCCACGATACACCGTTGCGGTGTACACCGCGCGAGCTTGGAGTGGATCAGGTGTGGTGTTGGCGATATGGTGGGCGAGGTTCAGCTGATGCAGCGCCTCAGAAACTTCTGCATCGGTAAGCACCACCCTTCGGGTCTGGGTGATGCGATGGTTGGCTTCACGGGCCAACTCGATATGCCCCACAATATCGAGACGCTGTTCGTCATCGATAGGCAGCGCCGCGATCAGGCGCTGCAACAGTGCCGCATTTGGTGATCGTACGTCAAAGAGATCGCGGAGGTAGCGAATATAGCGCTCGCTGATGCCCAATGCCTGCGCAAGCTGCTGCTTAGCCCCTGGCACTGCCAGGGCACCATTGAGGAGGGCAATGTACGTAGCCCGGTGGATCTCAGCAACGCGATACCAATCAAATATGTCCATCGCGCACGATACGCCCCCTGTTGCATAACCACCTGGCAATGATGCTCCATCTCCTTTGGACTCTAGCGATGGCTCATGCTCCTGTCAAGGGATAATCGTATGCTCTGTACGACGTATGGTAGGAGAATCCTTCATCAAGAAAACATGCACAAAGCGGAACAGACATTGCACAACCCGTGGGCTATCGTAGAGCCAGCGATTGTGCTACGAACCGCTTAGTACTGAGGAGGAGACTATGTATGGCCAAGACGAATTAACGTCCCGCGAGCGGCAAATAGTAACCCTTGTCATACAAGGGCTGCGCAACAAGCATATCGCTGTTGCGCTTGGCATTGAGGAATCGACGGTTGAAAACCATCTCCATCATATTTTTCAGAAGTTGCATGTTGCCAACCGTACCGAAGCGGCTGTTACTGCGCTTCGGAGCGGAATCGTACAGGATGAAGATCAATGATTCCCTTCACGACAAGCCAGGAAAACCACGGTAGACTCGACACGGTCGTTATCTATTCAATGAAAGCCCCACAGGAGGTGTATGTGTGACCATTCTACATGCTCACGAAAGGAGAGGATATGAACGAATCATTTGAAACATCGGCTCAAATCGAGGCATTCACGAAACGTATTGAAGCCTTAAGCAGGCAGCACCAGGAGATGGCATTGGCAATCTGTGCGGTGCGCATGGCTCGCGATGTCGGGCTGCTGCCAAATCGAAAACGTGCACGGCCACACCGGATGTGGGTATGGATGCAGCGGCGCGCAACGACGTTGTTTGATCGCAATCCCAAGCACCATATTCGTGCCCATCGGTCGGCCAAGATTGTGGTGATTGATGGCAGCGCCATACCCGAGCGACCAGGAGGTGATACATGGCTGGATATGGACTAACCGAGTCGCGATTGACTCAAGCGATGACCCAGCGTGGCATCACGCACATGCAGGCCATTCGGCGTGTGACCGAGACGGCGATCGCGGAGGTCAGCGTGGTTCATCGTTGCGCGATTCGTGCAGCGAGCACGACCTTGACGGAAGCCCAGCAGATACAACGCATGGCTGGCAAACCGCTGAATGAGCCAGCATTCCAGGATCTCACCGTCGACTATCTCGATGCGCTCACCCGTATCACCGAGGCGGCTGGTGTCGATATGCTCCGCGTGATCGACCAGGCCCTTCGCTAGCCAATAACGTTTATATGTGTCAAGAGGAGAACCAGGCTATGGGAACGATGACACTCATTGGTGCCGCAGTAGTGGCAGTCGTATCAGCCCTCTTTATGCGAAAACCGCGCCGCGAAGAAGACCCGGCCACCACGATGTCGCGTGATATCAAGCAGATCAGTGGACAAGCGCGCTCACACATCAGCGAGACCTCCGAGCAGTATCTCAAGGATGTGCGCGACAATGCAAGGAGAAAGTAGCCAATGTCCGACGAACTGAGATCGATCAATCCAGCCCCGACGGTGTATCGGCCAGGTCAAATTGCCGTCGCACATGATGGCCAGGGGCTCACCCGTGGTGAGCGAAAGACCGTCGAGGAATATCGGACGCAGATGGCGGTGATCACCGCCCAAGCGGCCAAGACCGTCTACGCTGAGCAGATGTACAGCCGCATGGTCGAGAAAATCCATGACACGGCGGTACAGACGCTGACCTATATCGAGAAAACGCAGGACAACACCAAGAGTGCTGCCGTTCGCGTGTTCTGTGAACGGGAGAAGCAGATCTATATGTACCAAGCGCTAGAAATGATGACCACGGGTGGCCAGCGAATTCATGATGAAGTCGGCCGATCCCTGTACCCACCGCCAAAACAAGGCTGGTTTGATCGGTGAATGTATGAGTGCACGAGCATTCTTTGAGAGCCTGTGGACGGAACCAGGAGCGACAGAGGAGGAGCGACCGATCCTCTGTCGCTTTGCGGTTGCATTTCAGCCCTGGGCAGAAACGCTCGTTCGGCCCATCCTACAACAGCCAACGCTGGTTGGCATTAATCAGGCCAAGATATTACTGCTGGATAAGTACTTTGAATGGCGGAATATCGCTCCAAAAGGGCATCGCGACAAAGTAAGTGGTGCTGGTCATACCTGTCTGTGGCATGTGTTTGAAGCCGCCTATACACGGCTCAAAGAAGCTGAGTTGTCACTCACCCCGCCCATGCTCTTTGTCCCTGCACCGCCTCCGATGCTTCCCGCATCTACGGCCCCCAGCACTCAACAGATCGCTGGTATCTTTCTGGGTGAGCAGGAATAAGTTGTGTCACACGATGCTTCGCTCAACCGATCTGTTTCACAAACACAGCGGCAACAGCTGATCTGGTTACCCGATCATGCGCGCGCACTGGGAATCCATTTAATGGCTGGGAAAGGCAGCGGCAAGAGCCGTCTGATGGGGCGCGTGATTGCATGGCTTGATTTCATCCGTGGGTTTCCACTGGTTATTCTCGACCCGGTCGGGCCGACGATTGACAACTTTCTCGACAAGATGACGCGCTTGCCCAGAGCACAGCAAGAGCAGCTCTGGCAGCGGGTCATCTATGTGGATATGAGCGGACGAGACGGGGGCGTGTTCGGCTGGCCGCTCTATTATCAGCTTGGCAATGAAAGTCTCTACGCTATTTCGCAACGCTATCTGGATGTTGTGCGTCGGGTAGACCCAGCGCTTCAGTCTGCGTCGGTTGAGGGATTCAATGCCTTGTGGCGCATCGGAACCTATACGGGTATGGTGCTGTCAGCACTTGATTTGCAAATAACGGAAGCCGAGCTGCTGCTGCGCTACCCTGAGGCCTGGACAGCGCGCATCAGCGCTGCGGCACAAACCCATCCCGAGCTGGTGGAGGCCGCATCGTTCTTCACCGACCACTATATGTCGTGGAAAGAAGAGAAGCGAGCCAGCCGTACCGACGCATTCCGTACCAAAACGGCGCTGCTGACCCTTGACCCAGCGATGCGCGCCATGTTTGGCGCACATCAGCCTGGCATCGACTGGGCGCAGGTTGTGGAGCAGCGCCAGGCCGTGTTGCTCGACTTTCGCCACGTGCACGATGTAGAACGACGGCGTTTCCTGATGTTATGGGTCTACATGTCGCTGCTGGAGTTTCTGAAGCATCGCGGGGC
>JANLSE010000337.1:0-7887 GCA_031362265.1 Roseiflexaceae bacterium
GTTAAACGGCATTAGTGTATGCTTTGCGAGATTTTACTCTCAATGCCTCCCTATGCTCCCAGAAGTAGCAAGCACAGGGAGGCAATTGCTGCAATCCATACACATTCTGCACTACGCTTATCGCTGGTATGCTTTCGATCACATGGTTGGTGGCGGCCCGAGCGTTTCAGTACCATACGCCATAAGGCTTGTAACGATCATAGCAATCGTCGCTTCGTCGGGTGGTGCGGCAGGAGCAGGAGGTAGTGTCAGGGAAGCCGCTGGCACGCCCGTCTCAAAGAACCATTGATCCAGCGCACCACCGATACCGATCCCGAACCAGCGTGCAGTATTGGATGTAATCTGAAAGGTGTGGGCAACACCGCGTGGGATATAGGCGAAGCTGCCAGGGCCAGCATTATAGTTTTTGTCGCCAACTGTGAAGTTAATTTGCCCTTCCAGCACATACCATAGCTCATCTTCTCGTGAGTGTGCATGCAGTGGCACGGCCATGTGTCGATCAGCCAACCCTTCAAGCGCCCAAAACTGACGATCGGTCTCATTGATCAATGCTTTGAACTGAAGTAGCGCGCCAAGATGCCAGAGCGCTCGCCCTTGATTCATGGCCTGAATAATCGGAGTCGTCGATACATTGCTCATGGTGATTGCTCCTCTTTCTAACGGTGTTGTGTTATTCCGTTATGAAGAGCATAATGCCCATGCCCAATTGACGCATCGGGGGAAACCCTAAGATACAACCCTTATCTTTCTGGCTCTGTTAGCCCCTGCTTAACCGCATAGGCGGCGGCCTCGGCTCGGCTACGCAGGCCAAGCTTGGCAAAGATTTGCCCAATATGATGCTCAGCAGTCTTCTCACTAATCACGAGTCGCGTTGCGATTTCGCGGTTGGTAATGCCATGAGCAAGTAAGGCCAGCACCTCAGCTTCACGCTTTGTGAGTGCAATATGTTGAACATTTCCGGCAGATGGGGGTGTCACGCCAGCATCGCGTAGGAACTGGCGTGTGACATCGGCATCGCGACTCGCACCAAGCCGGGTGAAGCAGGCGAGTGCAGCACGCGCCCAGGTAATTGCGCCGGGCGGATCGGTGGCGAGCAATGTACGCGCCATTTCGAGCTTGGTACGCCCAGCCAGCACGGATTGCTCCAAATCGTGGAGGCGCTCCAGCGCTTGGGTGAAGCACTCACCTGCGGCAGAGTCACCGCGAACACGCTTAATCTGCCCCAGAGCAAGATCGGCTTCGGCGAGTAGCACGCTGCTCTTGGCAGTTTGCGCCTGGCTGAGCAGGGCCTCATATGCTCGCTGCGCGCCCTCGATATTATCCAGCATCAGGTAGCTATCGACTAACAGACGTTGCAGTGGCGCACGATAGAGTGAACTTTCTGGAAGCGATTGGATCGCCTGTTCCAATACTGAGCGTGCAAGTTCCGGCTCCGCACGCGCCAGGTGTAGACGTGCACGCGGAAGCACAGCACCGCCATAATCCTCATAGCCTGCAAGCAAGACCTCCGCTTCCTCAAGGCGACCCTGACTTGCGCGTAGATCTGCCAATTTCAGCACGGCATGCACCCGCAACGCTTGGTGCCCATTATCGAAGATGCTGATTGCCTCCTGAAGAACACGTTCAGCATCCTGCCAGCGTCCAGTGACCATTAAGACGCCACCATAGGTTGTTCGACAATAGGCGGAGAGGAATGGGCTGTTGTGCCGCGTGGCATAGGCGCTCGCGACCGTACACCATTGGTCGGTGCGAACCCAATCGCCAATCAGTTCGCATGTTGAGAGGGTGACACAGAATATTTCACACACGACAAAGTAATCCTGGACTTCGCCGCTGGTAGCCATAGTCATAGCTTCATCGATACAGCTCAAGCCCTGGCTAAGACTACCGGTTGCGACGGCTGCAAGGCCAGCATTTGCTAATGCAAGTGCCTCCAGATTAGCATCCCCATACATACGCGCCACTTCCATAACTTGCTGGGCGATCTGTTGTAACACTGCTGGCGGCGCGGTCATCGAGCCGCGATAGAGATCGAGCCAGCCGCGCTCAGCGCAAGAACCAATGTCGCCAAGTAGGCGTTCGGCGCGAGCAAACCAGCCATTCATGGCACTGACATTTGCCTGCAGGAAGACCTGCTCACGTGCAAGCCATGCGGCAAGCCAGGCGGCACGGCGTAGATTCCCGGCCTGCTGGTAGCCAATAAACGCTTGCGTGCGCTGATAGTGTGCAGCACCAATATCGTTGAGCCACCACAACGCAAGGCCAAGCCCATCGTGGGCTTCAGGGGTGGCCTCTGCATTCAGCGCTAGTTGGAAGGCTTGTTTCGCGGCTGGCCAGTCAGCACGCTCAAGGGCAGCAAAGCCGGTACGTATGGGCGAGAGGGTAGTCATGTATCCTCACTCGCTACTCAAAGGCCAACGGAGAACGATATTGACATTACCTATTGTAGCGCAACACAATACCGCTTGCCAATGGTGCTATAAGCCGCCCTTGGCATCCTCAGCATTGTTGCGTTACAATGGCACCATCGAAGCCGCACTCCTCTTTTGAGATGTCCCATGTGTTGCTGGCTGTGCTCTACCCCAGCTGTCAGCGATCCTCGTTCTCCTGAGCGGTATACCCCGGTAGCGTCTACTTGTGGCAGGCACATAGCGCCATATGAATGTGGAGGTTAGAATGCGCCAGATTCTGATCTGTGAATGCAAGCAGGAAATCTCTTCGTTTAACCCAATGCTCAGCAGCTATAGCGATTTCATGATCAGTATTGGTGAGATGTTCTTCGCCCGCCACCATCAGGTGCAGAGCGAGGTGGCAGGTGCAATGAGTGTACTCACACAGCGTACCGACCTGACACTTATACCGGGCTATAGCGCCAGGGCGATCACCTCTGGTGGCATCCTGGCCGATGCGGACTTTCAGCGGATTGCTGAAGAATTTCTCGCTGCTATACGCGCCGCCGGATCTGTTGATGGTGTCTACTTCGCGCTCCACGGTGCCATGGCTGCTGAAGGCGAGCATGATCCAGAAGGCTATTTACTTGAACAGACACGCCGCATCCTCGGTGAGCGTGTGCCAATCGTGGCATCCTTCGACCTGCACGGTATCATCACCGACCGCATTTTACAACACTGCAACGCGATCAGTATCTACCACACCTATCCGCACGTAGATTTCTTTCAGACTGGCGAGCGTGCTGCGCAGCTTTTACTGAGGACTCTAGATGGCAATGCCCACCCCACCACTGCTCGTGTGCGTATTCCAGCTCTGGTACGCGGTAATGAGCTCATTACTGCTACTGGCCTGTTTGGACGAATGATTCGCACGGCACAAGCAATCGAGGCCAGCCCCGGCGGGCTTTCAGCTGGGATGTTTATTGGCAATCCATTCACCGATGTGCCCGAGCTCTGCTCGAATGCCATCGTTGTCACCAATAACGACCCAGCCCGAGCTGAGCGTGAGGCTCTGGCGATGGCTGCCGATTTCTGGTCGGTTCATGAGCAATTACAGCAACCCCTGACATCACTCAATATGGCAGCGCAGGCCGCGCTTGAAATGCAGGCTGGTACACTAGTGCTCGTGGATGCTGCCGATGCTACAAGCTCGGGTGCGCCTGGCGACAGTAACGCCATTCTTCACGCATTGCACGCCGTTGGCTATCGCGGGCATGTGTTGGCACCACTCGTCGATCCGCCCGCTGTGCAGGCAGCACTACGAGCCGGGGTTGGTGGTATCGTGCAGATCGCAGTTGGTGGAGCTATGGATCCGCGCCACAAACCACTGCCCCTCACTGGGCGTGTACGCCTCATTTCCGATGGCAGTTTTCGCAATGAGTCTGATGGTGGTATCTGGCATGGCGGAACTACTGCCGTTCTCGAAGCCGATACTATCACTCTGGTTATGACAAGCCGCCCAGTAAGCCTGTATGATCGCTCACTGTTCTTGGCCCATGGCCAGAATCCACAACAGTTTGATGTAGTGGTGGTCAAGTCACCTCATTGCCAGCCACACTTCTACGCCGATTGGGCTGCGCGGCTGGTGCATGTTGATGCACCCGGTGCCACCAGCGCTAACCTACCCAGCCTGGGCCACATCCACTGTGCCAGGCCAATCTTCCCACTTGATGCTGATGTGACATTTGCGCCGCTAGCGAAGCTATTTAGCCGCTAGTTAGGCAAAGGAGCCAATATGAAGATCCGCGAGATCCACGCCTTTGGACTGCGTGGCGCCACACCAGAGGGTGGTTGGAGCAATGAATTACGCCCCGAAGATTGCGTACATACCCTGGTGGTCGTTCGTACCGAAGAAGGTCTGCTTGGCATTGGTAGCGTCTTTACCAGTGAGCAGCTCGTACTGGCTGCCTTGCGAGTCCTAGAGCCACTCTACCAGGGAGAGAATGCCCTAGAGCCAGAACGTGTCAGCGAGAAGCTGCATCAGCACACCTTTTGGCAAGGGCGCGGAGGCGCACTCACCCATACGATCAGCGGCATCGATATTGCCCTCTGGGATATCTTGGGTAAAGCGACTGGCCAGCCGATTGGCCGTCTCCTTGGTGGGCGTCATCGCGAGCGGGTCTTTCCCTATGCATCATTGCTTATGCGCGAGCCAGCCGAACTGGCTGAGGAGTTACTAGCCCGCAAAGCGCAGGGTTTCCGCGCCTTTAAGATCGGCTGGGGGGCATTTGGGCGTGTGAGCCACGCCATGGATGAGGCAATCGTCCGAGCGGCGCGTGAAGCAATCGGTACTGAGTGTCGGCTCATGGTAGATGCTGGTGGGAGTGATGCCCACTGGGGTAATCGTTACAAATGGGCAATACGCACAGCGGACATGCTCGCAGCATATGATGTCAGTTGGTTCGAGGAACCACTCCACCCCGATGCCCTCGAAGAGTATGTTCTGTTGCGCAAGGCAGCGCCGCTTCCAATTGCTGGTGGCGAAGTACTGACTCGCCGTCAGGCGTTTCTGCCATGGTTACAGGCTGGTGCTTTCGATATCGTGCAACCCGATGTAACCAAGGTTGGTGGAATTAGTGAGGAACGGCGGATCGCGTATCTGGCAGAAGAATATGGAGCGCGATTCATTCCACATGGCTGGAACACCGCCATCGGCTTGGCTGCCGATCTTCAACTGGCCTCGGCATTCGCGGACACCGACCTGGTTGAGTATTGTACTGGCTCACCCTACATCGATGATCTCACTGCTGGCGGCTGGAGCCTGGATGGCGATGGAATGCTTGCCATTCCCAACGGCCCTGGGCTAGGCATTCAACTTGATCCAACGGCCCTGAATCTACATACAAACAACAGCGAAGCTGCCGCACTGCTCCGCGATCTTGGCTAGCAGGGTGGGTTATTCACTTGCATGAGCCATGGTATGCACAAGAAATGGCAGGAGGAATCTTAGATGCCAACGACAATAGTGTTCGAGCATGCAACCGTATTAGATGTCGTGGCCGGGCAGAATCTGGTCGATCAACGGGTGGTTATATCGGGTGACCGGATTCTACGCGTTGAGCCAATGGCGATACTAGCCGAGTTTGGCGCGGATACACAGGTGATCGATTGTGCTGGCCGAACACTGATGCCAGGCTTATGCGATGCTCATGTACATGTGATTGCCTGGACAGCCAATCTGAGTGAGTTGATGCGTACTTCGGCCGCTTATACCGCAGCACGTGCAGCCGAGATTATGGGTGCGATGCTCAGGCGTGGCTTTACAACGGTTCGTGATGCTGGCGGAGCCGATTATGGCCTGGCACGTGCGGTTGAAGAGGGCGTGATTTTCGGCCCGCGCCTGCTATTTTGTGGTCATGGACTCTCACCCTCAGGTGGGCATGGCGATCTACGAGGGCGTGGCGAGGATGTGGTTGCCGGACCGGCTATGGGCATGGGCCGCATTTGCGATGGGGTAGCTGAAGTGCAGCGCGCCTGCCGCGATGAGATTCGGCGTGGGGCGCACCATATTAAGCTCATGGTGAATGGTGGCATTAGTTCACCAACCGATCGCATCGATAATCTACAGTTCTCGGAGGCCGAGGTGCGTGCGGCAGTTGAAGAGGCCGAAATGGCTGGCCTGTATGTCATGGCACACACCTACACAGCTAAGGCGGTCAACCGCGCCATACGCCTGGGGGTGCGTTCGTTGGAGCATTGTAATCTAATCGATGAAACAAGTATTGAACTCTTCTTGCGCCATGACACAATCATGGTTCCGACTCTGGCAACCTATGAGGCATTGGCACGTGAGGGCATCGCGGCTGGGTTACCAGCAGATTTGCTCAGCAAGCTGGGGCGGGTACGCGACGTTGGATTGCACGCATTAGAACTGGCGCATACGGCTGGTGTGCCATTAGTGTATGGTACCGATCTGCTGGGTGCAATGCACCGCGATCAGTTACAGGAATTTGCCATACGCGCCCAAGTACAAGCGCCGATTGATGTCATCCGTGCAGCAACATGTAATGCAGCAGCATTGTTTGGCGAGATCGGCCAAACCGGGGTTGTCGCCGAGGGTGCCCGTGCCGATTTACTGCTTGTGAATGGCGATCCACTTCGTGATTTGCATTGTCTGATACACCCGGAGCAACATCTGGACATGGTGATGAAAGGCGGCATGGTAGTTTGCTAACCGGGCAACAACACTGCATTACTTGTATGAGATTGCATATGTTGTATGCGCTTCAAACAGACTATTCTGAAAGGCGATTCCACATTGATGCTCGAAGCACCTGTGCTACAATCCTACAATGCCTAATCTCACATTTCTTGTGTTCGAGATTGGTGTCTACATCTTGGCGATCATCTGCCTCCGCCACGCATGGATGAGTGGTTGGTCACACGTGATTGGCCTACTCGTAGGCATGATCTATGGTGTACTCCTGGAGTACGCGGCGATTGAGACGTTCAATGCCTACCGCTATGGCCATTTCCTACTGATGGTGGGTGGCACCGTTCCACTGTGTATCGGCCTTAGTTGGGGATTGATCATCTATACGGCGATGGAGACCTCCGATCGGTTTGCGATCCCATGGTATCTGCGGCCGATCATTGATGCGACACTCGCATTAACGATTGACCTAAGCATGGATGCGATTGCCATCCGGCTCGGTTTTTGGACATGGGATGTAGCCGGTGCCTGGTTTGGTGTGCCACTCGCCAACTTCTATGCCTGGTTCATCGTTGTAGCTGGATTTTCATTGCTGCTGCGTATTGGCAAGCGATGCGCACTCGCCGGTGGCCGCGCCTTGTTTGTGGACATACTTGTGATCAGTGTGGCACTTCCACTGTCGGTTCTTGGGTTTATACCGATACTCCAGCCGTATGTTGCACTCGTATCGCAGGGTGGCATCGCTTGGCTAAGCTTAGGACTCCTACTCGGAATCAGTGCAATCCTCAGCCTGGGGATTACCCTGTACACACGACACAATCAGCCGTTAGATTTGATATTGCTGAGTGTGCCAATCTGCTTCCATAGCTTCTTCTTTGGCGCACTCTTCTGGGCCGGGATCGGTCGTCAGATCCCGGCCCTGATTGCAGTTACGGGGCTGGTTCTTATCGTGAGCCTCGTGATCCATCTTGGCCCATCGTGGGCGCGACTTGCCGCATAGGGCTAAGGTTACGCTTCTGCCAGCACTTCATAAATCTCGTTAGGCTCAAGCGTCATGCCAGCCGCCATGATTGGTTCTGCGGTTCCCTTCGGCTACGCGTTCGACTGAGCGTTCGACTGAGCTCACGCCGAAGTCTCACGCCGAAGTCTCACGCCGAAGTCTCACGCCGAAGTCTCAGGGCAGGCTTGTTCTTTGGTTCTTTGGTTCTCTTGTTCAGTTCTTGGTTCTGCGGTTCTGCGGTTCTGCGGTTCTAGTAATTTAGTTGTGGTAGTAAACTCTACGAT
>JANLSE010000341.1:0-4856 GCA_031362265.1 Roseiflexaceae bacterium
CAGTTCTGATCAAACGGTGCGACTGTGGGAGCGTGACAGCGGCCAGTGTCTGCATACCTTGCAGGGACACACGAGCTGGGTAACCTCAGTCTGCTTCAGTCCGGATGGTAAGCTATTGGCCAGTGGCAGTCGGGATCAAACCGTACGGTTGTGGAATGTTGAGTCTCTATCCAACCTGAGCACCTCTGGTGCACCGTTTTTCGCAACGCTATACAGCGATTTGCCGGGAGTTCTTTGTATTGTCTTTAGCCCGGATGGTGCTTCCCTGGCGATTAGCCATGAAAATGGAACCATCACGCTCTGGGATGTAACAACGCGGACGTGTGTTCAAACCATGCGTAGCGATGGGCCCTACAAAGGCATGAACATTACAGGGGCAACCGGGTTGACAGCAGCACAGAAGTCAGCTCTGAGAACTCTAGGCGCTGTTGAGGAAGCATGATGACCAAACACGTCTTCATCAGTTACTCAACCCAGGATACAGCAGCCGCGACTGAGGTGCGCGATGGCCTGGAAGCTGCGGGCCTGGCCTGCTGGATGGCACCACGTGACATCGCACCTGGACTGGATTACGCTGAACAGATCATCGACGCAATTGAAGCATGCTTGGTGCTGGTTCTCCTCCTGTCCGAAAGCTCCAACCAATCGCTGTATGTTCGGAACGAGGTTGAACGTGCCATTGCGAAACGCAAGCTGGTCATTCCGTTGCGCATCCACAATGTAACACCTTCGCGTAGTTTGGAGTTCTTTATCTCCAATGCACAGTGGATTGAGGCATGGCAGGTGCCGTTGGAAGGGTACATCGCGCCATTGATTAGCGCCATTCGCAATTATCACGATATGACACTCACCTCGCATAATACCATCTGGCCAAGCAATGAACCAGTGATTCCTTTCATCCCCCGACATAACTTGCCTGCCGCCACAACGCCTTTTGTCGGTCGGGAAACCGAATTGGCCAACCTGAACGAACTCACCCGCGATCCAACAACGCGCCTAACGACAATTCTGGGTTCTGGCGGTATGGGCAAAACCCGTTTAGCCGTGGAGGTAGGCCTTCACCATCTCACCCAGAGCCAGCGCTTTGCCAACGGTGTCTTCTTTGTTCACTTAGGGCTGCTGCGAGCCGTCGAGTATATAGTGCCAACGATAGCCGACGCTTTGAACTTTGTGATGGACACCGCCCGTCAGATTCGGCCACCAGAGCAGCAACTGCTTGACTATCTACGGTCGAAACAATTGTTATTGATCTTGGATAATTTCGAGCACCTGTTGGGCAGTGCTGAACTGGTATCAAACATCTTGCAAGCTGCCCCAGAAGTACATATTCTCGTCACATCTCGAGAGCGATTACATATAAGAAGTGAGCAAATCTATTCCATTCATGGGTTCGATATTCCAACTGTAGTAACGTCCAAGGATGTAGCCCAGCACGCAGCAGTTCAACTCTTTGTGGACAGAGCACGGCGAGTTCATCCTGGCTTTGTTTTGGGATCCGAAAATCTACTCTCGATAGTCGAAATCTGTCGGTTGGTAGGCGGAGTACCACTAGCTTTGGAGTTGGCTGCTGGATGGGTCGATATGATGCCTATTTCTGAAATAGTGACTGAGCTTCAGCAGAGTCTGGACTTGCTGGAAACCAAGGATCGGGATGTCCCCGAACGTCAACGCAGTATGCGCGCCGTCTTTGATTACTCCTGGCAATTGCTAAGCCAGACAGAGCAAATGGTGCTGGCTAAGCTTGCAGTCTTTCGCGGCGGTTTTGATCGGCACGCGGCAGCACAGGTAACCGAGGCTTCCATGCACACTCTTTCCTCTTTGGCTTCAAAGTCGCTCCTGGAGATCGATGCGGTTGGCTATCGCTATAGTATTCATGCAATAATTCACCAATTCAGCGCCCAGGCATTAGCGCTCATGCCTCAGATAGAAAACAATATGCACAATCGACACAGCGCCTACTACGCCGAACGGTTGCAGCAACGAGAGTTGGACCTGAAGAGTGCAAACCAGATGGCGGCACTCACGGAGATCGAGACCGAACATGAAAATATGCGCTCCGGGTGGAAATGGGCCATCCAGCAAGGTCTGGTTGGGAACCTTGATAAAGCCATGGAAAGTCTGTGCCTCTTTTACGAGTGGCGTGGACGCTATCAAGAGGGCGCGGAAGTGTGTCGTGCTGCTGTAAGCCAGAAAACGGTTCAAGCTGAGCCAAATATGCATGTGCGTAGTTTGATCTGGCTTGCGACATTTGATCGTATGCTCGGACACCGTAAGGAAGCGCATGAGTACCTGCAGCAGAGCCTGACCTTAGTTGAGAGTGGTGTATTGGCCGCGACAGAGTCCGACACGAATCGAGCGGCGTTGCTGCTGGTGATGAGCGATCTGGCTTATGATGAGGGTCAGGCCCAGCAAGCACGAGAACTCTCTGAACAAAGCTTGGCGCTCTTCGTCGCATTGAACTACCCATGGCATGTGTCCAAAGCGGGGCTTCGGTTGAGCGAGACTATTGTCGCCTTTAGTATCTCTGGCGATGTTCGGGCACGACAGAAACGATTGGCTGAAGCCAGGGAGGTTATCCAGCGCAGCCTAGAAATCTATCGAGGATTGAGCGATAGGACTGGTACTGCTGAGAGTGTATGTGTCCTTGGATGGATAATGCATCTCTTGGGCTATCAAGATGAGGCTCTTTCTCTATTGCAAGAGAGTATAGCAATTTACGATCAGATCGGCGCCTATCGCAGTCGATCAACCGCTAACGGCTATACATCGATCGTCTATTCAGCGCTTGGCGACTATGACAATGCACGGCGTCATGTCGAATTGGCGGTGCA
This sequence comes from Roseiflexaceae bacterium, assembly GCA_031362265.1. Lineage (GTDB taxonomy): Bacteria > Chloroflexota > Chloroflexia > Chloroflexales > Roseiflexaceae > JANLSE01. The sequence continues at coordinate 2,832 of JANLSE010000341.1, forward strand.
CTTGGCACGCGAATATGGTGATCCGTATCAACTTGGTATGGCACTCTTCGAATTGGGAAAGATTGCCATTATCGATCGCGCTTTGGGCGAAGCTGACCATGCCTTGCAGGAGAGCATAGCCATTCTCCGGGGCAGCGCTCTGCGCGGTACGATGGCCACCGGTCTTGCCTTTCTGGCGTATGCAGACTACAGTCAGAATCGTAAGCTGGAGATGCACCAACATATCCTTGAGGCGCTGCAGGTAGCCCATGAAACTCAATATAACCTCCCTTATCTGATGTCATTACCGCTGGTTGCACTGCTGTTGACAGAGCGGAGCGAGGATGAGCGCGCAGTGGAACTCTATACTCAGGCCCTTGCCCACCTCTGCAACGGATACAAGCACCGCTGGTTTGAAGATATGGTAGGGCAGCACGTTGCGGCCGCAGCGGCTACTCTGCCACCCGAAGTGGTAGCGGCTGCTCAGGAACGGGGATGGCAACGTAATTTGTGGGAAACGGCTGAAGAACTGCTGCACGACATCAAGGACTGGACATGGTAATGCGGAGCGTAAAGACAGTTACAACACACGTCTTCATCAGTTACTCGACTACCAATACAACTATTATAAATGGCCACAATAACAGCAGAATAACAGAAAGAGATGAGCATGCCAGCTAGGAATCAAGATACAGCTACGGTGGTGGTATCTGGCGATGTCACCATGGATTGGCATATTGCCCGTGCGCAGCTTGCCACCACGCGCACCGGCTGGATCGAAGACCAAGGCCAAACGCGGGTTTTTTGGCAACGCGGTGGGGCCGCATTGCTGGCTGATCTGATTGAAGCGATTGCTGTACGCCTTCAGAAACAATTGGGGATTGCAAGTACGATTTACCAGGTAGAGGCTCCGCGTGCACCTGTGACTCCCACTGATTCACGCTTTCACCATGCCCATAAGCGCTGGGGTCACTTCGCGCGCAGCAGCAAAGCAGGCGACCAAAAACCCGTCTGGCGGTTGGCCGAGTGGCTCGGAGTGTCAATTAGCCAGGAACAGAGCCAACAGGGCATCTGGCCGAGTGTCGTTGATGATCCTCGCGAAGCAGATCTGTTGGTCTTACACGATGCGGCGTTAGGCTTTCGTGACCAGCCGGAACGTTGGCCATTAGCCCTTCAATCTGCCAGACCGCGCTGGATTCTGCTTAAGATGTCGCGGCCAGTAGCGCAGGGCGCGCTCTGGGAGCACTTACATCAATACTATGCCGACCGCCTGATTGTGGTTACTACTATCGAAGATTTGCGCCAAACCGAAGTGCAGATCAGTCGCGAGCTCTCTTGGGAACGCACTGCCCAAGATCTGGCATGGGAACTGGTCTATAATCCGCACATCAATACGCTTTCACGTTGTGCGCATGTGGTGGTCTCCTTTGGTGCGGCCGGCGCTATGTTGATCTCTCGCCAAAGTGCTAGCGCACCCCTACATACAGCAGAAACAAGCCAATCGCTCATACAAAGTCGGCTGTTCTTTGACCACAAGGTAATCGAAGGAATGTGGGAGCAAGAGCATCCAGGCTCGATGAGCGGGTATACTTCCTGTATTACTGTTGCGATCGCCCATCAACTCATGTTGGACATAGAGCGCCCCGATCTTGAGCAGGCGATCCAAAATGGATTGTCCACATTGCGCACGCTACACCTGGAGGGTATTGGGACTGAACAGGGCGATGTCACATTTCCGATTCAACGTGTGGTCGATCAGTTAATGCAGAACACAACGTCTATGTCGGTCACCGATGTTCAGGATCCTGGTCGCAGATTGACACCATCTGTTGGTCGTTTTCAACCGGCTCCAGCTGGCCTATGGACCATCCTAGAGGATCGTCATGTTGGTGGGCTAGATCAGGTGGCACAGCAGATTGTGTTGCACGGGGTTGATGTGGCGTTGGAAGGCGTCCCAATCGGGCAATTTGGTGCACTGATAACGGTAGATCGCCAGGAAATTGAGAACTATCGTAGTTTACGTAGTTTGGTTGGCGAATATTGTCG
>JANLSE010000351.1:0-28451 GCA_031362265.1 Roseiflexaceae bacterium
TTTGCCTAGTACTCGATCCCATGCTCGCGACCGGTGGTTCAGCGGTGGCAGCAGTAACCGTACTTAAGGAGTGGGGCGCTGCACAGATCAAATTTGTTGGGCTAATTGCCGCCCCCGAAGGCGTTAAAGCCCTCAGCGAGGCCCATCCCGAGGTTGATATCCATTTGGCAGCGATCGACGAGCGCCTCAATGAGATTGGCTATATCGTTCCGGGTCTGGGCGATGCAGGCGATCGCCAATTTGGCACAGGGTAAGCATACAATCCATTCGGAGTGGGATCTTAAGGATTATTCCATGTCGCTCATGTCGGCATTCATACTCGCCCTTACGTTTCTTCTTGCAGGTAGCCTGACTGCACTATTAGTTCCACAAGTGATCAGAATCGCGTTACGCCGTGGCTGGGTACAGAAACCCGGTGGGCGGCGACACCACACACAGCCCACACCACATGTTGGTGGGATTGCAATCTACCTAGGTTGCACGCTGGCAATTATTGCCACACTGGCACTGAGCCTATTGGATCCCGCAATGCAGCGTAGCGCTTTTGAGGAATTGCGCTTAGGGCTTGTCATCCTTGGTGGCAGCCTGATCTTTGGCGTGATGTGGCTTGATGATCTGTATGAATTACCATGGCTACCGAAGTTCTTGGCGCAGGCTGGCGCTGGTTTGGTGGCCGTAGGGCCGTTTGTATGGGATCAGACACGCTATATGGATGCGCAAGGATTGCCAACTGAGGCACGTGGGATCGTGCTCACCGCATTCAACTTTCCATTCACTTCCCAAGTCGATCTTTATGCAATCAGCCCGTGGCTAGCAATCATTGCAACCATTTTCTGGATTGGCTGGATGAGCAACACGGTTAATTTCGCGGATGGCCTGGATGGCCTGGCAGCCGGTGTTTCGCTGATTGCATCCGCGATGCTGGCGCTCCATGCGCTGCGGCTCAGCCCGCCACAACTAACAATCGCACTCATACCATTGGCCATTGCCGGTGCCTGTGCGGGGTTTTTGCTTTTTAACTTCCCACCCGCTCGTATTTTCATGGGGGGTGGGGCAGAGTTTTTAGGATTTATGCTCGGCGTGAGTGCAATAATTGGCGGTGCGAAATTGGCAACCGTACTATTGGTGCTGGGCGTCCCCATTTTGGATGTAGGTTGGCTGATCATCACCCGTATATTGGCTGGCCGATCCCCAATGCAGAGTGGGCGCGATCATCTGCATTTCCGTCTGCGCGATATGGGCTTCAGCAATCGCCAGATTGTTATTTTCTACTATGGGCTTAGTGCCAGTTTTGGGCTGATCGGTATCTCGGGCACATCCCCATTTGTAAAACTAGCTGCCCTACTCGTACTCATACTGATTGGCATCGGCGTGATCGGATACGCAAGCAGCGCACGCCGGGCATGAAACAGCGCACAACACACAACGAAGAATTGCTGTGCGTTATGCGCTGTGCTCTCTATACAAGCATATCTTCAATATCGCGAATCGCACGCTTGGCATAGACCCAAACGGAGCCAATTTTAGTTGTTTGGGATCCGGATGATTTAGCGAACACAATAACCAACATATATTTCTGCAATACATCGAAGCAGTAAACATCATAGTTCACCCCTTCATGTACATACAGTGACGATGATTCCTTCTCGCGTAACATCTGCGATATCTGCCCTGCTGTGGAAAAACTGGTGGATAGCAATGGCAATAGAATCATTGTTGGCAGCCCGGCTGTCGTACCAACCTCGGCCAATAGCATGCCAGCACGATCAGCAAGCATGATGCATTGCGAGCCAAACTCACGCTCAAGCGATTCCATCCGTGAACGAATCGGCTTGAGGTTTTCGGCGGTTAGTACAAGCGCCCCTTGGCGGGTATGCGATGGCTTTGAGCTCGGTTCGGCCGGCGCAGGTGCTGGTGTTGGCTCTTGGTGTGCCGCTCGGCGCGCACGCTCTGAAAGCGATGGTGCTGGTGCAACATCGTGCATGCGTTTGGATCGCTCTCCCGGAACCGGAGCTGGCGCAACATCGTGCATGCGTTTGGTTCGCTCAGGAGGGGTTGGAGCTGGCGCAACATCATGTAGGCGCTTTGCACGCTCAATTGGCGCAGGCGGCGGCGGAACATCATGCAAGCGCCGCGATCGTTCGCGTGGCTCTGACGCTATCGCAGCTGCCTCAGCTGCCTCAGCTGCCTCAGCTGCGGCCGCGGCTTCCTGTATTTGAAGAGCAGCAGCAGCAGCTGAGACCGCATCCTGATGCGCGTCGCGGATCGCACTCTCGAGATCGTGTGAAGATAAGGGAGCTGTCAAAAATCGGAAAACACCTAGCTCTCCTGCTTGCTGAGCAGCTGATTGATTGGCAACACTACTCCAGAGCACCAAGCGTGTAGCTACACCAAAATTGGGAAGAATCTCGGCAAGATCGATCCCACTCATCCCACTTAGATCAACATTCGCAACAATGACATCTGGTGGGTTCGTACGAACTTCCCACAGGGCATCATTTGAATCATCGATCACTTGTACAGTAAAATCAGTTCCCATTTGGCCTTGAAGCGCGCGCAAATCGTCGCTTTCGCCAGGGATAACCATAAGTCGGTTTGTCATTCGTGCTCTTCGCCTTTCGCAGTCTTCAGTAGTAGTAGATGTTCAGGCAGATTCATCCTGAAGCTGTGGCAATGCAACGGCGAACGTACTTCCTACGCCTTCGCGGCTTTGTACCCAGATAATGCCACCCAGTGCAATAACAAGCTCACGCACCAGCGCAAGCCCTAACCCAAGCCCACCACGATCTCGGCGTAACGAATCGGCGACCTGATAAAATCGATCAAAAATTCGGCGCTGTTCACGTTTGGCTATTCCTACACCATTATCTTCAAATGCAAGCACCACCCAATTCATATCAAGCAAGGGTGGATTCGGGATATATGTAGCCCCGTTCGCAATCATTTGTGCACTACTCCAGATAGCAGCGCTGATCCGAATTTGCCCCTCGGGTGGAGTAAACTTAACCGCGTTCGAAATCAAGTGGTTACACACAAGCAGGATTTTCTCACGATCACCTTGTACCACCAATCCATCCTGCGGCATTTCGATCGTCAATGTATGCTGACTGCCAGTAATCAATTGCTGGCTATGCTGTATCGCCTGGTGTACAACTTCTTGAACGACGATTGGTGCTAGAACTGGCGCAGCCTCTTTTGTCTCAAGATGCCGCAGACTGACCATGTCGTCAACGACTTCTTTGATCCGCTGCGCTCCTTCCATCACCCGCTGCATATATTCGCGTTGATCACCATTACTCTGATCGTGTACCATCAAACTATAACCCAGCACAATCGAGAGCGGCGTGCGCAATTCATGCGAGGCAATTGCCAGAAATTCACTCTTCAGTCGATCCAGTTCTTGTAATCGTTGATATGCCACATCAATCTGGCTATACAAATAGGCATTGCGCAGTGCAGCACTGGCATGATTGGCAAGCAGCAGTATCGATTCCTGCACATCGGGCTTCAGGATCGGCTCCCGATCATCACACAACACCAGAACACCATGTATTTCGCCCTGTGCCCGTAATGGTATCGAAAACGCTGTGTTCAGTGCTACTCCATCTAGGGTTGCGAATGTCTGCGCTGTATCGGAATGTAACTGATGATCATTGATCGTTCGCCGTGCGAGCGACTGGCCTACTTCTGTGAGTACTGCCTCAGGGCTAGATGCCTGCTGCCGATCAGTAAGAACCAAGAACGCAGCGCGACAACCACTCTGTGAGAGCATTACCCGTAGGATCATGTCGGTAAGCTCATTCAAATCGAGAGTTGTGCTCAGCTTTTCACTATTTGCCAGTAGCTGGGCTATCGCTTGAAGGCGAACGTTATCCTGAAGAATAGTGCGCTTATGCAGAGCCTGATCAACAGCTAATCGTAAATGCTCTAACTCAAAAGGCTTTGAAAGAAAATCGGCAACCCCGCGCTTCACCGACTGATGCAGGTGTTCCATCGACGCAAAACCGGTCATGATAATAATCGCGATGGTCGGATCGCTCTCGCGCGCAACATGTGCAAGATCCAAACCACTGATGGTTGGCATCTTAATATCGGTAAGCAACAAATCGAAGCCGCCAGAACGCAATGCGGCAACTGCTTCATCCGGTTTACTGGTTGCAACAACCGAATAACCCGCACGCCGCAAGGTGCGTGAACAGACATCACACATATGCTGCTCGTCATCGACGACGAGAATCCGCGGTGCGGCAGTACTCTGCGCATCAGTTTGCGTTATGGGTTGCTTTGTGAGCATTAACTCAGCGCCTCAACAGCCGCTCGTGGCACAAGCACCGTCGTTGAGTCTTCCAGCAATACTTCAACAGCTGCGGCGCGTGCCCGCGAAGGCAATCGCCGCGTGCCAGCAGAAACACTCCGTATGGTTGCAATTTGCCCCAAATGTTCAGTGTCCAACAACCGAACCGTTGCCCCTGGGCGAATCGTTGGCCGTGGCATGTCCACCTGCAAGCCAGGCGTTCGGCTCGAAAGCGGCACAACCACCCGTGGACGACGCAGTGGCCCATGCAACTGGGTTACGCCTTCAATAAACGCTTCCTGACGATCATGTGATGCGAGGAGTTCAAATAGTGGCGCTGCCATTGGCCGCTCACCAAACCCTTCGGTGACAACCAACGTTAGCCCTTGATCCTGGCCGGGTACAAGTGCTGGCATTTGCCACATACGGGTACTGGCCCGCCAACCGGCAACATTCTGCCAACCCAGAAATGCACGTAACTCGGCCTCGTCGATCCCGCCAACAATAACCCCGCGAACATTACTCTGCGCTGCACGCCGTAATGCTGCGGCAGTAATACCATTACCACCAATAACAATCGCATATGCGCTACGATTATCAATCAACTCAGGCAATATTGGCTCCGAGGGATCCGTTACCACCAAACGCAACACACCGGCACGTTCCTGCCCAAAACCGAAGGCACCATACACTTGTGCTGCAGGAGTTTCGATCCGCACGCCCTCCAACGACAATTCCTCCATGACGATTCCGCGCACATTAGCTTGCAATTCAAAAGCAACCGGATCGGGAATAATCGTGACATACCCAGTCTCACCATCGATAGCAACAATCTCACCACCAACCGACGCCAAACAGGTTCGCCCACCAAATCGGCTGGTTCGCGCCAGGATTGCGCCCTGTTCAACCTTATTACCAACTTCTAGCAGCATGGCGCGGCTAATTTTTGCTGGGGCGATCGCAAGAGCACGTGCAAGGTTGATGATTTGTGGCAAACTTGGAACAAAACAGCGGGCAATAACATCATCTGGCTCAACACGTTGGCCAACGCGTACCAAGATTTTGCCAGGGTGCGGCATCCGCCGTTCAACTCGCGCCATTGCACCACTAATGAGTGGAGGCGTGCCGGTATGAATATGCATCGACATGCTAATGGGGCTCCTTACTCAAGAGCACAAACTATCACTGATTATAGCATACCTTTTATGGCTCTTTCGGTAGCGATACGGATACAACACAAAGCGGAGGCTGCAATACAACCCCCGCTTTTACCATCATGATCTGTTTGTCAAGCTTTGAGAACCAATGCCTGTAACGCCTCTTCAAAAATCGTCAGGCCCTCATTCACCTGCTCTTCAGTAATGGTGAGGGGTGGGCAGAAGCGAATCGTCGAGGCACCACATGTCAGTACCAACAGGCCACGCCGGAAGCACTCCTCCATAAGCTCTTCGGCCAGATGCTTATCGGCAGTTTTCGACACACGATCCATAACAAACTCAACGCCAATCATCAGCCCGCGTCCACGCACTTCGCCAATCACATCATAGCGCCCTTGCAATTCTTCTAGGCCCTGCTTGAGGTATGAGCCGACATTGGCGGCATTTTCGGCGAGTTCCTCCTCCACAAGCGAAAGAACCTCGTAGGCTGCCGCGCAAGACAACGCATGGCCAGCATATGTCGAACCATGGGCACCCACACCCCACTGATCGGTCAATTCCTTGCGTGCAATCATCGCGCCGATTGGCATACCCCCACCAAGCCCCTTTGCCGCAGCCACAATATCGGGGATAACCGGGCCATAGCAGACATGGCCATCACTGCGAGTAGCACCATCTGCACACTCATGCTCAAATGCCCACATCTTCCCGGTGCGCCCAATCCCACTCTGAACCTCATCGCAGATCAGCAGAATGCCATGCTCATCGCAAATGCGCCGCAAGCCACACAAGAACCCAGCTGGCGGCACCACATAGCCGCCCTCGCCCTGAATTGGCTCAATAATAATCGCCGCAATATCGGATGGTGGAGCCACCGTAGTAAAAAGTGTCTTTTCGATATATTCCAAACATGCCTCAGCTGTTCGCTCACTGGCAACCCCAAGCGGCGGGCGATATGGATTCGCATAAAAGGCATGGTAGGTATTGGGGGTCATCGCACCATAGCCACGGCGCTGAACAGCTTTCGATGCAGTGAGTGCAAGCGAGCCAGTCGAGCGGCCATGAAATGCGCCAAAGAAGCCAATAATACCCTGGCGCCCGGTAACATAGCGCGCAAGTTTGATCGCCGCCTCAACTGCCTCAGTGCCTGAATTACATGGGAACACGCCCCACTGGTGACTCTTCGGCATAAGTGAAATCAGCTTTTCGCCAAACTTCACCATCGGTTCGCTATAGAAATCGGTGCCAGCCATGTGGATAAATTTACTAGCCTGCTCCTGAATGGCCTTGACCATACGTGGATGCGAATGCCCTGCCGCGACGACGGCAATGCCAGCGTTCAGATCGAGGTATCGATTACCATCCACATCCCATACATAACACCCCTCGCCACGCTCGATCACAAATGGATATACACGCCCCATCGCAGGAGTATAAACGGCTCGATCACGCTCAACAAATTCCTGTGCACGTGGGCCGGGTATTGCGACGGTAGGTTTTAATGCTGCCATAGAATTGCTCCTTCAGCTGATTTGAACGTCGGATAGTGTGTCGGAACCAACCTGAACCGCGCCATACTCTTTGATACGAGCTAACGAAATCGCAGTACGTGTCTGCATGACAGGAGCCAAACTACGAATACGCGCCAATAGATCGCGCAATGCCTCTAATGAAGGGATCTGGATCTTCAATATATAATTGTCGTCTCCAGTCACATCGTGACACTCAACAATCGCAGCTTCCTCGGCTACAAAACGCTCAAATAAGGTGTACTCACCCGCATTTGGCTGCGTTGTTACCCGAATAAACCCAATGATCTGGCTGCCTAATTTCTCAGAATCAATCAGTGCTGTATAGCCCTTGATAACACCTGCATGCTCAAGCTGCTGCACACGCGCATAGACCGAGGCCGATGATAGACCAACAACCTTAGCCAACGCAGTATGTGCCATGCGGCCATTCTGCTGAAGCAAATCGAGTAGTTTGAAATCAATGTCATCAAATTGAGGCATGTTCAACGATCCTCCAACATATTATTGGAATATATCTGATTTTACCAATAATGTCAAGGATAACTTGCCAAATAATCAAAAAATCATTGGAGTTACCCACATTTATTCAGTTGGTGTTGTTTGGGCAACTGCGAGAAGTTGGGCCATATAGGCGAGGTTACGTTGTTTGCCGGCATCACGAACTTGGCGAGCAATTGGAGTCCAGTAGCGATGGTTTTGCAGGAATGTATGTTGTTGATCGTACCATTGTGCATCGCTAAACGCCACGCCAGCGCTTAGTAGTTCGGCACGTAGTGCTTGGTTACGGGTGGGGAAATCCTCACGGCCAAGCACATCAAGATCTGCATCAGCGAGCAGTGCTTCGAGGAGGTTCTGTGGGGATTGGGGGAGCTTTGTCGCTGCGATCATTCCCACAATGTGTTGTACATCTTGCGGGGGAAAACCACATGTTGGTAGGAAGTCACGCGCGATCTGGGCACTAACTGCTTCGTGATCGGCGCGTTGCAGAATGAAGCCAATATCATGATACCATGCTGCTATGCGCAGCAATTGTAATGGCCTCCCTTGGATGGCCGAAAGGCTAGCAAAGTGCTCGACAGCGGGGAGCACATCATCACAAGTATGGGTTAAGGAATGGTAGTACAATGTTGGCGGCAACTCACCCCGCAATCGGCCTAACGCATATTGAACAGCACTGTCAACGGATGGCTCCATGGGCTTGTTCTCAACTTTTCTAATGTACCGCTAGGGTACATCATCCAAGCGCATGTCGCATCAGTAAAAATACGGTTCATGGCAATGAATAGAGATAGTGTATGGGTAACGTATGGATGATGTCGCTTTTTCAACCAAAGAACTAGCACTGCCAAACGGATTATTACCACGGCGTGCCGAGCTTACTATACCAGCACTAGCAAGATCCTTAGTTGGGCGTGAATCAGAACAGCACCAACTACACACATTACTCCATGATCCAGCCTGCCGCCTCATTACACTGTTGGGAGTCGGCGGAGTGGGAAAGACCCACCTCGCATTACAGGTGGCCCATACGCTGCTTGCTCAAGCGCAGTATATGCATGGGGTCTTTTTTGTTGCGCTTGATGCGCCACTTCCTAGCGCAATTGCCAGCGAGCGATTGGCTGCACTGATCGCACGCAGTTTAGGGTTAGCGATCTCTGAATCGGTGCCTGCGGCGGATCAGGTATTGGATTTCTTACGCGAGCGCACCTTGCTGCTGTTGTTTGATGACGCAGAATTTCTCGAAACTGGCACGGATTTTGTGAGTCTCATCCTGGCTTACGCACCCGAAGTGAAGATCCTTGCCACCTCCCGTAAACGTTTAGGGATCGCAGGCGAGACGATTTGCATAATCGATGGGTTGCAATATCCCCTGGAGCAGAAGGATCGGCCAATACTAGAATATAGTGCGGTCACACTCTTTGCACAACTGGTTCACATCCAGAATCCACAGATCCAGATTACTGATCAGATTTTAGCGGACATGAGTCGCATCTGCGGGCTGATCGACGGATTACCCCTTGGAATTGAGCTTGCCGCAGGCTGGGCGAGTATCTTATCGTGCAGTGAGATCGCAACAGAACTCGAACAAAGCCTCGATCTACTCACAACCGATCGGCCAGATCTGCCTGCTCGCCAGCGAAGCCTACGGGTGGCCTTCAATTCATCGTGGGATCTGCTTGTACCTACCGAACAGCAAGCACTCATGCAACTAGCACTCTTCCATGGTAGTTTTAGTCGTGAAGCGGCTGAGGCTGTGCTCCACGACCCAGCACTGACCGCCGGCCAACGCGCATCGTTGCTGAACCTCTTGGCTGGATTGATCAACAAATCCATGATTCGGCGCGAGCCGGCGCATACCATCGGTGGGCCAACCCGCTATCGTTTGCCTGGAGTGATTCGACAATATGCCGCAGAGCAACGTTCGCAGCAGGATACGAGCCAGAGCTCAGAGCAGCGCCATATGCAATTTTGTCTGGGCATGCTGGATCGGCTCACGGTGCAACTGCGTGGCCCTGAGCAACAAGTAGCGCTCGCGAGAATCAATGCCGACATGGCAGATATTCGTGCTGCCTGGCGCTATGCAATCACAACACGCGACACAGCACGGATTACGCGTGCAACACCTAGCTTATTCCATCTCTACGATATGCGTAGCTGGTTTCGTGAAGGTGCTGAAATGTTTGGGTTGGCGCGTCGTGCGCTTGCAACTGATCATCCAGAGGCATCTACGGCACTAGCACTTGGTTGTGTGCTCGCACGTGAGGCATGGTTTACCTTTTATCTTGGGAGAATCGATGAGGCTGCGCGATTATTCGATCAGAGTGTGGCACTCCTGCGCGCCCAAGAAGCCAGTGCAGAACTCATTTTCCCGCTCAATTACCAAGCTGCTGTGATGGCCTATGCGGGAGATTACCCACGTGGCTTGGCATTAGCACAAGAAGGCCTCACGGTTGCACGCACATTAAAGGATCAATATGGCCAGGCGGTGGCATGTAACATCCTCGGCCAGACTGCCTATGATCAAGGGGATGATCACGCGGCGCGCACATGGTCGCAGCAAAGCCTGGCATTGGAAGAACAAATCGGAAACCGCTGGAGCATGGCATTTTCGCTTGTGAACCTTGGCAAGGTGGCCGCGCGCACTGGTGGGTTGGTAGATGCGCGTCGGCTGTTCCGTACAAGCTTGGATATTCGTCAGCAGCTTGGCGATATTCGAGGGATTGCGATCTGCTTACGCTACTTAGCCGATACAGCTGCCGCGCTTGGCGAGCTCTCCGATGCTGCGGATCAGTATGAACAGTGTTATCGTCTGTTTGGCGAGATTGGCGACCAATGGGGGATGGCCGAATCTCTGCGTAATCTTGCACAGCTTGCGCAAGCCCTTAAGGAAGCAGATGTCGCCACGCGATTGCTTCAGGAAGGCCTCAGGCTTGCAATTACCATCCAGGCCAAACCGCAGGTGATTGCTATTCTTCGTATACTAGAGCAACTTATGCCAAACTCAGATATTGATTGGCAGCAGGCGTTGATACAAATGGCAACTCCCACAGCGCGTGTCGAGCCAGCTACTCCAGAGGTTTCACAACTATTAGCATGGGCGGCCAACCCAGCCACCAGTGCCATTCGCCTCGATCACGCCTTAACCGTGCTACGCGATCGAATAGCTCAGTCGCTTGCACCGGTAGCAATCACAAATAGCGTACCCGCAAACAACTCGAATAGCGCCGGGCTTACCGCGCGGGAACTCGAAGTGCTAGAGCTTGTCGCCCAGGGCCTTAGCGATGCCCAGGTCGCCGAAGCACTGATCGTTAGCCGCAGAACGGTAACCTCACACCTTAGCACGATCTATAGCAAATTTCAGGTTGGTTCACGCACCGCGGCAATCCGTGCGGCACGCGATAGTGGGCTACTGAAGGCGTAAAAACAGGGCTAAGGTTAGAGCTAGCAGCACTCTTACACCTTAGCCCTTTCACTATTTATGCTTATGCTATCACGGGGTTCTGTAATAGCTCGGCAAGCAGATCCTGTGCGTTGCGGCGGCGTTGTGCATCCCGATCCAGCAGCGCATACAATAGGGCGTCATCACGTGGGGTTGCTGCGCGTACTTCACTGGTTAAGAGCGCAGCCAAGAATGCGGCGGTATCTGCGCTTGCGTTTGAACGCGGTTGGCGCGCAGCGTAACGTGCCAGCATACGTGCAGATCCATGTAATGCATCAGCACGCGTACCAACAATAATGCCACCCAAAATGAGTGCAAATCCCAGGCTAACCCAAAACCAATCGCCGAGCAGGAACAGCGGGTTGCCAGCCGTGTGTGGCAACTGGCCAGGCATTGCGCCCTCTGTTTTGACAATGACTTGCTCAGGAGCAGTAACCGCTTGGGAAGCAACAGGGGTCGGCACAGCGGTCGCAACTATTGGGGGTGCCCAGGCGAGATGCTGAACAACCATCTGTCCCGATGGGAGCACAACCTGAACAGCCTGTTGTGGCGTTCCATCGGCGGCAACAGTTATGATCGTGTAATCGCCTGGCTCGAGCCATAAATCATAGTTACCATTGGCGTCGGTCATCACAATCTTATCACCAACCTGAACCTGCACATTGGGAACAGGTGCACCGGTGGTTTGATCAATAACAGTGCCCGTCACATGCGCCATATCCTGGCTATTGGCATCGGAGTCGCCATCCTTCTCAGGTGGCAGTGCTGGGCGCGGCGTAGGTTGTGGAGCACTCTGCGCATAGGCGCTGCTCGTAGGAGCAAATGCCCCCAAGCCACTAATGGTCATCAGCATACCGCTGACAATCATTATCAGGCTGATTGCTTTACGAATCATCATGAGATCCTTTCTAGTGCATGCCCGCTTCGCGACGTGTAAGGAGATCGATTGGTTGCGGGCGCTCTGGTAGTGGCAGCTCTGGTTGATCGGATAGATTATTTTGCTGGATGGTGCTGGCTACCGTCAGCCCAAGGATTTCGGCGCGGTTATTGGTCTCATTGCCCTCATCCACAGCGCCATAGGGCACACTACCATTCCAGCTATCAGCATATACATACAGGTTACGCACACCCGCAGCGAACGAGCCATCCCAACGTGTAAATGATGGATCGTAGCTATCGGGAGTAGATGTCAGAATAATACTCTCACCTGCACGCAAACCATCCTTCACAAACCATGCAATACCACGACAAGGCTTCAGTGTACATACGACATCCCAACGTGTATTAGCGGCAGTAGGTGGTGTGCTTGGGTTCATATAGAAATCGACCCAGAACGCATTGGCGAATGACGTACCGTTATTCTTAACAGTTACGCTGATCTGCACAGGAGTACCACTGCCAATGGTTGGCCCAGCTGGTGTGATATGGAAATCTGTCACAACCAGATCCGGAGGTATTGGCTTGCCAAGCACAAGTGGTAGGAAGGAGTTGAATTTACCCACCATGAGATCCACAGTCGCTGTTGTGCTACCACCATTATTATCGCTCACGGTATACGTGAAGCTATCTGGCCCTTCATACCCAGTAGCGGGTGTGTAGAGGACTGCCACGCCACCTGGTGCGATTGTCACGGTTCCATGGGATGCGATTCCAACAGCCGTCACACTCAGTGTCTCACCAAGATCTGGCGCGAACGAGTCGTTCGCAAGCACCGAAATCTGATTATTCGAGCTGTTCTTGGGAACATTTGCCTGATCATTGGTTGCGGTTGGCGGATCATTCGTTGGCGTTACTGTGAGCGTGACTGTTGCTGTTGCAGTACCGCCATTCCCATCCGAAATGGTATAGGTGAAACTATCTGGGCCATAGTAATTGAGCTGTGGTGTATAGCTAACAACACTCGCAACGAGTGTTACAGTCCCATACAGTGGCTGTGTCACCGCAGTCACCGTCAGAGTCTCACCAGTGTTATCAGGTGCATCAGTATCGTTTGCCAACACATTAACCACAATCGCGCCACCATCCTCAGGAGTGGTTACAGTCTCTGCCACCGCAGTTGGCGGGTCATTCGCAGGTGTGATTGTGATGGTAACTATCGCAGGGGCACTGCAAAGTACGTTGGCCGGGATCGACTCAATATCGCAGACTGTATAGGTGAAGCTATCGCTACCATTGTAGTTGGTGGCTGGCGTATAGGTAATAACGCCAGTTGAGGGATTCACAGTTGCGGTGCCATTGGCAGGCGGTGTGCCAATCGAGACACTCTGTGGATTCACGCCACCAAATGGCGCATCGGCAGGGTCACTATCATTCGTGGTAACTGTGATGTTCTTGGCGGTATCTTCAGTAGTTGTGTCGCTGTCAGCAACTACAATTGGCGCGCCGTCATTGACAGAAGTAATCGTGATTGTAAAGGTCTGGCCTACGGATGTGTCGTTACCACTATTGGCTGTACCACCATTATCCTGTGCACTTACAGTTACGGTGGCGCTACCAAAGCCATTCGCAGCCGGTGTAAAGCTTAGTGTGCCATTGGCCGCAATTGCTGGCTGTACACTAAACAAGCTGTTATTTGTATTGGTCAGATTGAAGCTGACGGTCTGGCCGCTCTCGTCACTCGGGCCGGGGCTTATTGCGGTTGCCCAGGCAGCCCCTGAGTAGGCACCCGAATCTTCAGCAACGGTCACATCTGCGCCTTTGGTGAAGCTGGGTGGATCATTTACGGCTGTTACGTTAATAACAAAGCTCTGGTCAGGTGTCGATGTATCCTGTCCACCATTGAGTACTCCACCATTGTCGGTGGCATGGAGTGTGATTGTGGCGCTGCCATTTGCATTGGTTGCTGGTGTAAATGTCAGTGTTCCATTCGCGGAAACCGCTGGTGGGCTACTAAACAAGCCAGCATTGCTGTTTGTAACAATCACGAAACTGATCGTCTGCCCGCTCTCATTCGGACCAGCAGTAACGCTGGTTGCCCAGGATGCAGAATATGCGCCAGAATCCTCCAGCACCGTTACATCAGCGCCCTTTGTGAAGCTTGGCACATCATTCACGGGCGTGATTGTAATGGTAAAGGTCTGATCTGCCGAGGTATCATTGCCGCCATTCGCGGTTCCACCATTATCCTGTACATGTACAGTCACCGTCGCGCTACCAGAAGCATTCGCAGCGGGCGTAAAGCTGAGAGTGCCATTAGCGGCAATCGCAGGTTGTGTACTGAAGAGGCTGGTATTGTCGTTGTTGACCGTGAACGCTAGTGTCTGGCCGCTCTCATTACTTGGTCCTGTGCTGAGCGCAGTAGCCCATCCAGCACCAGAATACGCACCAGAATCTTCCAGCACGGTGACATCGGCACCCTTGGTAAAGCTGGGTGGATCGTTGACAGCGGTAATCGTCACATTGACCGTCAGATTTGAACAGGCACTCCCAGGAGTCCCTTGGTCGCAAACCCGGATCTGGAAGCTATCACTACCATTCACATTTGAATTCGGGGTGTAGACGAATGTACCAGCTATGATGTCAGCTGCGGAAAGCGCACCATTGGTAGGTGGCGTCAAAACGTTTATTGAAGTTACTGGTGGGAACGAAGCCGCACCGGCGGCGGCTGGAGGCGATGTTGTATCCTTCGCATCGCTCATACCAAGATCGGTGGTGATACTGATCGTTTTGGGGGTATCTTCAACAACCGTGACACTTGGTGGCGATGAGGGAATAACAGGCGCATCGTTGGCTGGGCTAACGGTAATACTGACGGTTTTACTATCGGTGAGTGCAGGGGCAGGTGTATTGCCCTGGTCATCCGCACCAACGCTCAGCGTAACAGAACCGTTGAAATCCAGTGCACCGGTAAACTGAAGTGTGCCTAAAGCAGTATTGATCTCAGTCTGTGCGCCAGTGATTGTCAGGCTGGCAGTGCCACTACCGGTTACAACTGCTGAGCCGCCACCGTTGGTTGCACTCAATGTTCCAGCAGCTACCGGCACACTTAGTGTCACCTGAATGGCACTATTACCCGCATCGACATCAGCAACACTGATGCCACTGATACTAGAAGCGATATCTTCGGTAACAGTTGGGCTACCTGGCACTGTCAGGGCTGGTGGGTCGTTACTTGCAACAACATTGACTGTGCTGATCGCA
Organism: Roseiflexaceae bacterium; assembly: GCA_031362265.1. Classification (GTDB taxonomy): domain Bacteria; phylum Chloroflexota; class Chloroflexia; order Chloroflexales; family Roseiflexaceae; genus JANLSE01. The sequence goes on from JANLSE010000351.1 coordinate 15,064, forward strand.
AATGGATTATTACCATCAATACCATCATTCACTTCGAAGGCCAGGGTACGTGTACCTGCGGAAGGTGCATTTGCGCTATTGTTATAGGTAATTGTGCGTAGTACTGTCTGAAAATCTGCACGGGTTGTAGCTACGCCAGCGGTAAGGCGGAGTACTCCAGTACCAGCGGAATAACTACCAGTAATTCCGCCACTGAGGGTAACGCCAAGTGATTCTGCAGCGCCACCGGCAGGCACAATCGGAGTTGCGGCTGTGCCACTCGATGCGACAAAGCGCACCTCGGCATACGCAAGTTTAGGACTGTCTGGATCTGCCACGCTAAGGCCAGTTGTGGAAACCACCGCAACCGCGCCGGTACCGGCTGTCGCCCCGCCTGCCTCAGTCCATGTTACTGGGCCAAAATCGATGCCATTAGCAGGAGTATTATCATTCAGATCCACGATTGGCCGGGCATTTGCAATTCGGACTAAGAAGCCATCGTCGCTACCGCCAAAGGTTGGCTGAATCGTAGTTGGAGGAATTGCTTGTAGGAAGTTATTTGAATTGGTATAACCACCAACATAGATTTTCTCGCCAGCAGCTGTAGCAATTGTTGCAACACCAGTGGCGAAATCATCGGAAGAACCGCCAAGGCGAGTACTATAACTTGGCGTTCCTATCGCGTCAAAGCGTGTCAGGAAGCCATCGCTATTGCCACCCTGGCCTGCCATTTCTGTGAGTGGATTCAGTTCAAAGAAGCTTGTTGAACTTGTTGAGCCTACAACATAGGCGGCATTTGTATTATCGAGCGCAATCGCGTTGCCTTGATCGACGCCAGGGCTTCCAAGATATCGACTATACCCAATCGTATTTGTATTTAGGTTCAGCTGAAACACAAATGCATCTTGGCCACTCAATGCACCTATTGCGCTTGGGAAATCGCTTGAGAGCGTACGCCCGGTGAGGTAGACATTATCGCCAGCCGGAAGCACTGCGATGCCAAGACCCTCATCAAAGTCGTTCCCGCCAATAAAGGAGCTATAAACGACTGTACCGGTCGAATCGATTTTTGTGATAAACGCATCTGCGCTACCACCCGAATTGGTTTGGAGTGGCGAGCCAGCGATTGGGAATTTGGCAGTGGCCGAAGCGCCATCGGATTGTGTGGTTCCGGTAACATAGGCAGCACCGGCACTATCGGCTGCAATCGCCAAGCCACGATCAGTAAAGAAGCCACCCAAGCGCTGGGAATAGACCAACCCAGCCGCGCCTTGTGTCTTGTCGATCTTTAGCACCAATGCATCGGTGCCACCCTGTGGCGTGCCAAACGAGAGGCCATCGGTTGTGCCAACCAGCAATAGATTATTGCCTTGGGCAGCAATGCCATAGGCCAAATCTGCACCATTCCCACCAGCATAGGTGCCATATGTCAGATTGCCGGTCGCATCAAGCGTCAGCACAAAGATATCTGCATCACCATTATACGTGCTATCCAATGCGTTTTGGGTTGGGAAGTTATTCGAATAACTGTTGCCCGTTACCGCTGCAATGCCACCATTGACAGCAATGGCACGACCAATATCGGTGTTTGTACCACCAATGATCGTACGGTAGAGTGTGGCGCTACCATCCGCTTTGACACGGGCCACAAAAACATTCGGGAAGCTACCTGGGCCGGTTGTGCCAATTGCCGTTGGCGAGCCAGGAAAGGGAGATGAACTGGTTTCACCAACCACAAAAACATCCCCACTTGCGCTGTCAATCGCAACAGAATGGATTCGATCGGCTCCTGTACCGCCCATATAGGTGCTATATTCCAGTGTTGGGTCAATGGTCAGTGGCAGGCTCGGGTTGTATGAACCAAGTGCAAACCCAACACTACCATCGGCGCGTAGTTCGAAGCGGGCAACAACTGGGATACGGCTGCCATTGACATCCTGCCAGGCAATTGGGGCACGCTCGATTAAGGGTGCCCGATCCGCTGCCAGGGTGATTTGCAGATCGCCGCTAGCTGGCACGATTTGTACATGTGAAGCGCCGTTATAGTGCCATTGAATATTCGCCGGGTTGCTACCGGGCGCGACAGCAAAGGTGCTCTTCAGGAAGCCATCAAAGCCTTCGTATTGTAGTGTGATACCAGGATAGATCTCGTGATAGCGTAGCTCGGCATAGGTTGGTAGGCCGACCTGCCAATTTGCACGATCATCCCCCTGAATAAGGTTCATAACGCCAGGCAGGCGCTGTTCGGCGGTAAGTACAGGTTGTGAAGCTGCACCATCAAATGCGATACGTAGTGTATTCGTGCTTTGCTCATATGGCAAAGCAAGTACAATCTCACGTTCAGTGAAGAATGCTGTACCACCCAGGCTGCTGGCTTCAAAACGAACTTGTGGATCGCTTTGGCCACGATTAGGGACAAATGCTAGTGGGCTTCGGCTCACACTCGGTGGCGAGATTGTTGGCGGGGTCAGCATGAGGCTGGCGGCCAGCCAGGCGAATGCGGCTAGTAGAACAACGCTGAACAAACGTGGGTCAAGCGAAGTGCGTCGAATGGTGTAGTTTGAAGCGTAGGGTATGAACGTGAACATCGACTACTCCCCTGATGTGAATGGCACAAGCTGACGAATCACTTCGCAATCAGCTACTGCTGTGATATTATCTGAGTATTACACGAAATGGTAGTAAGCTTGTTGATCAATTGTGATACAGAATTGAAGCAGAGGCTACCGCATGAGCGACGCCGCAGCCCTCATCCAGCCAGCATCCATCCCAGCAGCTGCAACAACTGAGAATGGTAGCGTTCAGCCTTCTCCAGCGCCGCCATCCCCTGTTGTCTCCCTGATCACACCACTCATCATGGCAATTGATCGGCAACTTCACCCAGATGCGGGAGAATTTGTTGGGAGGCAGCATCTTCGCGATACCATCAACACATTTACTGAAAGTACCAACCGTATGTTGGTGTTTACTGGATCGCCTGGGATAGGCAAAACTGCCTTTGCTGCTCAATTAGTGCGTGAGCGCTTGAGCGAGCCGCACCCGTTTTTGGCGCATTTCTGTAGTTTGCCAGGTGGGGATAACCCAATTGAGTTCTGCCGTGCGCTGGCAGCTCAACTCAAGGCGTACTTGGGGGATGAATACCAGATCGGCGGATTAGTAGGCCGGCAACTGGTTGTTAATCAGCAGGTGAATACCGGAGCCGCCACAGGGACCAAAATTGTTGCAGTTGAAGTCAAAGAACTAAAACTTGGCGATATTCACCCACGTGAAGCCTTTCGGTCGTTGGTGCGTGAGCCGCTGCAAACCTACCATACCAAATTTGGTCGCGCGCCATCTGCGCAACCGCTAACGATTGTAATCGACGGATTAGATCGCGTATGGCAATGGGATGGCGGGCAGAGCAATAATATCATTAGTGTTCTGACGGATGTGCAAGATCTGCCACAGTGGGTTAATTTTATTTGCACGGCACGGCCAGGGCCAGCGGTTCAGGCATTACGCGCACAGGCTGGTGTACGGGTCTGGGATATCGGGGAATCGCATGATACTAACAACCTCGATATTACCGCATATTTGAACCAGCACTTTCTGGCACAACTCGATCAAACTGCACATGCCACGTTTGATCAGGCATTGGCTGCTTCGCGCTTCAAAGATGCCACACCAAGCCCAGCCGAAGCATTCGTGGCCAGTGTTGTAGATGCCAGCCAAGAAACATTTGGGTATGTGCGGCGGTATGTGGGTGCATGGCGGCGCGCACTCGATCCAGCTACTGGATCAACCGCAGCGGCGCTCGAAAAACTACTGACATTTGATCGCGAAAGCCTAGATACAGCCCTAAAAGCTAGTTATGAGGCGATCTACGAACAGATCCGGCCAATATTGGAGGCTGAACAAGGTGATGCCGATCAGGAGGTTGTTGCCACACTTTCGTTAGCATTCGAACCATTACCGCTCAAACTTCTGGCACACTTGGCTGAATGGACTGGCTCAAAGGAAGAGTTGCTAGCTTCACTTGGCCGCCTTGCTCCGGTTTTGGACGTAGACAGTAGCACTTCTGAGACAACCTACAGTTTTTATCATCGTGGGTTTACAGAATATGTGCGCCAACTGCTGGATCGGCGTGAGCGCGATCTCCAGATCGCACGGCTACTTGAGCAGAGTAGTGATGACGCGCGACTACACAGCTACGCAACACTATACCGCTGGAGTCATTTATTGCGCGGCATGAATCTAGCCCTAGCGACACGTGAAACCCAGCAAGCCTCGGCTACACCCCAGGGCGATCAGCAACCTACACTCGATTGGCACAAGGGGACGGCACAGGTAGCTGCAATCGCACCGGATGCTGTCAGCCGTGCACAATTGCTGCGCCTGCTTGCCGCACGTGCACTCGACCCAAGTGAATCGGATGTTGAAGGTAGTTGGGCCGCAGCGATTGCGTTTCTCAAGGAGGCGGTGCAAGTTCTACAGCGGAGTCGGGCCATTCTACGCCTAGAAAAACGCAAATGGCGAACAGAGGGCCAGCCATTGCCACGCGAGGCGACCGAACTTGAACAATCGCTGATTGCACTCGGTGATGCGTATCGGGTGATTGCGCAACGGATGGATATTGGTGGCCGCCAAATGGATGATTGGGTGGCAGAGCGGCGTGGCTTGTATCTTGTGTGGGATTCCATGGTTCGCTTGCCATTAACACTCTACCTCCTGCTGATATTACTCATTCAAGGGGTACGCGAGATTCATATTCCTGGCGCACTAGAGAACCTTGGGCGCAGCCAGGATTGGACGATTGCACGCTTATATGTACTTAGTGTAAGCGCCTACCGACGTGCACGTGCGTTGGCACGCCAGCGCAGCGCCGAAGAATTAGAGGATGATATTGTTGAGCGGCTGGCACGCACCTATATGATGATGGGCGCGTATGACGCTGCCTCCTCGACCTACGATGGACTACTCTCTCGGCCAGCGGCGCTTAACTCACAATGGCGCCGTGCACTCTGGCAATTTGCACTTGGTGAAGTGCTGCTTGCACGACAGCGGCCAGATCGCGCAGCAGAGGTGCTGAACGAGGCATTACAGATATTCCAAAGCCAACAGGCGCCCGTACTCCAGGCACGCGCACTGATGGCGCTTGCTTCAGCGATGGCACTCCAGGCAGATCTGGCCGACACGCGCGGCGATGGTGTACGCGCACTCGATTTGGATGACAAGATCCTTGCAGTGTGTGGCGAGGCGCTTACCGCCTGGCTTGATGTCACGAAACTCCAAGGTGATGAATCTGCGAGTGTTGATCGAATAATTGCAATGAGCCGAATTGGCAATCTGCTATGGAAGCTCACTCGCCGCGAGAGACTCTCAGATGAGCAGATTCGGAGTGCCAACCGCCTGCGTGCATCGATTGGAACACGCGTCTTCCCACAGCGCTTCGAGCATCCAGTGCTTCGGCTGTTTCGCATGCTCGCGACAGTTGTGCTCCCAGCAACGCTATTAGTGCTTGTGACTCTGTTAGTACAGAGTCCAAACTCGTTTTCAATCCCCACGCGCACCGAGCCTGCCCTTCAGGCACCGCTGGTGAACCTGAGCCTGTTCCCAAATAACCTAATTAGTGGAAGTGCTGCATTACCAACGAATCTAACAAACAGCGATGTTGCACGGCTCATTACAGGATCTGGGTTACGACAGTTTGCGCCCGAGCCACCACGGATATCGTCGGAGACCTTCAGCTTGGCCATCCTGAGCCGGATCAGCCTGATTGGCGGCGTGATTCTTGTGGTGTACCTGCTGCTGTATACGCTGATCGGGCTGCTCATTTTGCTGGTTGCTTCGCCCGCCCACCATCAATTACGGCGGCCAGGGCGGCTGACACTGGAGCCGGATGCTCTAGCATGGAATGGCCAAATACCATTAGGCATCTGGCGCGACATTTTGCGCTGGTTGCACCAGGAGTTGTCGCTTATGGCGCGTAATACACGCCAGACTATTGGCACACTCTTTGGTATGAAGGACGAACTCCAGATTCGGCAAAAGCTTGATCAGATGCGAATCCCGCTTGAGCGCATCAACCGCTCGGTGATTCTGAATCGAACCGAACGTGGGCGGCTGCTGGGCGATTTCTCGCTTGTGCAGGTGGTGATCGACCAACCACCACGTGCGGGGAAACGTAAGGGCAGCCAACAGATTGTCTCGATTCTTGGGTCGCTTGTGTTCTACGAAGAACTGTGTGATGAGCTTGAGCAACGGCTCGAAGAGCGCTCGCATCTCCTAAAGGTTGAGATCATCCGCAGTCTCAGTGGCGCGGTATTTCTTAGTACCTTAGGGTATACAATTATTCTTGCACTCATTGCTAGTTTTGTGCCAGATTGGCTTAGCATATCGCTGCCAGTATTAGGCTATTCACTCAGTGATTTATATGTGCTGGTTGCTCCTGGAATTTTGTTACCACTCCTATGGTGGTTTGTGTCGCAGCCGCTTGCTGCGCGCGCTGTACGTGGGCGGGCTGAGGTTGCGCTAATTGCAACGGCCCTGATAGGTGGTGGGCTCGCGATTGCATTACTTCAAGCACGTGAGGAAGTTAATTTGCTAGGCCTTGAGCCAGATTTCTTCACACTCACATTAGCGGCGGGTATACTGGCGGCTGTCGCACTCAATGCCGCGCGACCACTCAACCAAGTGCTGCGAAGTTGGCAGGGAATTCTACGCATCGGAATGGCGCTGCTTGCTCTGGTTGGCACCGTGCTTCTGATTGCCCAAATTGGGATAACCTTTCTCTGGTACGATGCCTTGGTGCGTGGTAGCCTGGCAGTACAAACGGGGATCAATAGTAAATCGTGCGCAAGTGGCGACCCATGCCCAGTGTTTGATGATGCGGTATCATACTATACCCGCATGATTTGTTTACGGCCGGGGGCCAGTAAAGGGTATGCGTTTCGCGGCCTCGCGAAGATCGCGCAAGAAGATTACGCGGCGGCAAGCACCGATTTCGCGAATGCCATCCGTACTGCTGATCGCAACCCACCAGCGCCACCAGAGGGGTGTGGTATAGCGGTTCCCGAGAAACTCCCAACGCGCCAAATTGCGGCACTGCATAGTAATCTAGGTGCATCGATTGTTCTGCAAGTGCGTGATCAGGTTGGGCTCGATGATCTGGAAAGCTTCTACCAGGATGCGCTTGCGCAGTTCCTCCAAGCAATCAGCCTCACTGAGATCGAAAACGGTATTCCTGGGCCTGCTACGCAGATTGCTAGCGCCCTACCTCCGCCTGGCCCATTGCGCTGTGCGCAAATAGCGCAACAACTCCTTGGTAAACCAATTTCCCTTGGCAATAAGATCCCATATCTGCTGCAACTTGGCGATACCTGTTATAACCGTGGGTTTAACCTTGCACGCATCGATCTACACGACCTGGCCGACCAGAATATTTCGGCCAGCCTTAGCACTGAGAAGCTGAAGGAGATCCGGCGCGCAGCCTGGGATGATCTGAATGCCGCAGTCTTGTTCTATTCCGCAATTGTCGATGCTCCATCCACAACCGATGAGCGTATTCAAGCAGATCGCGGGCGGGCGGCAGCCTGGTTCATTATGGGCCAGATCAGTGATCTTCCCAATGAAGCACCAACCAGCCGTAGTTATTTGTTACGTGCGCTCTCGACTTACCGTGCCCTCGAACAGACTGATATTCCAGATGAGTCGATCTATGCTGGGCAAGCCTGGAGTCTGATTCTGCTCGATGCATGGAGCGATGCCAACGCGCCACTTGTACAAGCGGTAAAGATTAATCCAGATAATCCCACCTACCCTGCGCTTCAGGGGCTTACTTCCTGGCTTGATAGCACCCGTTTCAGCGCACCCCGTCCATCGGCACCATCGGTTGGCTATACGAGCGCGATCTCGAATGCACTAGAGCTATACACACGCTCAATTCTGCTCAGTGACCCGCCGCGTAGTGAGGCATATGCAACACGATCAGTGTTGTTCTATAGCCTACGGAATAGCCCGCGTGGCACAGATTATGTCGATGAAGATTATGGCTTCTGGATGAAACGGGCGCTCTCGGATATTCAGCAGGCGATTGTCGAGGCGGATCGTGAGCAGCGGCCAGCCGATGACACACTTGGCTATCGTTATTGGCGTGGGCGACTCAGTTTTACATTGGCGCTTACCTGGCAACGCCGTTTACGTGGGTTGCATACATGGGATGAATTAGTTCCGCTGTATAGCCAAGCGCTTGATGATTTTAGCACCGCCGCCACGATCGACCCGCAGGTCAGCCGCCGCCGCGAATACGAGACATTACGTGTTCCATGGGCCGGACGTATGCTTAATAATGCTGTGCATATGCAGCTCGCCGAACGTGCAATCACAGCACACGATTATGACACTGCCCGGCTTGAACTAGAGCTTGTAGAACCAACTCTTAGCACAGAAGAGAAACGTGCTTGGGATCCACTGGGTGAACCGCGCCCAGAATACTCATTACTCCACGGTCTGTTGGCATTAGCGCTCGATCAACCAAGCGATTTTTTCAACGCACATACAAGCCAGAATAGCGTTGATGCCAGTTTTAAGCAGTTTATCACCGATGCACAGCGCAATGAGTTAGTCGATCCCCAGATTCGGCCAGCCTTCTTACAGAATGCACTTGATCGACTCGATGCACTGATAAAAACAGGTGATATCCCACCTGACATGATCCCAGCTGCCAATCGCGCACGTGAGCAACTCATTGCCGCTGGTGCTGGATCGTAGCGCAACCACGCAATTGGTTACACCAAAAAATCCTCAGGGCGCCAGGGCGGACGGCGCCAGCCAATCCTCCTCCGCCCTGGTTGTGTGTCGATCTGCGGCATGTGCTGTTCCACCAGCGTGAGGGTTTCATCGACTAATTGCTCCAGCTCTGGTAATGCACGCTCGGGCCGCGCATAAAATAGGCGCTCAATCCGTTGTGCAAGATCCAGTGGTGCGATTGTGAGCTGGGAAATAAAGCGCCGTGACCGTTTGAATTGAAAGGTAGAAAAATACACCTGATTGATTCCTGCTAGAACCTCAAGCAGATTATGGATCGACTCAACCAGAATATGATGGTGCCAGATTGTTGCATCGCGGCTACGAAAATAGGGAATGAGACCCCAAGCAGGAAAGAAGGAGAGATGATGCCGAACCATCACATCGGCTAATGCTGGCGGGAATGCGGCTGCCCGCTCCTTCCAGGTATCAATATAGGGTTGCCCATACAATTGTTGGCTGGCAAGTGTCATTAGGCACCTCACATTCAGAATCTTATACCTCATTACCCAAACTTCTGACCTATGATTGTTCGGCCTCACGGTAGAACACAACTGTCAGTCCATACTCCGGTTCATCGAGCGACTGATTGGCCTCACCCAATGCGGTAACATCCTGAATCAGCGTGGCAAGCCGCGTATGAAACTCGCTCAATTGTGCATTGGTCAAGCGAAATGCCTTCTTGGAAAGAAATGGATGGCGTGGTGGTGTAGCCTCGCTTGGATCACGATTCGCAAAGGCCTGCAGAAACCCATGATGAGCATCTTCAATGAGTGAGCCAAGAATTGTGGCCGCCGCATCCTGAGGAATCGCATCACCCATGAGTAGTGGGTTGATCAACTTGTAGCGGCGGGCCGACACCTGATAGATCTTCTCGACAATACCGCTCTCAAGATTCTGGCCAACCACCTGAATAAGCCCATGCTGCAATAACAGATTAATATGGTAATAGAGCTTCGAAGGCGCAATCTGGAGCGCAGCTGCAACGGCCTTCACGGTCGCCGGTTTCTGTAACAGCTGAAGAATACGCATACGCCGCTGATCTGCATAGACTTTGATTGTCTCAATATCACGCAGCATAAGCTCTTCTGCAATAACTGGAGTGTCCCCCATTTGATTTTATTTCTCCGATTTGAATTTATTCAAATATTAGCCAACAAAGCGCTATTTGTCAAGCAGGAACACAAGCAACCTGTTACAAGGCGTCGTGATTTGTCGTGAACCTAGTTGACCATCTTCGCATATCATGGGACATCGTGGTATCATGGAATGAGACACACGTTACGAGAGATTCACATGACCACCCTAGTTGATATTCCCATCGATTACCAAGCTGCACTTGAGGGTGTAGTGTGGATAGAAGAGCCGACCGCTGGACGTATTTTTATGCGTGGGCGGGATCGGGCGGCATTACTACAACGGCTCACCACCAATGATATTGAGCGCCCACGTCCTGGCCAGGGCGTACAGACTGTCCTAACAACACCGATTGGGCGAATTATCGATGTGCTAACGGTTCATATGCTTGATGATGCCTTATTGGTTATGACAAGCCCCGGCCAAGGACCAGCAGTATTTAGCCACCTCAAGAAGAATATTTTCTTTAACGACCAAGTGATACTGGAAGCGGCAGGGCGTTCTCATACCCAAATCGCACTCTATGGCCCAGAGGCAGCAACACTCCTGGCCGATATGAGTGGAAGCGTACTACCAGAACTCAAACTCCATGCAACAACAAATATCGATCTGAACGGTGTGCTAGTGCGTGTAGCACGACGCCACCCAATTGGTGGGCATGGGTTGACACTCTATCTTCCAACGGAAGAGTTGAGGGCCATTCAGGCAGGCCTCGAACAGGCAGGGGCACGCACGCTTGGTGCCAATTCGTTGGATATTCTACGTATTGAGGCGGGGATACCAGCATTTGGCCGTGAACTGAGCGCGGAATACATACCACTTGAGACTGGGCTGTTACAGGCTGTCAGCTTCACAAAAGGTTGCTATGTTGGCCAGGAGATTATTGCGCGTATGGAAAGCCGCGGTCGCTTAGCAAAGCAATTGCGCGGCCTACGCCTAAGCCATATGCCGGATCTTGCACTACCAGCAAAATTACAGGTCGATGGTAAGGAAGCAGGCGACCTGACCAGTGTTGCTCTCTCGCCGCATTATGGCCCGATTGCGCTTGCCTATGTTCGCACTGCCCATGCTGAACCAGGAACAAACGTTGGGATCGCTGGAAGCGATGTGACGGGAAGTGTGGTGGAGTTGCCGTTTGGGTAAGTGTTCCTGTTTCAATGTTTCGATGTTTCAATGTTTCGATGTTTCGATGCTTCAATACTTATAGCATGCTATACTACCGATACTGATCTGCCCAATGAAGGAGCCGCCCATGGTTGAGCGTATTTGTCCGGCATGCCGTTTTGGGAATGCTGTAGATTCACGCTACTGCAATAAGTGCGGCGCTCCACTCGAATGGTTGGTTCGCGATAAACCCGAGCCATCCACAGCACTTATGGTTGCGGGGCGTGCCTTGCCGGTGCGCTGGAAGCAGATCGGTACAACGGTTGCGATTGGCGCTGCAGCATTAGCAGCCGAGGCAGGGTTATCGTGGCTACGCCGCCGTATCGAAGGTGGAACTACCACACAACTTGCCCGCACTCCAGAAGCGCAAGCCCCAGCAGAGCAGGCACAAACACAACTTGGGCATCGCAAGATCACTACAATCTTGAGCCAACGTGTGATTGAAGTGAGCGATGATGCGGATGGTACGCGGCGAGTGAATGACCGGCAGGTGTGGCGTAAGGTAGAGGAGTAGCTAGCGCTCAGTGCTCAACGCGGAGGCTCCCCATGGCCCAAGCTTTCTCAACCGGTGATCTCATCCAGCGACAGCTACGACCAATGGCGTTACGCCTACGGTTACAGGATTTCCTGCTGCTAATAAGCCGCACGCTCTGGCTGGCCCCAACGTTGGCCGCAGTTGTTCTGGTGATTGGACGCCTCTTACCAATACCAAATCTCTTTCTTTGGGCAATTGTGCCCGCATCAGCATGGCTTGTGGCCATGCTGGGGATATTATTGCTGCGGCGCTACCCAGCCTCACGTGTAGCCCGCCGTGTCGATGCCCTACTTGGGCTCCAGGAACGGCTAGCAACCGCTATCGAACTACGTGGGCGTAGTGAATTAGGGCCACTCGATGATTTACAGCTCAGTGATGCACACGTAGTGGCCGCTGGTTTACATCCACGCCAGATTGCCCTCCAATTTGAACGCCGCCCATTGTTATGGGCCGCCGTGCCAATTGCGCTAGTTATTGCACTCGTGGCACTACCAAATCCACAGGATGCGGTATTGCGTGATCGCGCACAGGTTCGTGAGGCAGTCACACAAACGATCGCCGATATCCAGCAACTTGAGCAGAAGATTCAGCAAAATCAAACACTCTCAGCCGAACAGCGGGAGGCACTTCTGCGCCAACTAGCTGCTTTAGAGCAACAACTCCGCGATAATCCAGGTAATCGCGAGCAGGCGCTTGCCGATCTTTCTACAGCAGAAAACCTGCTCCAACAACAACTCGACCCAAATGCTGACGCGCAACGTGCCGCAATTGAGCAGATGGCGCGAAACCTGCAAAATCTGAGTGGCAACCAAGATCCACATCCAAGCATGGATCAAGCAGCTCAAGATCTCGCAAATCTCGCAAAGTCGCTTGATCAGATGACACCCGAGCAGCGGCAACAGCTGGCGAGTCAACTCAGCCAACAAGCACAGCAGATGCAACAAACTAATCCGCAATTGGCGCAGAATCTCCAGAATGCGGCCAATGCCTTGCAACAGGGCAACAACGCTCAAGCTAGCCAATCACTCAATCAGGCGGCGCAAGCTGTGCAACAAGCTCAGCAGCAACAAGCCCAACAACAAGCCGTACAACAATCTATTTCTCAAATGCAGCAGGGCCAACAAAACGTTGCTCAGTCTGGTCAGCAGGGCCAGCAAGGGCAACAAGGGCAACAAGGGCAACAAGGCCAACAAGGCCAACAAGGCCAACAAGGCCAACAAGGGCAGCAAGGGCAACAGGGCCAGCAAGGCCAACAAGGGCAACAGGGCCAGCAAGGCCAACAAGGCCAGCAGGGGCAACAAGGTCAGCAGGGGCAACAGGGGCAACAGGGTCAGCAGGGTCAGCAGGGTGGTCAACAAGGCCAGCAAGGGCAACAAGGTCAGCAAGGACAACAGGGTCAGCAGGGCCAAGAAAGTAGCCCGGGATCGCAGGGCCAGCAAAACGGTGCTGGTGCTGGTACTGGCAGTTCGAACCTAGTCTATCAGCCATTTAACCCAAGTGCGCCGAATGGTGGGCAACAGCGTGTCCAGGGCCAGGAGGGCCAGGGTGGGAATGCACAAGTTCAACAAGGGCAGACCGGCTAGTACGCCGGCCAACGCGCCGGCCACCGACAGGGCGAGCCAGGTCTTTGCAGTTGAATTGATCATAGACAATCTCCGTGTTTCTCGTGTTGCGGTTTTGGGGAAGCGGCACATGCCCCGCCTTCACGAGATGGAGAATGCTCCAGATCACACTCGGATTTGAAATATCGAGTAGGTCCGGAATTGATAGCCGAAAGCTATGGCGCGTG
>JANLSE010000368.1:0-9176 GCA_031362265.1 Roseiflexaceae bacterium
ATCGGCCTCACCAAGCTTGAGTGCAAGGGTTGCGCTACGTTGTTGCCCGCGCGATCCATAGGTGCCAACATTCATTGTCCCAATGCCAAGTAGTAGGTCGTCGCGGTGTGGCCCAACCACGGTTTGCCCACGGCCAAGCTCTTCGTCTCGCATGCGAGCTAACTGCTGCAAAAATGCCTGCTCTATTGTTCGCTCATCATCTGAAGCATCGACCTCTGGTACGCTACTTTGGTAGCGAATGATCAGTGGTGTGGTTCCAGCTGTAACACGGCAAAAGATCGGCCCTGCCAGTAGATTTAATTCAGCCACAGCGCGCAGCCGCTCACGTAATACATATGCGCCTGCTAGTGCTAGTTCGCGATCCCAAAATGCCAATTCATCTTCGGCGCTTTTGGCTGGGCGGCGGCGCTCACGCCAGGCGCGTAACAGGCTATTACGTGATTGCACTACCTTGTTGTAGTGCGAGAGCGTGCGAACATAGCGACCATCAAGCTGCGAAAGCGTCACATCCAGGTAGCGCCGACGTTCGGATGGTGCGCCTGTCACTAGCGCGATATCCGCTGGGGTGAATAATACTACGCGCAGATTGCCAACTAAATCAAGCGCTCGTACCGCCCGCCGATCGACTCGGACTGTCTTGACAGAAGCGCTCGTCAGTTGGCCTTCATCATCGGCGCGGCGCTGTACAACCACCTCTAAGCGTACACGGCCATCAATACGCTTGACTTCACATACCAGCCGAGCGAAGGGCTGTACGCCAATATCACCCTGAGCATCCCAGCGCACCAGTTCACGATCGGCTCCAGCACGTGGTGAGCGTGTTGTTGCCAGATAGAACAGTGCCTCAAGAATAGTGGTTTTGCCAGCCGCATTTGGCCCATAGAACAACGTTGTCCCTGGTTCGAGGCCAAGGTCAAGCCGCTCATAATTGCGAAAATCGCGTAGGCTGAGGGTTGATACATGCATAGTGAGTGAACCAAGAAACTGAACCGCAGAACCGCAGAACCAAGAACCAAGAACCAAGAACCAAGAACCAAGCTAGCCCTGAGCGCGCCTTTGCGTTTTTGCGCCTTTGCGTTTTTGCGTTATGCGCTCTGCGCTCTGCGTTATGCGCTCTGCGCTCCAATGTTCTCATACACGCGGCGTGTCTTTTCTGCCATTGTTTGCCAACTAAACTGTTGTGCGCGTACAAGGCCACGTTCGCGTAGTTCTGCGTGCAAATTGGCATCGCGCAACAGTTGGAGCAGCGCTGCCCCAAGCTGGTCGACATCGGTAGGTGGAACAATCAGCCCAGCATCGCCGACAACCTCAGGCAGGCTGCTGGAACTGGTTGTGACAACAGGAGTACCGCAGGCCATGGCTTCAATTAGTGGTATACCAAACCCTTCGTAGAGTGATGGAAGCGTGAATACAGTTGCGGCCGCATACCAGAGTGGCAAATCTGCATCATCAATAAATCCAGTAAAGCGCACGCGATCGCCAAGATTGAGTTGCTCTGCTTTCGCGAATATTTCGTTGTAGAGCCAGCCTTTGCCGCCACCAATGATCAGTGGCGCATCAGTTTCTTTTGCGATGCGAGCATAAGCCTCAATCAGGGTTGGCAGATTCTTACGTGGTTCGAGGGTTCCAACAAATAGAATGAAGCGTTCGGGCAAACCGGCGCGTTGGCGGAAGGCAGCCAGTGCAGCAGGATCGGGTGGCGTAAAGCGCTGATCGACGCCATTATAGGTGACAGTAATCCGCTCGGGCGGTACATGCAGCCAGCGTACGATTTCCTGTTTGGTGAATTCTGATACCGCCAGGAGTTGGGCTGCATTCCGGCATGCAACGCGAATCGCCCAACGAGTATAGATGCGATTGATGCGTCGAAATGTTTGTGGAAACAGGAATGGACTCAGGTCGTGAATTGTCACAACACATGGCACTGGGCTCGCCAGTGGCATCACATTGAGTACACCATGATAGGCATCTGCCCCAATCATACGTAGCAGGGCTGGCGCAATAAACTGCTCCCAAGGGATACGAACACGTGGATTGATCGTTGGAAGTAGGCTTGAACGAATCCGGAAGTTCGCTGGTAACACCAAACTACGTGTGCTTAAGCCACGTGTTGTGAAGATTGTATAGCGATTGGTCTGATCCACCTGGGCCAGATGGAGCAGCAAACGCTCAGTATAGTTTGAAACACCTGCGCGGCGAAAGTTGCGAGTGTGTGCTAACAGGTGCGCATTAATTGCAATATGCATGCCAACCGATTATTGACTTCTGGCTTTGGAACAAACTATAATGCTGCTAGGGTGATGCGTACATTGGAGTTGGTATCACACCCCAATACTCAGTTGGCCAGTACGATATCCAGGCTTGGCCGATAACCCGGTCGAGTGGTAGTTCATCCCATTCGCGCGAATCACTGCTATTGGTACGATTATCACCCATCACGAAGATCGTTCCTGGTCGAACCGTTATTGGCTCGCGCGCACAGCGATCTTCAATTCTACACTGGGTTGCCATTCCTGGCAGATAGGGTTCGTCAAGGAGTGAGCCATTCACGAACACCTGCTTATCGCGGATTTCGACAACATCGCCTTCAGTACCAATCACGCGTTTGATATAATCTTTACTAAGATCGCGTGGGTATTCAAAAACAACTACATCACCGCGATGCGGGCGGCGGAAGGGGTAGATCACTTTTGGGTCGATCTGGGCGTTACCAGGTAAAAGCCGTAGTGGTGCATTGATATCAAAGTGGAAGAAGACAATCTTGTTCACAAGAATATATTGCGCGCTATGCAGATTAGGCTCCATACTTTGGCCCTCAATCTTGAAGTTTTGCATCACACCGCGCACGATTAAGAATATGAGCAACACAAAGATTGCTGTCTCTAGCATTTCACGAATCACCCCACGGATGTTTCCAGTTGAGCGATCAGCAGGAATTTCGGTTGGTATGGGTTCTTCGCTGGGTGGAGTACCCTCGCCTTGTTCGTCGAGGCGTAGCCGACGACGGAGGGGTGTATCATTCATGATAAATCTAGCCTTTTCAGGAACTATTCAGTAGGGCGCAGCGCCCCATTACCAGTGCATTATACCCCACGTACGTAGCCATTTCCAGCAGGAGCTGTGCATGACCATTCGACTTACCACATTAGCTGAGCAACTTGAGCCGCCACGTATACGTTGTGGCGTGTGCCAGTGGCGTTGTGAACTCGAACCCGATCAGATTGGTCGTTGTTTGGTGCGCTCCGCAACTACCGAAGGTATTGTTGCGCTTGCGGATGGCCTTGCGAGTGCGGCAACCGTCGGCCCAATCGAAGATCATCGCTTGTGGCATTTCTTTCCAGGTACGCCAGCACTAGCGATTGGCGGCTGGGGGTATGCATTCCCAGCCGATCAACAACGTGGCCAATATGCCCGAATTCCTGAGGATGAAGCGCGCCGCCGTAGCTTGGATCCCGATCGAGTAGCAAGTGTAGCGCTTGAACGGCTGTGCCGTGGCGTTATTTGGACATATAGTGAGCCAGCGGTGGCACACGAGTATGTTACCGATTTGCTTCGCACCTGCCGCGCAAATAGCCGCTATACAGCCCTGGTAACCACAGGGTTTATGACCATGGAAGCAATCGATCAATTTGGCCATTACCTCGATGGTATGCAAATTGAAATTCGTGCTTTTGATGATGGAGCCTATCGGCGCTTAGCTGGCATCGACCATTGGCGCGGAATCCTTGAGGTTGCGCAGCATGCCCGTGAGCGCTGGAATTGTGAGATTGAAATTACCACACGGATGCATCCCGGTGTTAATGACTCAGTTGATCAGATTCAAGGCTTGGCAAGCTGGATCCAACAGGCACTTGGCCCACAAACGCCCTGGCATGTTCTAGCTGGCGATGCAGGGACAGCAGCTGCAGCCTCGGTAGCACGCGTACGTAAAATTGCCCGTGAGGTAGGCCTGCACTATGTTTATGGCCCAGATGCGAACCAGAGCACGTTCTGTGCGAACTGTGGAGCAACGCTGATTGAGCGTAAGAATAGTGCACGTGTAGTAGGGCTTGAAGGCCCAAATTGTGCCACATGTGGTACGTTAAGCGGTATTCGAACCTCGATTTTTAAACGCTAGGAATGGAGTATTGAGTTCAGGGCCAAGCGTAATCTATGGTATACTCCGAACAAGTCAAGATGGTCGGATGACGGGTGCGGGAGAGCATCGCCTAGCGGTCGCCGAAGGAGAAAGCGGGAACGCCAAACCCCGTGAAACTCTCAGGTTCATGGACTGCACCCCGACGAAACTCTGGAGAGCCGTACGCGGCACCGACGGAGTAACCCACTAGGGAGCTGGACAATTTCACCTATGGTGAATACTATGGTTGGCTTCTTGGTTGGGGAATCTCTCAGGTTACGAGGACAGAGGACAGGCGATGGCCTGACCCTGTCTTTTTTTATTTGAAGGAGCCGCCCATGACTGAAACCCTCAAACGCACCCCATTACATGCCAACCATATCGCCGCTGGCGCCCGGATGGTCGAATTTGGCGGTTGGGATATGCCGGTTCAGTACACTGGTATCATCGATGAGCATCAGGCGGTGCGTAATGCTGCTGGCCTTTTCGACATTAGCCACATGGGCGAAGTAGAAGTACGTGGGCCGGATGCACTGGCCTATTTGCAACATCTTGTCACTTTTGATGTTGCCGCGATCCCTGTTGGCCAATCGAACTATGCATTGCTTTGCCGACCCGATGCGGGAATTGTCGATGATATCTTCATCTACCATCTGCCTGATTACTATTTGGTGGTGGTAAATGCATCGAATATCGATAAAGATGTTGCCTGGATGTTTGATCATGTGGCGGGCTTTGATGTTCAACTAACGAATGCTTCCCACCGCTATGCCATGCTTGCACTCCAGGGTCCAGCTGCAGAACAGCTCTTGACGGGGATTGCGGAAGGCGATATTGCGGCGCTGCCATTTCATGGCGTTACGCAGACGCGTATATTGGGGATTCCAGCACTGGTAGCGCGAACTGGTTATACCGGTGAAGATGGGTTTGAACTCTTTGTTGCGCCCGATGTCAGCGCGGCACTGTGGGAAGGCTTACTCGCAGCTGGGCGGGAGGCCGGATTAAAACCGTGTGGCCTTGGCGCCCGCGATAGCTTACGCTTCGAGGCTTGCCTTGCACTGTATGGGCACGAAATCGCTGACGATGTGAACCCATATGAGGCGCGCCTCGGTTGGGTCGTCAAACTCGCGAAGGGTGATTTTGTCGGCCATGCGGCACTCATGCAAATCAAGGCGCAAGGCACTGAGCGCAAGTTGGTTGGTTTCGAGATGGTTGGTCGTGGGATCGCACGCGGTGAATATTCGATTCGCAGTGTCGATGGCGAGATCATCGGGCGAGTGACGACTGGCATGCCCGCGCCATCATTGGGCCGCAACCTCGGTATGGGCTATGTTCCAACGGCATTTGCGGCGGATGGTAGTGAATTTGATATCATTGTTCGCGATAAACCAGTACGGGCGAAGGTTGTGAAGATGCCATTCTATAAGCCGCGCTATAAAAAATAAGGAGCTTCTCATGTCGTTTAATACCCCAGCTGAGTTGAAATATGCCAAGAGCCATGAATGGGCACGAACTGAAGGTGATCTCGTGGTGGTTGGGATTACCGATTATGCTCAGGATGCACTTGGCGATGTAGTCTATATCGAACTCCCAGAAGCTGGTGTGAGCTTGGCAGCTACTGCTATTTTTGGTGCTGTTGAGTCGGTTAAGGCTGCCTCAGATTTGTATATGCCTGTCGGTGGAATCATTGAGGAAGTGAATACTGCCCTACTGGATTCACCTGAGTTGATAAATAGCGACCCATATGGCGCTGGTTGGATGTTGAAAATTCGTGTATCGGGTGATGCGGATCTGCTAGATGCGGCAGCATACGCAGCTTTTGTCGATTCCGTGAAGCATTAGGTGTCAGAGTCTACATAATCAAAGGTTTGCTATGTCACACTATATTCCCATTACCGATGCCGATCGCGAGTCCATGCTGAGCACGATTGGTGTCGAACGGATTGAGGATCTCTTTGCTGCAGTTCCACAGGAGCAGCGTTTTCCTGAGCTGCGGCTCCCACGCCCACTTTCAGAGATTGAGGTACGCCGTGAATTGGCCATCCGCGCCAACCCAAATGGTGGTGCCGCTCGGCAGAGTATCTTTCTTGGAGCTGGAGCCTATAATCATTTTGTTCCAAGTGCCGTTGATCAAATCTTGCGCCGCGCCGAATTCTATACGGCCTATACGCCCTATCAACCCGAGGTAGCGCAAGGTACGCTTCAGGCGATCTTCGAATACCAGAGTCTGGTGTGTGCACTGACAGGTATGGATGTCGCGAATGCTTCCCATTATGATGGCGGAACGGCCCTAGCGGAAGCCGCAGTGATGGCTACATCGATTGGGCGTAATCGGCGCACAATTGTGGTTGCACCTAATGTGAACCCGCAGTACCGAGCAGTGATTCGTACGCTGATCCAAGGCGCTGGGATGCGCGTTATTGGCGATGAGAACCCAGATGCAAGCCTGGCGGATGTTGCCAAACTGGTTGATTCGAGTACGGCCGCACTGATCGTTCAGAGCCCGGATTTCTTTGGAACACTCCACGATCTAAAACCACTCGCTTCGGCAGCCCATGCGGCAGGTGCCTTGCTTGTCTCACATTTTGATCCAATTGCACTTGGGCTATTCCAAACGCCAGGCGAAATCGATGCCGATATCGCTACTGCCGAAGGCCAACCGCTTGGCGTAGGACTCTCATTTGGTGGCCCGTATCTCGGTATCTTTTGTTGCAAACAGAAGTATGTTCATAAGATCGCAGGGCGCCTTGTGGGGGCTACGCGTGATGTGGATGGGAAACTTGCCTATGTGCTGACGCTGCGTGCGCGCGAGCAGGATATCCGACGTGAGCGTGCGACAAGTAATATCTGTACGAATCAGGGCCTGATGGCGCTGGCCGCAGCTGTCTATCTAAGCCTGATGGGTCGGCAGGGTATTCGCCAAACGGCAGAACTTTGCTATCATCGTGCACAATATGCCGCCAAGCAAATCGCCCAATTGCCAGGGTATCGTATTCAACAACGTGGTCCCTTCTTTAAGGAATTTGTTGTCGATTGCCCGCGTCCTGTCACCGAGATCAATGCGACCTTGGCTGAGCATGGGATTGTTGGTGGCTACGATCTTGCTCAGGATTACCCTACACTTGGCAACGCCATGTTACTGTGTGTTACCGAAATGACAAGCAAGGCCGAGATTGATGCGCTGGTTGAAGCAATGAAGCAATGAAGCCGGGTGCCCTCTGGGCGAAGCATGCGAGTGATACGTTGATTAATGTTTGCTCCAATGTTTCAATGCTCCAATGTTTCGATGCTCCTGCGCTCTGCGCTTTGCGCTCCATCGCTCTCTGGAGATATATGGCTCTTACGCGTGAACAACTTGAACATGTCGTTGCGGCAGCGCTACCTGGGGATGTATTGCGTGAGCATCTACCGCTCGGTCACGATCGGGTTCGGCTGACACTTGCTAGCGGCGAGGCGCTGGATCTGCATGCCTTTAGGGATCGAGCAGCGGCGGCAAATGCAGTTGTTGCGCTGCGCCGATTGCGGGGCGAGATCGATCTGCCCATCCCAGCACTCCGTGCGAGCGATCCGTCGGGAGAACTCGCTGGGGTGCCATGCCTGTTGGCAAGCCCACTCGTTGGCGAACCATTGTTGTTGGCATTGCCACGTATCCCCGAGGAGCAGTTGCATCTCCTTGGCCAGCGGATTGGAGAAATCGCCTACCGTGTTCATCGGCTTGCTTGCCCTCATTATGGGCAGTTAGCAGGGATCGATAACGAAGCAGGCCCGACTGATGAGCGTGCGTATGTATTGGCGCGGCTTGCGCTAGATTTGCCCAATGCGTATGCACAAGAACTGCTTGATGCTAGCCAGGTAGCGCAGATTCAGGAATGGTTTGAAACCCGTTTTCAGCCAATTGGAACGCTGGCAACCTTTGTGATTGGTGGCCTTGAGCTTGGTAATTTGCTAGTACGCCAATCGCGTGAGGGCTGGACATTTACCGGTATGCTGGGCTGGGAACAGTCGCTTGGTTGGTCTGCCTGCTGGGATCACGTTGTTTTTCTCGAAGCTGCTCGCGACCCGCGCTGTTTTGGCTTGCGAGTAGGGTATGGTAAAGCCTACGATGAACTGACGCCCCGAACTTATGAGCAGGTACGTGAAGGGGTTTTGCGGCCATATCGCATGCTTCTGGCACTCAATCGAATGCTCACGGCGGAGATGCATGAATGGGAGCGGCATCGGCGTGTACTGCTGGCACTCCTTGGGTTAGCTGGGTAGTTTTAGCTTGATGACGCTGCACTGGTTCGGCCAAGTTTGCCGCGCACTAATCATACGAAATGAGAGTTACGAATGGAAACCTATAGTTCACCGATCTTTGAGCTATCGAGCACTGGCAAGATCGGCGTAAATCTGCCTGAAATCGATGTTCCACCAACGGAGCTTCCAGCACATCTGCTGCGTCATGATAATCTGGCGCATATGCCCGAATTATCTGAGCCAGAGGTAGTGCGTCACTTCACGCGCATTTCACAACGCAATATGTCGATCGATACAACATTCTATCCGCTTGGTTCGTGTACCATGAAGTACAATCCAAAGATTCACGAGGAAGCAGCGCGTATGGCTGGCTTGGGCGATATTCATCCATTACAGGGTGATGCTTTGTCGCAGGGTGCCTTGCGTTTGATGTGCGAGTTGCAAGAATATCTGGGCGAGATCTCTGGGTTTGAGGCGGTCTCGCTCCAACCTGCCGCTGGCGCACAGGGCGAACTGACTGGTATTCTTGTGTTCCGTGCCTACCACTTGGATCATGGAGATACTGAGCGTAACGAGATTCTAGTACCAGAATCGGCACATGGAACAAACCCGGCAACTGCTGCTATGGTGGGATTCAAAGTAGTGGAAATAAAAGGCGATGGACGCGGTAATGTTGATCTGGAAGACCTCAAATCCAAGCTCTCGCCACGGACTGCCGGGCTCATGCTCACAAACCCCAACACAATCGGCCTGTTTGAAGAACAGATTCTTGAGGTTGCTCAATTAGTACATGCGGCTGGTGGCCTTATGTATGGCGATGGCG
>JANLSE010000419.1:0-2830 GCA_031362265.1 Roseiflexaceae bacterium
ATTAAAATAGCGTGGCTTCCACAGGAGATGCTTTGGTGACGGTATCCGCCAAGGGACGGAAGGCGCAATGACAGGGAATCCGCAAGGCTATCACCAAATGAGCTTGTTCTATATTGGCAATGATGGAGTGCCTTTCACTCACGATGATGCTGAGGTTGATTTTGCCGCACCGCTGAACGGAAACCCAGAGTATGCCTTTGATAACGGTGGCGGCGGGAATACCTACTACATCGCCATCAGGCCAGCAGATAGGCCAGCAGGATTCATCCCAAGCCCTTGGCAGCAGGGCGTGGATACTGCCATCGACAATGACATGAAGCTCTGGCCAGCTGGCACATGGGCGACGGGTATGTTTGTGATCGCGCAAGGCACCGGCTTCTTCGGCGGCCCACCGCCGGTTACTGGAATTGATATTGGGCTGTGTCCGATCGCAAACCTCCCCATGCCGTATCATGCGAATTTGCCGCTGATCATAGGCTGACAAGGTAACGGAGTGACGGGATAACAGGGTGAGCAGGTGGCAAACGCTACCTGACCCCTGATCCTCAACCGTTGACTGTAGACTGCTGATTTCTGGGGGATGGCATGTTATACTGAAGGCAGACACAGAAGGAGGCCACATGAAAATCTTGACGATCCGAGCCATATATGAGCATCGTGACCAGATCCGCGCTGTGCTTCTTGCAGCTGGCGTAACGTTTGTCACGGCGGAACCCAGCACCGAGTTGAAGCCAACTCCTGAGCGACAGATCGAACTTGCACAGCTCTTCACAGGCACAACATCGATTGCCAATATGCTGCTTGCACACCGCGAGGAACGCTGGTAATGGCCGATTATGATGCTGACAGCAGTGTGTTGATTGAGCATCAGGTGCAGGAAACTGGGAGAAGGAGCGAGTATGACGATACAAACCATTGAAGCGGTATTAATGCCAGATGGAACAATTCGGTTGTCACAATCACTCCATGCCAAGACGCCACAGCGAGTCTTGGTCACACTCCTTGACGAGCCTGCACGGCTTGCGTTTCCTGAAACGATACAATCTGAACGTGATCGTATTGATGCCGTATTGATCGCGGCAGGCCTCATGCAGCCGCGCGAACCGCAGGTGCTTACTGGTCTATTGAGCGATACAGAGCGCGCTGATTTGGCCAAGCGCATGGCACATGCTGGGGGTAAACCGCTCTCAGAAGTTATTCTTGAAGATCGCGAGGAGCGTTGGTAGTGGCGCACTATTACGCTGATAGCAGTGTGTTGGTCAAATATCATGTTCAAGAACAAGGTACTGCCTGGGTACAGCAATTGCTGAATACCCCTGCGCAACATACCATTTCGACGATATCGATCACACAGGTTGAAGTTTGGAGCGCATGTAATCGCCGTTTGCGCGAAGGACAGATTGCTGCACAAGACTATGCGCTGTTTATTGCCGATTTCGCGGCACTGTGTGCATCTCGTTATCATATCATTGATGTTGCACTGCTCCGATTGCCCGATATTCGTCCCCTCCTCGAACACCATCCTCTGCGCGCCTATGATGCCATTCAATTGGCGGCAGCGCTGATGGTGAACCAGGGTTTGTTGGCGGCCAATCTGGATGCGCTGACATTCCTGAGTGCCGATAGCAACCTGTTGGCAGCCGCCTCTGCCGAGGGATTGGCGGTGGAAAATCCCAATGCATACCCATAGCTGATAACCGATGGTCGATGGCCAATACAGCAACCTGAAGCCCGAGAGCACAAGGAAGTTTTCTCGGACGAAAACGGTGCTTCCTCGGAGACTCAACGCATCCCGATAATTTGCATCCTGATGCGCTAGCACGCGCGGCGCTCACTCAGCTCCACGCTACGCGCCTCTTCTGGGCGATGGAAGATGTGGTCTGCGATCTTCTCCTACGCTGCGGAGTCATCCGCGGTGAGGATCGCTGCGACTGTTGCTCCAGTATTGCTCCAGCTCGTACTCGCTGGCTCACTGCTACGCGTCGCCGTGGCAGCCAGCGGGTTGATTCGTTCCGCTTTCTCCCCCTGATTGGCCTCGGCCTGCTCCTCATCCTCCACGCCAATGCCTGCTCCTCCCATCCCATCGACCGGTAGTTTCCTACGGTTCAGCTGATCGCGCCGGCGCATAGTCGCCCTGCGTCGGCTCATGCTGCGTCGTCGATTGCTCCTGGTCGTTGCTGTTTTTGGAAGTATGAGGAGTGTGCGATGCCACCATAACCTAGTTTTGCCTAGGCTTCACCAGAATCAAAAAGCCTTTCGACACCAGCCACCAAGCATTGTCGAAAAGCCTTTGATGTGAAGCCGAACTGCGCTTTCCAGAGCGTAACAATCACAACTGCCCTCATTATATCACCTGCTCATGGTATGGTGCAAGGGGGTCTTTGCCCGAAAACGACCTGATCTTTTTGGCTCATCGCCGCGTGATCGCAGGATTGCGCCGCTCACCATAGAGGCACCGTATGACATCAACCGACCAACCGCGCGCCAAGATTGGTGGCAGTCAGCCGCCTTCGGGCGTACCCAAACTTGGCGGCGACGAGCTCTTCGTCCCTGCATCGCATATGCTCGTGATTGACCAGCAGGTAAGCCATCCGGCCTTCCGGTTCTGGTGTGTGCTACACCGGCTGTGGTTTTTACGCGAGCCACCCATGATGGAGCTATTGCAGGAACTGATGGGCACAACGATCGAGGAAAAACCCCAATCAAACCGCGGAGCTATGGGCAATCGCCCCAAGGCTTGGCAACCAGCCACGCGGCGCAGCATCGAGCGCAGGCTAAAGGAGTTGGAACAAGCCAGCTGGCTGATCTGGGCGCGTCGTGAGGAGACGAC
>JANLSE010000424.1:0-32588 GCA_031362265.1 Roseiflexaceae bacterium
TGCCATCCTTGAAGGGCGTAGTGCGATCGGTGGAACATGGGATCTATTCCGCTATCCTGGCGTGCGCTCCGATTCAGACATGTTCACGCTCGGGTATGGTTTTCGTCCTTGGCGCGAGGCCAAAGCGATTGCAGATGGCCCATCGATCTTGCACTACATCCGCGAGACAGCTCGGGAGCATGGGATCGACCGACAGATCCGCTTTGGTCATCGGGTGCGGCGTGCGTGCTGGTCCTCAGAACAAGCGCAGTGGATCGTTGATGTCGAGCGTGCGGCAGATCAGGAGATCATCCAGTTTACATGCAGCTTCCTCTATATGTGTAGTGGCTACTACGATTACGCCAAAGGGCACACACCCACCTGGCCAGGGGTTGAGCGGTTTGCTGGGCAGATTGTGCATCCCCAACATTGGCCAGCCAACCTGGATTACACCGGTAAGCGGGTTGTCGTGATTGGCAGTGGCGCGACTGCTGTGACACTGGTTCCGGCCATGGCGCCTCATGCAGCCCATGTGACAATGCTTCAGCGCTCGCCAACCTATGTCGTTTCCTTGCCATCTGAGGATGAAACGGCCAATTGGCTGTTTCGGGTGCTGCCCGAGCGGTTTGCGTATTGGCTGGCGCGCTGGCGCTCAATTGGGATGGGAATGTATTTCTACATGCTGTCCCGCCGCAAGCCTTCTGCGACGAGGCAGGCCATTCTGGCATATGCACAGGCACAACTCGGCCCGGATTATGATGTCAACACGCATTTTGCACCGCGCTACAACCCTTGGGATCAGCGTATGTGCTTTGTGCCAGATGACGATCTGTTTCATGCAATCAAGGCTGGTCAGGCTTCGGTCGTCACCGATCAGATCGAAACCTTTACCGAAACTGGAATCCGGCTCTGCTCAGGTGCGGAACTTGCCGCAGATATTATTGTGACGGCGACTGGGCTTACAATGAAACTAATGAGTGGCATGCAACTCGAGGTGGATGGGGTGCCAGTAGAATTAGGCAAGACACTCAGCTATAAAGGGATGATGTTCAGTGATATCCCCAACTTGGCATCGGCATTCGGCTACACCAATGCTTCTTGGACGCTGAAGTGTGAGTTGATTGCAGCCTATGTATGCCGGTTGCTGAACTATATGGATCGGCATGGCTATACCCAGTGTGTGCCACGGCGGCCAGCTTCAGCGATTGCGGCAGAACCAGCCTTACCGCTGACATCAGGCTATGTGCAACGCGCAATCGATATTTTTCCACGCCAAGGCTCTCACAAGCCCTGGAAGATCTATCAGAACTATATTCGCGATATAGTAAGCATGCGTTTCAGTCGCGTAAACGATCAGACAATGGAATTTACACGACACGGGGAATAGCATGTGGATAGAGCGTTCTCTACTGGCGTTGCGCTAACATCCAGGCGCGATGTGCTGCTGATACTTTTGCCCACAATAACCCGAGATCATCACCCAGATCGAGTGCAAAGGTCTCGTGCAGCACATGGCTATAGTCAATTTCAGTCTCAATAATGCGTTCGCTGATGCCATCAGGCGTGACGTGCTGAAGAATCGCGCCACGCAGCATGTCTATTGCACCATACTGATCGGCGGTGCACCAACGATGGCAGGTAGTTAAGCGTACAAAACCAGAATCCGGTGTGGTTTGTAGCCATTGGCATTGCTCGGAAAAATCATTCATTTCGTGTGGCTCAAGTGTGAAGTCAAAGCCACTGCCACCATATTGATGATTGTGAAAGAACCAGCGTTCGCCACGGCGCTCAAGCCGGAAGCTGAAGCCGTATTGTGCATGTTCGCCCTCTGTGAGCGGAAGTGGCTCCAGTATGCCATTGCCGAAGCCAACATCAGCGAGCCACGGCTGCTCAAGCTGAACTAACAGCACCAGATGGTTGCCCTCAGCACTATCGCCTCTGTGCTCACGGGCAACGGTCCCGCCCAGCAAAGTCACATCGAAACCAATTTCTCGCAGTGCCCATGCCAGCAGACCGTTCATCTCATAACACCAGCCACCGCGCTTGCGGCCTACGATCTTGTTAAAAATCGCATCATCATCCAACGACAACCTTCGATCCAAGTGAATATCAAGATTCTCGTAGGAAATATTGAGCAGATGCGCCCGGTGAATCGCGCGTAACACTTCCACTGAGGGACTAGTTGTACCAACATAGCCGATGCGATTCAGATAGGCAGACACATTCTTATGCATGAGATTCGCTTCTTTCTATTGAAAACAAAACCCGGAGTATTGCTGCCCAAGGCTTCCGAGTATTGTTCCAAATTGTGTATATAGCATACTATTTGTTAGCTTCTTCGATATTCTGTAGTTGGTTTTTCATACATGTGTTATGCGATAGATTGAGGATCTGCTCAGAATCTGTACCATTTTTGGTTTCATATTGCCTTTTCTTCGCTGATATACTCAGCATGGCTGATGCCATCATTATTACTTTCATTCCTGAAGGGTATCGCTATGCTTTATATATCTGCCATCGACCACTATAGTAGTATGCTTGCTTACGCTACTACTGTCATGCTTGGTGGCACCCCAACAATAGCGCGACTTCCCCGATATGGTGGGCTTCTCCTCATGGGTGCCGCATCCGGAAGCGGCAAGTGTTAATCCTGATGAGCCGATACTATACGATGTAATTCCTGGTAATAGCTGGGTTATATCTATCCGTTATATTCGTACTGGGCTTCTATACATATATACGGTTAGGTATCCATCAAAAGGGGAATAGTTCAATGACACTCCGCAAAAAAACATTATCAATCGTAAGTATGATACTGATCACCTTGCTCGTCGTGCTCTATGTCAGTTCGACAACGATTGTGATGGGCGGATTCGCGCGTATCGAGGATGAGGATACGCGCAAGAACGTGCAACGTGCCCTGGATGCATACACCGATGAGGTAGCCAAACTTAACATCACAACCAATGATTGGGCCTCCTGGGATGCGACCTATGCGTTTATCGAAGATGGCAACCAGGAATATATTGATCAGAATGTCAGCGAGGCGACCACTGCTCGGCTTGGATTGAGCGTACTTGCGTATATCAACTCATCCGACCAGATCATCATTAGCAATGGCTTTGATCCAGTGACGATGAAAGGTACACCGCTGCCCGAGAGCTTTCGGAAATATCTTGTGCCTGGCAACCGCCTATTGCAACATTCCGATCTCACAACGGGCGAGACTGGTGTGATACTGCTCCCCGAAGGCGCCCTGTTAGTTGCGGCACGGCCTATTCTTACCAGCAATGGCGATGGGCCAAGCCGCGGAACATTGATCATGGGCCGCTATCTGGATCCAACACTACTTGCACAACTCGGGGAACGTACGCATGTGAGCTTGACCATGGAACGAGTTGACGCAGTACAGCTGCCAAGCGATTTTGCTCAAGTGGATGCAGCATTGCTTAAGGGAGAATCAGCGGTTGTCCAGTCGTTGAGCGTAGATACCATTGCCGGCTACACGCTTGTCAACGATGTGTACGGACAGCCAGCGCTAATACTTCGTGTGACACTACCGCGACCGATCTACGAACAAGGCCAACTAAGCACGCGCTATCAGCTCATATCGTTGCTGATGGTCGGGTTGATATTCGGTGTCGTAACGCTCATCCTATTGGAGAAACTGGTCTTGTCGCGTCTCGCACGATTGAGTGCTGATGTAGGCCAGATCGGTACGAGCGGTGATCTTTCGGTGCGTGCATTGGAAAGCGGGAAAGATGAGCTATCGCATCTCGCCCACGAGATCAATGGGATGCTTGGTGCGTTAGAACTTGCCCAGACCAAACGCGAGCAGGCCGAGACGGCCTTATATCAAGCGAAAGAGGCGGCCGAAGCAGCAAATCGTGCCAAGAGTGTGTTCCTCGCGAATATGAGTCATGAGCTGCGCACACCGCTTACGGGCATTATTGGCTACAGTGAATTGCTGCAAAAAGAGGCCAAGTTCCTCGGTTATAGCGACCTGAATGTTGACCTTGAAAAGATCCGAACCGCTGGGAGCCATCTGCTCTCCCTGATCAACGACATCCTCGATTTCTCTAAAATCGAAGCAGGCAAGATGCAACTAGCACCAGAACAGTTTGACATTGTGACACTGATGCAAGATGTTGTCACAACTGCTCATCCGATGATTGAGAAAAACGGCAATCTGTTGAAACTGCACTGCGCGCCTGATCTGGGCACAATGTATGCTGACCTCACAAAGGTTCGGCAAATACTCCTGAATTTGCTCAGCAATGCCGCCAAGTTCACCGAACAGGGAGTGATTACGATCCGGGTTATGCGTAATAATCACGATACGATTTGTTTTCGCATAAGTGATACTGGCATTGGCATGTCTGAGGAGCAACTCTTAATGCTGTTCCAGGAGTTCACGCAGGCGAATGCCTCAACGACTCGTACATATGGTGGCACTGGTTTAGGGTTATCGCTGAGCCGTCGCTTCTGCCAATTGATGGGCGGTACGATTAGCGTTGAGAGTCAGGCAGGTGTCGGCTCGACGTTTATCGTTCAGCTCCCGATGACGGGCAGCAAATCTGCGAATGAGGCCCTCCCATCATTACAGGAACAAACACTGGAGTTTCACTCACCACTCACGCCAGCGATTGTTCCGCTAACGGATGGGGGCACGGTGCTAGTCATCGATGATGACCCGGCGGTGCGTGAGCTCCTACCACGCCGTCTGTCTGATTTGGGTGTGCAGGTTGTGACAGCAGCTAATGGCGAGGAAGGGCTGCGCCTCGCAGAAGCTTTATTACCCGAACTCATCACCCTTGATGTGTTTATGCCAGGCATGGATGGTTGGGCTGTGCTGACGAAGCTTAAATCAACACCAGCCTTAGCCCACATCCCCGTCATTATGATTACGATCGACGATGATCGGAACACCGGCTTTGCGCTTGGCGCAGTGGAATATATGACCAAGCCGATCGATAGTGAACGGCTGGTTGAGCTCGTGGATCACCATCGGCATGACCGCATTCTGAAAGACAATTCTGAGGGCTACATTCTGATTGTTGAGGATGATACATCGCTGCGCGAATTGATGCATCGTAACCTCGATCAGGCTGGTTGGGAAGTGATCGAGGCACTCGATGGCCGAGCTGCTCTAGATCAGATTGCAAAACGTCGCCCATCCTTGATCTTGTTAGATCTGATGCTTCCAGAGTTGAATGGCGTTCAGGTAATCGACGAACTGCGCACTATGCCAGAAGGGCAGTCGATCCCAATTATTGTGCTGACAGCAAAAGATCTC
Source organism: Roseiflexaceae bacterium (assembly GCA_031362265.1). Lineage (GTDB taxonomy): Bacteria > Chloroflexota > Chloroflexia > Chloroflexales > Roseiflexaceae > JANLSE01. The sequence continues at coordinate 5,276 of JANLSE010000424.1, forward strand.
ACACCTACCGAGCATCAGCTCCTTAATGGATCAGTAGACCAAATACTTCAAAAAGGCACCTATAGCAGCGAAGAGTTGCTGCGCAATATATGTACTCTGACGGTTGTCTATACGCAGCATCAATACATACAGGAAGAAACCAATGCCTAACATCCTGATCGCGGAAGATGACGCAATGAATCTCGATATGATGACCCGCCACCTCAAATGGGAAGGCTATCAGGTAGTTACTGCTGTGAATGGCGTACAGGCTGTGGCGTTAGCTCAATCGGAATTGATCGATTTGATTCTTATGGATATGGGGATGCCAATTCTGGATGGCTGGGAGGCGACGCGTCGTTTGAAAGCTTCGCCATCAACACGTCACATTCCAGTTATTGCGCTGACAGCTTATGCCGTAAGCGAAGACCGGGTTAAATGCTTGAGCGTAGGCTGCGACGAATATGAGACCAAACCCGTGGATTTCCCGCGGTTGTTGGCGAAGATGGAGCGATTTCTGGCATGTGCATCCAAAGAAGGCGTACGCTAGCGTGAAGGAGAGCAATGAACATCACAATCACTGCCGGTACAGGTGAAGGCCCAACGGCCATTGCGGCGTTCGATGCTGCGTTGCGCGTCGCAGGGGTGGAAAACTATAACCTTATTCCTTTATCATCGATCATCCCACCAGGAAGTACACTCACGCGCACTACATTTGTCACCCCAAGTGATGAATATGGCCATCGCCTGTATGTTGTTATGGCGCGCTGCGAAGAGCATATTGATGGTCACGCGGCATGGGCAGGCGTGGGTTGGGTTCAAGAGCCAGAGGATGGGCGTGGGCTCTTCGTCGAACTGCATGGCGAGAGTGAAACCAGTGTACAAGATGCAATCGACGCGACCCTCATATCAATGATGGCAAGTCGCGGTCGTACATATGGCCCCATCCAGCGTGAGGTAGCGGGGTGTATATGTCGAGGCAAGCCAGTGTGTGCGCTGGTTATCGCGGTATATCAAAGCCAAGGGTGGAGCTCAATCTAGAGGGGGCGCAAGCGCGATCATATATGCAATCTGCAACGTTTAATTCTTACTACGCACATACAGCACTAGTTGATAGTGCGTTTGCCCCTTTCGATCCACGAGCGTATTTGAATGAGTATTATAGTCATGTTGGGAACGAAAACCAGTCGTTGCTGCGATTTCTCGACGAAGCATATACACGTATATTTACTGAGATTGATGCTGCCAAAATACTCGAATTTGGTGGTGGCCCAACCATTTACCAGTTGATCAGTGCGGCGAGATATCCAGTATCGATCGACTTCAGCGAGTATTTGGATGCAAATCTCAAAGAAGTACAGCTATGGCTGCAGGATGCGCCAGGGCAGTTTCATTGGGATAGCTTTATACGCTATGTCCTGGATCGTGAGGGCGCACATTCACATCCAAGCGCAATAGCACAACGCCAGCAGCATATTCGCAACAAGATCGAACGGCTGCTCTATTGTGATGCGAAAGACCCCGATCCACTTGGATCTGCATTCCTATCGCCATATGATATTGTGAGTGTTAATTTCGTGCTTGAGTCGATCACCACGGAAATGGCAGAATGGGATGTCTTTGCCGATCATGTCGCGCCATTAGTACGGCCCAACGGGTATTTGCTCATGTGCGCAATCATGGGTGCTAGCTCGTATCGAGTTGGCAAATTGTACTTCCCAGCGGTACCAATTTCACCCGAAATAATAGAGACAAAGCTCAAGCAACAGGGCTTTTCGATCATGCTTACCCAGGCAATTACAGCAGAGCATAAAGATGAGCAGGGGTATGATGGTATTTTTATGGTGCTCGCACGGAAGGAACCGGTCTTATGTTCGCACCAATAAAAATGATCGTACTGATAGTTGGCTTGACCCTGTTATCGGGGTTTGCGGATGCACAAGGGTTTCTGCATGCCGCAAATATTTGGGTAGATAGGAAAGTGGTTTGGCCGGAAGTTGCTAAATCGGCGCTTGGGTTTGGTAGCGGCATTATTCTTTACTGGATAGCACTCAAATATCTGAAAGATGTCAATATTGTGGCCCCAGAAATGCAGACACTGATCTGGTTTGGCGTCACAATCGTCGGCGTGGCCATTGCGAGCGGCAAATTCATACAGTGGCGAAGTACAGAACAGTTGGTTGCGATTGGTGTGCTGCTTGGCATCGGATGGCTGCTTATCCGAACGAATGGCTAGACACAAAGGATAGAACATACCAACCAGTAGACTTTTGCGCTCATATAGTAACCACTGTTCGAACCCCTGATACCCCTCATCAAGTACATAGACCCAACAGCTACTACAAACGGCCATACGCAGCCGTTGTTTTGTCGATCTTCCCTATTCAGCCTGGTTGAAGTATTCCACTCGAACAAGTTCTTGCCATAGTATCTCTTGACGATATATCGTTATCATGATATTATCCAACATATCACGATATATCGTTACGTACCTAAGGTGAATAACTCGATTACCGTTAGCCATACAGGAGCTTTGCGCAACCAGCATACGAAATGCGCTAACTCTGGTACACTTATCTTTATTAGTATCAATGTTGCTCTATCATGATCGGAGTATGACTCGCATGAGCGCTCGCGAATTTACCGTTGCCGATGAATACCATTATGATTATCGTTCCCCCTGGCGCTGGGTCGCTTCACATATTAGGCGCTACCCACTGCTACCGATTTTCTTCCTGATCACGACAATGGCGATGGCCGGGGCACAGAGCCTATCGGCGGTGCTAGTTGGGCGTGCCTTTGACACAGTGATCGCAAATCTGGGAGGTGTTGCAATCGCCAGTGCCGCTGGGTTGGTGGCCGCATCCTACCTGGCCTACGCCGGATTTGACATTATCAACACCATTATTGTCCGTATTCTGTCTCAGCGGGTTGAGCGCGACGCACGCGATGAGGTCTACCTCAGCCTGCTTGGCAAAAGCCAGACCTTTCATGGGCGGCAGCGGACTGGCGATCTTATGGCGCGCGTCACAAATGATGTCCAGCAGACCAGCCAGTTGATCAGCCCAGGTTTCAACTTTGTGTTTGAGTCGGTGCTCTCACTACTGGTGCCACTGATCGCGATCACTACCTTCGATCGCGAGCTTCTGCTGGTGCCGGTGCTGTTTCTGGCCGCGCTTGCAGCAGCGTTGTGGCGCTATAACCGCCAGTTGCGTCCGGTGGCCGGTGCACTGCGTGAGCGCTTTGGCGTGATGAATGCCGGGCTGACAGAGGCCGTTGCCGGGATTGAGGTGGTTAAAGGCTTTGCACAGGAACCCGAGGAAGCACGCCGCTTCAGCCAACATGCACGCGCCTACCGCGACTCATTTGTGCGCCAGGGGCGGATCGAAGCGCGCTCGCTGCCGCTGCTGATTTATGGTATCGCGATTGGGTTGGCCTTCACCCACGCCCTAATCCTGTTTCTAGGCGGCCGTGTGACGGTTGGTCAGGTAATCACTTATATGGCGCTTCTTAACAATCTGCGTATGCCGATGCGCTTCCTGCTAAATGTGTTTACGATTATCCAGCAGAGTATTGCTAGCGCACGGCGCGTACTGGGTCTAATCACGACTGAGACCGACCTTGATGAGAATGCCAGTGGAGTTGCTAAGCCGATTGTTGGCGAGATTAACTTTAGTAACGTTTCGTTTGGTTATGTTGCTGAGGATGCCGCGCCAGCCGATCCAAGCCTAGTGTTGCGTGATATCTCATTCTGCGCCAGGCCAGGCCAGACAATCGCGATTGTTGGGCAGACCGGAGCAGGCAAGACCAGCCTGACTCAACTCGTCACACGAACCTTCGATACACTGGCGGGCGAAGTATGTATCGATGGGATCAATGTGCGCGATTGGAGCCTGGATAGCCTGCGCTCACAGATTGCGACAATTGAGCAGGATATTGTGCTATTCTCGCGTTCAATTGCCGAGAATATCGCCTTTGGTGCGCGTGGAACAGCGACCCGTGATCAGATCGAGGCGGCCGCTAAACAGGCCCAAGCCCACGACTTCATCATGAGTTTTGCCGATGGCTATGAGACAATCGTTGGTGAGCGTGGCGTCACGCTTTCGGGCGGGCAGCGCCAACGCATCGCAATTGCACGTGCGTTTCTGGCCGATCCACGCATCCTGATTGTGGACGACTCGACCAGTGCGATTGATAGTAATACCGAGGACCAGATCCAACGCGCCATGCGTCGTATTCTGACCGGCCGAACAACCCTGCTGATCACTCATCGTCTAGCACAGATCATGCGCGCCGACCAGATTCTGGTGCTTAAACAGGGTATGCTTGTTGCACAGGGCAGCCACGATGAGCTTATGGCAACCAGTTCCCTGTATCGTCAGATTTTTGTTCCGGATGAGCGTGCGCAGGTCACGCTGAGCATGGTGCCATCGTTTGGAAACGATTAGAAAGGTATTCCAATGCATCTTACCGCTGGGCTCGGCGCGGAAGCTTATGATCGCGTCTACAGCGACTCGCAACTCATACGGCGTAGCGCGATCTATTTTCGGCCGCATATGCGTACGGTTTTGATTGTTACATTTGTGGTAGTATTGATTTCACTCGCAGCGACTGCCACACCACTACTGATTGCACGCGGTATCGATACCCTAAATGGTAATCGTGGGCTACAGTTACTGCTCGGTCTAGCAGCGCTTGTCACCATCCTTGGTGCAATGAATTGGGCTTTGAATCTGGTGCGCGTCCAACTCTCGGCCCAGGCCGTTGGTGATGTGGTGCTTGCGTTGCGTGAGGATGCCTTCCGCGCATTAATGAACCATGATCTCTCGTTCTACGACAAATATGCTGCCGGGCGAATTGTTAGCCGTGTGACCTCCGACACTCAGGATTTTGCAACTGTGATTACACTCACGGTTGATCTGCTTAGCCAGATCGTGCTACTGCTCGTGATTACTGTGGCAATGCTGGTGATTAATCTGCAACTGGCACTTATTACCCTGACAGTTGGACCGATCGTCATCCTGGTTTCCATCGGCTTTCGGCGTGTCGCGCGCCGAGCCATGCAGCAATCGCAACGTGCCCAGGCCAGCCTGAATGCAACCATCCACGAGACAGTAAGTGGGATCGCGGTGGCGAAGAATTTCCGCCAAGAGGCCGCACTTTACAGCGACTTCAGGGAGATTAATAGTCTGGCGTATCGAGTGCTGCTCACACGTCTGGTTGTCTTTGGCAGCATCCACCCGATTATGCACGCAATTTCGGGTTTGGCAATCGCGGTTGTAATCTTCGCTGGTGGTTCGCTCGCATTGAATGGCACCGTCAGTGTGGGTGATTGGTATCTATTTGTGCAGAGTCTTTCGCTCTTCATGATGCCGGTTGTGACAGTGGCGGCATTCTGGGGCCAGTTTCAGCAGGGGCTGGCAGCCAGCGAGCGGGTGTTCGCATTGATCGATGCTACGCCAAATGTACTTCAGACCGCTCAACAATCAGTCGGGACACTGCGTGGCCAGATTACCTTTGAGCAAGTGATGTTCCGCTATACCCAACCGGAAGAGCGGTTAATCATCCCAACCGCCGAATCTGTACCCCAAGTAGAGGCTGTGCAAGCGAACTCGGCTGCGACCACCAATGGTTGGGTGCTATCAAACTTCTCGCTCGCCATCCCCGCTGGCCAGACACTTGCGATTGTCGGGCATACCGGTGCGGGTAAGTCGAGCCTGATCAAATTGATTATGCGCTTCTATGAGTTTCAGGGTGGCTGCATCCAGATCGATGGGCACGATATCCGTCAGCTCGATTTGGCTGAATATCGGCGTCAGCTTGGGCTTGTGCCACAGTCGCCATTTCTCTTTTCTGGAAGCGTGTTCGATAATATTCGCTATGGGCGCCCCGACGCGAGTGATGCCGAGGTTGAAATAGCTGCCCGTCAGCTTGGTGATGGTAGCTGGGTTGACTCATTGCCGAATGGGTTGCAGAGCGATGTTGGTGAGCGTGGTGCGCGGCTCTCATTTGGCCAGCGTCAATTGGTGGCGTTGGTGCGTGTCCTCATCCAGAACCCAGCGATTCTCCTGCTTGATGAGGCCACCGCCAGTATCGATCCGCTTACTGAGGCACAGATTCAGGCTGGCCTCACGGCAGTGCTACGCGGGCGTACAAGTATTGTGATCGCCCATCGGCTCTCGACAGTGCGTTCTGCTGATCGGATCATTGTGTTGCGGCAGGGCCAGATTATCGAAGAGGGCAATCACGAGAGCCTGTTGGCCCGCAATGGACATTATGCCGAACTCTACACAACCTACTTCCGCCATCAAGCACTTAACTATCGGCCTTGGGAAGAAACTGAGGATGAAAAAACTGAGGAAGTGGAAGCAGAAATGCTGCCCAGTGAGGTCTAAATCGCATTAATCCGGCAAGCTTGCAACCCGCTCATGTATACCTGAATCTGGTAGCAAAGGAGCTAACCAATGCGCATAGCGCTCGGAAACATCGTCCAGGAGTCGAACAGCTTTACGCCGGTACCAGGATCATGGCTACACTTCCCGCCTGGGCATCTACTGCGTGGAGAGGACATCATCGCACAGCGGCAGGGCACACGTACCGAGATTGGTGGCGCGATAGATGTGGCACGCGCTGAGGGGATCGAGCTGCTGCCGTTGCTTTCGGCCACGACCTCGGCCTCGGCTGGGCCGATGCTTGCGGATGTATTTGCGGCGCTACGCGACGAATTGCTGGCTGGTTTACGTGCCGCTGTGCCGTTCGATGGTGTGCTGCTAGTACTACATGGGGCGATGGCTGCTGAGGGGTATGAAGATGCCACTGGTGAGATTCTCTCAGCAGCATGTGCGGTAGTTGGCTCTGATTGCCCGCTGGTGGCAACGCTCGATTTGCACGCGAATGTCACAGCACGTATGGTGGCACATGCCGATGCGCTAGTTGGCTACCACACTGCGCCACATATTGACTTATATGAGACTGGTGAGCGTGGCATGCGCTTGCTGGCCCAGATCATACGTGGCACGGCACACCCAGCTGCCGCGTTGCGACGACTGCCCATGATTGTGCCTGCCGAGAATGGCCGCACCACCGAGGGGCCGTATGCCGTGGTGATGGATCGCGCGATTGAATTGATGCAGCGCCTAGATGTGCTCGACATTTCGGTCTTCTCGGTTCAGCCCTGGCTGGATGTTGCAGATGTTGGATGTAGTGTGGTGGTGAATACCAACGCCGACCCAGCGCTAGCAAACGAACTGGCTGATGAGTTGGCCGACATGCTATGGGATCGCCGACACGACTTCGCGGTCACGCTTGCTCCAACCGAGGCGACCATCCGCCGCGCGCTAGCGAGCGACCGTTACCCGTTTGTGCTGGCCGACTCAGCTGATGCTCCCAGTTCTGGTGCCCCCGGCGATAGTACACTGGTGCTCGAACAGTTGATCGCCGCGCGCCCGGCACGTACCTGTTTGCATAATATCGTTGACCCAGTCGCGCTTGCGGCGCTGTTTGAGGCCGGCGTAGGCGCTGAGGTTACACTGCCAGTCGGGGCTGGTTCAGGTGTGGCATTTTACCAGCCGCTGAATGTGACTGGACGGGTGGTGCTGTTGTCGGATGGTGATTTTACCAACCGTGGTGCAGGTTTTCGTGGTGTGGTGTTTCGGTGCGGCCGTACAGCAGTGCTGGCAATCGGCAAGATTGCGCTTGTAGTGATGGAGCGCGCAGTCATCCAGTGGGATCCGCAGCTATACCGCTCGGTTGGGCTGGAGCCAAGCGATGCACAGATTGTGATCGTGAAGTCGCCTGCGGCCTTTCGCGCCGAGTACGAGCCGTTTGCCGCTGAGGTTGCGGTGCTGGACGCGCCGGGCGTGTGTAGCCCGAATCTGCCTGCGCTGCCGTTTGTGCGCGCGCGCCGTCCGATCTTCCCGCTGGAAGACATGCGAACATGGCGTGAGCGAACGCTTCCTTAAGATAGAGCTGTATCACACTGCTCAAAAGAACTGGTATCACTGTGTGGTAACTGATCCGATTATGGGTAGCGATATTGCGACACCTTGGTCTCTAATCGTATATACTCTTCTTTGAGCTCATCATCTTTTGTGCCCTTACGCCAGGGCTTGCGTGCTTCTGGTGAACGCAACGCCGACTCAACCAATTGTGCGAGCTCAGGGAGATCGGTGTATTTGGGAATACGGCCATTCTGGCGGAAAAAGAGCATCGCCCGCCGTTCCCAACCGCCTGCCGCCACAGGGTAACGAATAAAATGATGCAAGATTGCCTTCCATGGTAGGTGCCGGTCAGCGGCAGAGGTACTGATTTGCTCAAGCATGATCTGAAACACAGACGATGATGCTAGGCTTGCCAATACTTTGGCTTCGTTGAAAAATGGCGGCGATTCCAAGGTGTCTTTGGACATTAGCGAATGGGAGCCGATAATTTCATTGAAGGCGCTATTATCCGATGCTGGGTCGAAGATTGAACTTTGTTTCTTATTGAGTTGCGCGGTCGCTGCATCGCCTTCATCGAGCGCGCGTTGTAAATCAATAGCAAATTGGATGAGGAACCCGCCACAGCCGGGAGCACCCTCAAGCAATTGCTGCGATTTTTGGTCGATCGCAAAGGCCGTAACCAGCGCCTGTTGGCCGGGTTTATTAAGAAACTCGCAATCAACGAGATAGCGGATGGCGCGTTCATAATTATTTTCAGTAAAGCCATCCTCGTTCTTTGTTTGTTTCAATGCCTTTTTGTGGCGATCAAGTTGCTTCTGCATTTCCAGATCGCCAGCTGGTTTGTTTGGTTGTTGCGTTGCGCTCGTACCTGCAATCGGCCATTGCGATGGATCGACATTCGCTACAAGTCGCTGGCGCTCACTTTCGCTGAGCAGTGTAATCACAAGCGGTACCCATTCACGTAACACATCGATGATTACGGCTTTGACCTTATTGGACGCAGGCCCATCCGGTGCGATCAGTGCTGGTAGAGCCGTGGTCTTGCTGACGCCACGCGCCTGTGCTTTTTCTTCGAGAAGCTTTTCACCAGTACTGCCATGTGCGGCAATCAGTTTTTGGATCACACATGGTGCCCAGGGTGGTATTTCGAATGGCCCTTCGTGTGATGGATGGGTTGCTTTGCGCTCTAGGTTCTCCAGTGCATGCAGGAGCGTATGTGCGGTATCCTGCTGTGATGGGAACGCTGGGTAGGCATGATTAAGGCTCAGGGTTGATGGCTTGGTTTTGCTAAGGATTCCACCGCTCTGGATCTTATTGCCACGTTCGTAGATTGGAAAGCGTAGGCGGCGGTACAATCGCCGTTGTAGTCGCAGCCGCTCTGTCGGATCGGCATTAGCGAACTCAGCGTCTTTCGCAGCTGTCTCGCGAACAAAACGCTTGAGAAAATCCTCGCTCGTTTCGTTGGCGGCTTGTGGTGGTGTATGGCTGCGCAGTCGCAACAATTCCACAACATTCGAATGAAAATACCAATCTTCGACACCATGGAGCAACTTACCCATGCGAACAAGCATCCGGTGGCGGCCATCGCTATCAGTGGGTTTTAGGCTACGCCACTCCTGTTCCAGATTGGTGAACCCTTCGGCAAGGTATTGCACATAGTGGTCATCAACCGCATTCATGACGCCAATATCTGTATCAACAAGGTTACGTTGGCGTGTACTTGGCCCGTACCAACGAGGGTACTTTGGCCGCTCACTCGCATCCCAGACATACGGTGGCTGGTCGGTATGTTCGTGTGGGTAGTATTGCGTATAGAACTCATTGAACACGGCGGTGACATGCTTCTCTGATATCCTGCCGACTGTACCCCAATCGCCTTTAACTTTATTAGGGATCTCTTCAGCAAAGAGCAGATGCGTAATACCTTCGACGAAATAGCGGAAGAACTGCCCGACATAGCCATAGTGCTTTGCGTCACGCTTCTTGAGATCTCCAGTTGTTCGTTCAACTGGCGTCCCAAACATCTGATCAATCCATTCATCGGCGCCGCCAATATCGGCGAAGGTGTCGGTTGGCAGTGTGGCTAAAATACCGCCAACACCTGCCAGTACTGGCCCGCCATATTTTGCTATATCGGCGGGAATACCGGATATACGATCCTTTAGGAGCTGTGAAGCGGCAAGACCAGCTGCACCGGCCAGGGCACCGAGTATACGATAGGCTACTGCTTGATCAGCAGCCTTGGGCAGCACAAAATCACGCCAGATACGCTGTTTCGCAAAGATATACATCACCGGATCGCGAAACTGAGAAACATCGGTGAGGTAGTTTCCCATTTCGAGGTAGGTGAGTTCTGCTGCACTCAGCTTACATTTTTCGAGTAAGCTGACAGGGATAACCTCGCGGGTATTGAGATAGATATCGCGGTGTCGTGAAATGTCGCCCATGGCTGCCTTCTTCACTTACAAATGAGGTTACGCCTCAACCCACTCGCCTGTTGAGTCCTGTTTCCACTTCGGCAGTTTGTCATCTGGCCGCAGGTGAACCAGGGTAGTTGGAATACGTACCAGCCATGGATCACCCTGTGGGATCTCATCGCCAGGGCGGTCCAGACGTTCGGCAATTTCATCGGCAATTGGCAGATAGAGTGGGTTGGAAATGGTTGGCAGTGGGCCACCATTCCAGATCTCACCATAGGTCATAAAATGATCAATCGCGCCTTCAAAACCAGGCCGCACAGGCACAACCACACGGCAGTAACCAGCTTTGAGAAACTGATTGAAGACTGGATCAGCGTCTTCATAAGCGATACGCTCATGCCATTTGCTTTTGCGGCCCCAGAAGTAGGGATACGTCAGCCATGTCATGTGCTCCCACTCAAAGGCCTGCTCAAAGAAACGAACATATGGCCCTTCGGCGGCATTCTCGCTTAGATTAATTTGCGGCACATTGTATGAGCCGGTTTGGATCGAGTCGAACAAATCGAAGTGCTGTTCGGTGATGATGGTGATACAGTGCTTCTTCAGCTCATCATTCATCAGTTCCATATTGAGTAATGGGTTTCGGCCACGAATGGTAACACCAGCCTGAAGCTCCAGTGATGCTAGCTTCTCCTCATATTCCGAGAGCCGTGCTTTGTAGGCTTGGGTGATTTTGGCATGTGTTTCCAATCGCCATTTCAGCATCGCGCGATCCGTACGCTGGCATTTCACCTCAACAGCGACAGCAATCTGCGAATACTTAAACGAATCGAGTGCAATGGGAATGGTATCCATTTCGCCATCAAGATTTGTGCTCCAGAAACCAACACCAAGGCCGGTTCCGATTCGATTGGTACGCCTACCAAGCACAACATCAAGTGATGCGGTGTTTTCCCAGATATTACCTGCGAGGCCAACCGAACCGTAGATCGCTTGGTACCCTTCATCGATCTGTAGTTGGCCGGAATGATTGTAGTTGGTTCCATCTTCGCCCCCACCTGCTTTGAAATCGAGCGACTTCGTTTTATACATGTCGGGTGGTGGCACAACATCAGTAGCACCATACTGCTGAACCCAGGCAAAGTAGTTAGCTTCATTGATCTGATCTGGGCGCAGCGTGAATGGTGCTGGTTTTTCGAGATCGGTGGCAGTGGCATGTGCGCTCTCGAGTGCGGTAATAAGGAATACAGCCGGCTCAGGCACCATAAAATCGTACATCATACGGATGCCATAATTGAACATCTGCACCTGATATACTTTATTGACCCACTGGTACACACCTGAAATATGGCCGGTACCGCCAACATTGTCGAGGGTATGGGTGTTCTTCTCGATCACCTCATTGGTGACGCGTAGGGAAGAACGATTGAGAACCCGCTCAGTAACCTTATTTGAGCTCCGTTCGGTCACATCCTGCGAGAAGCTTGCTGCCGATTTGGTAGCCTCTTCCTTGCTACGCGACATCGAACCTTCGGCACTGGCCGAGAACTCGACCGTCGGGCCATACTTGCCAGAAAGTGTTAGCCCAGCCTTAAGCGCAGCATCTTCTTTGATGGTTATGCTGGTTTCACGGCTCATTTCGAAGCGGCTGGTCGATTCGAGCTCGCGTTCTTGTGTGGTGGTTGTTTCGGTCTCAAGCAAGGTAAACTCTTCCGTTTCCCGCCGAATGGTATGTTCACGCTCCTTCTTCTCACCCTTCAGCACATTTTCAATATGGGCCACGTCGGCTGCCTCATAGCGCACAAGTTGTTGCTTAACCACCAGTAGATCGGCAACACCAGCCGGTGCGACACTGCCATGTGAGGTCGGGACACTCATGTTGAAGGGTAGCGGTATCGGAGCATTGCCTAAGTTCGTAGTAGCAACCAGATTGCTCCAAACCGACGCGAGCGGCGTGGTTGTCATAACCATGGTTGTGCCAATGCGCTTCAAGCTGCGTTGTACAGGCCGACCAAGCATGGTGTCGAGTTCGCTAGTGAGGCGCGTCAATTCCAAGCGTAATGTTTCGACGATTGTGTCCAAGGCGGTTGTAGCAACTTGCAGGCGGCGCTCCTTCAGCAATTCTTGTGTTGATGCTGAAAGCGTTTCTGTCGCACTGGCTTTGAGCCGAAATGTAGATACACCTTGTGCAAGTGGGGTGAATGGCCCCTTGCCTGAGATAAAGAGCAACGAGAGTGAGCGAGTGTGGGTCGTATCGCTGGAAACGACTTGTGCGGTATTCGGTTGAGCTATTCGAGTTATCTCTGTACCGCGGTCAACCGCACCTTGTAAGCGTTGCAGATCAAGCTTTGACAGCTGTTCATGCTGGTTGAACTCTTGTATGGCAAGCTGGGTTGGTCGTGATGCAGCTGGTACCAGAAAACCAGCATCAGCTTGTTGCGGGGTAGTTTCTAGATGATCGCCGCTGAGGTTGGTCAGTTCACCAATTGCGCTGTTCAGCCGCCGATAGAGTGTTAACTTTCCCTCGGCCTGTTTGCGTTGTGCTTCTTCCGCTTTCTTACGCTCTTGCTCCAATTGACTCTGGCGTTCCAATGTCGATAGGCTGGAACGCAAATGAGTGTCAACCGGCAATAGCACCGACCGGCGACGATAACGGTGTAGGATTGATCCACGCCCTGGAAAATCCTTTGAGTTATTGGCCTTAAGAATAACCTCAATATCACGTAATAGGTTGGTCAATACTTCAATCGGGCGCCCATGCTCTTCGGGTAGAAGCTTAATTGCCAGCAGGCTATCGCGTAATGAGGCTAATGATGTGTCGAGAACCTTGCTTTTTAGCAGATCCGCAAGTTTCTTATCAAACGCCTCTTCAATCGCCTTGACTAAATCAGCATTATTAACGGTTCTTTTGCGTTCGAGTGTATCAAGCGCAGCTTCAAATGCAATCAATTGGCCATAGATTGCAAGCTTCTTGGGATCATTAACAAACGCTGTTGATGCAATGAATTGTCGTGCAAGTACCTTAAGTGGCTCTCTTGGGTTCTCATTCTGCTGTGCTTGTGCCAAAGCTACCTGGAACGGCGAATTTTGTTCCAAAGGTACACTCGGCGCATCCTGATCTTGGCTGATTGGTGGGCGCGTTAATACAAGCCGGAATAGGTTTTCCATGATTTGCTCCTCTTGTAGATAGGTTGATGTTCATGGGTACCCGCAGGCAGCGCGAACATAGGATGGGTACCATCCAAAATGCGAGTTGCTTCGATTATTGATCACTCGCTTTGCGCAGTTAGCTGAAATGTAGTGGTGGAGATGTTATAGAAGAAACGTGAGATCCACAGAAATTCGCAACTTAGTCAAATTGATTGGCTAGCCTGTTGAACAATATCAGATTGCTCATCTGTCGATCTGTGGGTAGAACAGTAGCGCTGTCGCTTGCACATGGAGGCACATAACGCGCTCGTAGAGCCAGAGGAGAGTGGTGGATGTCTGATTACTAGCAGGCTACAAACCTTGGTGTTGGCACCTTCGAATGACCCTATCGCAAAATAATGCTTTTAGAACGGACACGCGAATGTTGGATCATACCAGATTGTGTCACACTTTATGCAACAAAATAGCACTGCTCCCGAGATTGCTCCCGACGACCAGTGCCAGATTCACTCTAAGTGGAGCGGGAGACGAGATTCGAACTCGCAACCACCTGCTTGGGAAGCAGGTGCGCTACCATTGCGCCACTCCCGCGCGCAGCCATACTGTAGCAGCATTTAGGATCGTTGTCAAGACAAAACAGCTCGTCGTGTGCTCTCCCAAAACAGGCCATGCCACAAGCAATGAGCTTTTCACATAAAAACGCAAAGGTCGCTAGATCCCTTTCGGGTGACGCAAGATACTCGTTTCTTTTGCGCCTTTGCGACCTCTGCGTATTGAATCAGCTTATCCGTTAGCCGAAATTATGGCCTGCGTCGCGGTCGATCACGATCACCGCCGCGATCACGGTCGCCACGGAACCCACCACCGCCACCATTGCCATCGCGGATGCCACGGCCTGCGCCAGCCGCCCGCCGATCTTCCGCCGATTCGCCAGTGAGGAGTGCGCGTCGTGAGAGGCTGACCTTGCCAGTTCCCTGCTCCACCGCAATCACCATCACATTGACTTCATCGCCCATCTGGACGACATCTTCAACATTCTCAACACGATTAACATCAAGCTCCGAGACATGCACCATGCCATCTTTGCCCGGAACCAGGTTCACAAATGCACCAAACGGCATGATTCGAACAACCTTGCCCAAGAATACATCGCCAACCTTGATCTCACGTGTCAATGCCTCGATCATCCCAACGGCACGCTTGGCCGATTCGCCCTCAGCTGCCGTCACAAACACACGGCCATCATCCTCAACATCGATCTGCGCTCCAGTCTCGTCAACAATCCCACGAATGGTTTTGCCACCTGGCCCGATGAGTGCGCCGATCTTCTCTGGGTTGATCTGCAGGGTGATGATCCGAGGTGCATGCAGCGACATCTCGCTACGGCCTGCTGAAATGACGGCGTTCATCTTGTCAAGAATAAACAAGCGCCCTTCGCGTGCCTGCGCAAACGCCTGCCGCATGATGTCGTAGGTAATGCCAGTCGTCTTAATGTCCATCTGTAGGCCAGTGATGCCCTCAGAGGTTCCAGCGACTTTGAAGTCCATATCGCCGAGGTGATCCTCAATCCCCTGGATGTCGGTCAGCACCTTCCACTTGCCATCCTTGCCAGTGATCAGGCCCATCGCTACACCCGCGACTGGTCGCTTCAGCGGTACACCAGCGTCCATAAGGGCCAAGCTTGAACCACACACTGAAGCCATCGATGAAGATCCATTTGAAGAAAGGGTCTCCGAAACAACTCGGACAGTGTAGGCGAACTGCTCCTTTGGTGGGAGGACTGCCAACAGTGAGCGTTCGGCTAAGGCACCATGGCCAATATCGCGTCGGCGTGGCGTGCCTAAGCGCTTGGCTTCACCAGTGCTATATGGTGGGAAGTTGTAGTGATGAATATAGCGCTTGGTCGTCTCAATACCTAGGTCATCCAAACGCTGCTCATCGCCTGGCGAGCCAAGTGTGACGATCGAGAGCACTTGTGTCTGCCCACGATGGAACAAGCCACTTCCATGCACCCGCGGAATAACGCCAACATCAATAGTAATTGGGCGAATATCCTTGAGTCCGCGTCCATCAACACGCTGGCCTGTCTCAAGGATCATACGCCGTACGGTCTCGTACAGAATATTCTCAAAGGCCTCATCAACTGCCTTTGCGCGCGCTGCAAGTTCCTCTTCTGGCTCATCGGCTGTGAAATGCTTCAGCACCTCAGCTTTGAACGACTGCGTGCCATCCTCGCGCTTGGTCTTATTCGAATCGCTGATCGCATCGTATAGCCGATTGCCCATCCAAGCCGAGATCGAATCCTCAAGTGAGGTGTCGGTAGCTGGTGCCTCATAGCTGCGCTTTGGCTTACCACACATCGCCACCAATTGCTCCTGCAATTCGCAGAGCTGTTTGCAGATCGCATGGCCCTCGATAACACCGTTGAGCAGATCCTCTTCGGTCAGTTCAGTCGCACCAGCCTCAACCATGAGCACCGCTTCCTTCGTGCCTGCCACAGTCAGATCCAATCGACTGCCAGCCATTTCACCCATACCAGGGTTGATCACAAGTGTGCCGCCAATATGGCCGATCAACGCAGCGCCAACCGGCCCTTGGAAAGGGATATCAGAAATGCTGAGCGCTGCTGAAGCGCCAATAATTGCTAGCGCACGAGGATCGTTGATCTTGTCGATCGAGAAGGTTGTGATAATAATCTGTATTTCGTTGCGGTACCCCTCAGGGAACAATGGCCGCAGTGGCCGATCCGTCAACCGTGAGATCAAGATCGCTGTCTCGGTTGGCTTGCCTTCACGCTTAAAGAAGTTGCCTGGAACCTTCCCCGCCGCATACATTCGCTCTTCGTAGTCAACCGTTAACGGGAAGAAATCTGCTCCCGCACGGGCCTCTTTTGCGCCGACGACTGTCGCCAGCAGCATGGTGTCGCCGTACCGTACGACGACAGCGCCATCAGCCTGTTCAGCAAACCGGCCCGTTTCAAGGGTGAGGGTTCGCCCGGCTATTTCGGCGCTAACTGAGTAAATCTTCCGCTCTGTCATGCTTCCTTTCCTTCAGAGCCACTTCGTTGGCCCTCTGTTCATATAGACAGACAAAAGCCCAGGGAACCGTTCCCTGGGCAAATGACAATCATTTATGCGAGCAGCAAACAAACAGCACTGAATTGCTCATCTGCCATTGTCGCTTGCTCGCATGTGTCATCCTGTGTATGATGTTCCCGATCTCCTACCCGCGTAACCCAAGGCGCTTGATCAACGCACGGTAGCGATCCTTATCTCGGCTGCTCAGATAGGCCAGCAATCGTCGGCGTCGGCCAACGAGCTTTAACAGGCCTCGGCGCGAGTGATGATCGTGTGGGTGTGCCTTGAGGTGATCAATCAAACCAAGAATACGCTCTGTTAAAAGTGCAACCTGGACATCGGTTGATCCCGTATCTGTGCCATGAACTTGATAATCAGTGATAACTGTCGTCTTATCTTCTTTATCGAGCGCCACAGGTAAGCTCCTTGCTAATCGCGACTAGGCCGGCGTAGCCTGTCGTTCTGTATCCTGAAACTGCCGATATTATACCATATGCTTCTGGAATGCGCCAACGGCATGAGTGGCTTAGCATTCCTTATGCTCGCCAAATAATGGCTATGCTACAATGCGCTGCGTTCTTGCGCTCTTGCGCTCTCAAAACCCTACACGAATGATTGTCCGTCCAGTTTTATCCTGAAAGAATCCAACTCCATCCTGAATCAGGCCAACATAGAATCCCATTTTTGTTTCTTGTTGCTCAACCTTGATCCGCCCAATGATCAATGCTTCTTCGCCTGGCATCAGCAGATCCTCAACAAATGGTATTTTCCACTGGTCAGGTGGGCGTGGCGAAAGTGCCCAGCGGAATGGGTAGCGCTTGCCTGCGCCGCTATTGGCATCCCAATCCACGCCGATGCGCCAGAAACCACCCGATTTTGCCGCGTATCGGCTATTGTCTATTGAAGAAAATACCTGCTGTGTATCATAGGTATACCCAGATGGCGGGCCATAGGTGCGAATTGGCACCTTGCCAGTATTCTTAACACGCATTGTCACCGTAAACACACTACTCAGTAGAATCGCCTGTGGTGCCATGTAACTATAGGTGATTGTTGCTTCGGGCTGCCCTGCCCCCTGGATCAGGATTGGGATCTGGCGTTGAACAATACTGCCATACTGATCCTGCGCCCGAATCGTATAGGTATAGGTTCCATCCGGCAATACCCGCCCGTCAGGGGTACGGCCATTCCAGACTTCGCGGTGCAAAATTGGTGCCTGCTCTTCATTTGCAACCAATGCAAATGGTTCACTGCCATCGGGCTGCGCCACCGTGATATCAACCGTTGCAGTGATTGGCAGGCGGTATGTGATTTCCGCAACATCATCGATTGCGTCAGCAT
Source organism: Roseiflexaceae bacterium (assembly GCA_031362265.1). Lineage (GTDB taxonomy): Bacteria > Chloroflexota > Chloroflexia > Chloroflexales > Roseiflexaceae > JANLSE01. The sequence goes on from JANLSE010000424.1 coordinate 23,183, forward strand.
TTGGCGAGATCGTTTCTGGAGCAACAACAAGATCAATGATGTCAGGTAAAGGCACATCACTGCCCTCAATCTGTAGTGGTTGCGTTGCGCTGGTAGTTACACCAGCTGCCGTTTGAGCTTCGACCACCACCGTATAGGCACCAGTAGGAAGCAAGCGTCGCAACAACAGGGTATCTCCGGTTGGTGCTGTTCCATCAAAACGCAGCACATAGGGCTCATTGGAAGCCAACCTCGGCTCATGATCACGGAGTACATAGCGAGTTCCATCGCCAGCTTGCAAATAGACGGAAACCTGTGCAGCCTGGCCCAATGAATAGGTGATTATTGCGGTCTCACCTGCATTGGTTGGCCGCAACACGCTTGTGGAGACAGTCACATCCTCCAGCAAGGCACGCGTACTACATGCTGGAAGCAGGCTACTCGTCAGGAGAATGAGAAGTAAGCAGAATCGTTTCATGACCCATCACTTATTCGATAGTGCCGCGAAAACCATGCCAGTGCTAGGGCTCCTAGTGAAACCCCAAACCAGAGTGTGCAGAAGCGGATAATCAGGGTGGCCACTGTTGCAGGGCCTGCTGCCATTGGCACCAGAAACGATAGCATGCCGGTGCTCGAAGCTTCGGAAACCCCTAAGCCGCCTGGGAGAAACGACACCAACCCAAACAGCGTTGATGCCGCAAACACAAATGTTGCTATCAGTAACAAATCGAATGTCCCTGGAACTCCCAACCCTAGCAGAACATAATAGAGCGCAACACATTCACCAAACCATGAAACCACGCTAATCAGGGTTGAAATCAGCAGAATACGCCATTCGAGTAACTGGGTTGTGCTGGTATACATGGTCGTTAGCCGCGGCACAATTGCTGCCCCAAATGGCAAGCGTGCCAGTAACCCAAGTAGTTGCTCTGAAAGTCGCCGATTTTGGATGATCACAATTCCTGCGGTCGTCAAAATCACTAAGGCGGCAAAGGCTGGTTGTGCTGGTGGGTAGAATGTGAGACCTAGCCCCATGAGCAGGAGCATTGCCAATCCATCGGTTATACGTTCGGCAAGTACAATCGGGGCCGACGCACTAATCGCGGTACCATTCATCTGCTTAAGCAGGTAGGATTTCAATACTTCGCCTACCTTGCCAGGTGTAACCGCCATAAGCATGCCACTGGTAAAGAGTACACCACTCGCACTGCGACTGATACCATCGCCCATGTGCATATGCCGCAAATAATAATCCCACTTCAGCCAGCGTAGCACATAGTTGGCAATTGTGAAACCAATCACTGCTGGCAATACGCGCCAATCGAAGGCGCTAAAGCTCTGGCCAACCTTGCCAATATCACTTACCAGCCCGAGTGCAACAGCAACCACAAGCCCAATCAGAATAGCGATGATAATACTACGACGCAGATTTGTGGGCATTAATGTTGTACCAATTCAATCAGAACACCTTGGGTCGCTTTGGGGTGAAGAAATGCAACAAGCGTCCCATGTAACCCAGGGCGCGGTTGTTCATCGATCAGGCGCAGGCCCTGGTTCCGTAAATCAGCTAGCGCAGCCTGAATATCCGCGACACGGTACGCCACGTGGTGGATACCTGGCCCACGTTCGCGTAAATACTTCGCGAAGGCGGCCTCCTCAGATGTCGCAGCGATTAATTCGATCAGTGTGCCACCAATATCTGCCACCGCAACCCGCATATGGCGCTCTGGCATGTCGATCACTTCCCAGGTCGAGACGCCAAATGTATCTCGGTAGAATGCCAGCGACGCCTGTAAGTCGTTCACTGCGATGCCAAGATGATCAACATGGGTGAATAACATGACAGCATTAACCTCCAAACCGCAGCAGTTTAGCATTGGGGCGCATATGCGTCAACCTTTTTGGTTTTGCGCGGTTTCTCCTACGCAGTGAACATGATCATAGACATAGTAATGATTTTGTAACCTAAGCACTGGTTCAACTATCGGGATGATGAATGAACTGACGCACTGGCACTGGCATCCTCCTATATACCCACTGTGTCAGGCTTGTTGCTACTATCAGATAGGGGATTTCCCTTCTGGTATGAGCGCGGTTTAGCCATTATTGTAGTAATGTTCCTAGAATGTATAAGAATTTTAACGCTCTATGGCCTGTCTTGTGAGCAGCTTCAACAGGCAAGCTACAAGATGTTTACTACTCCGTCACCTACCTTCTATATGGCGTTTGAATGACCAATTGGTGCGATAAATACCTTCAAATAGAGCACTTTGAGTAAGTGAAGATCGATGCTTCTGTTGCAGGGCGGTACTAACTCAAAATAGCGTTTGGGGCACCCCGAAAGCGCCTACAAAGTATAGGCTAATGTGTCGAAATCCGCATAACAGTGGGATATTAGCGCCGGTATCATCGCTGAGCTGCGCGAAATGAAGGTGCTTACGGATGGCATAGTTCAATTAAGGGCTCATAATCTCCGCTTAACAGTATCTTCATCTTACCAGCCGTAATGGCTCATCGTATTGCGATGTTGTGATTCTACTATTACTGATATTACAGTTGATACCTGAAATATGGTCAACGTTCGACCGGCAATATTGTGACCATTCGTTACAATCTGGCCGTTACTAAATTGGCTGCATTGCGACTATTGGAAGCATGTGCCTGTTTTTATGGAGGTTGTTATGGCAGAGCTACGCTGGCGCCTGCTATGCCTAATTGCATGGCTTTGTCTCTTCTTCAATATCGAACGATTGGATATTGATGGCATCGATATCATTAATCTGCCAACATATGTCTACCCAATAGGGTTTGCAGCTGTCCTACTTCCGCTCATCCTTGATGTACGGCGCTTCTCTACGGTTATTGTTGCTAGCCCGATTATGCTGTTATTTCTGGGAGGTGTGGCGTTTAATCCAATTGCGGCTCTTAATGGCGGAGGCATCTATATAACCTTCGGGTCGCTTTGCTTGCTTGTTGGAACCACTGTGCTTTCACGTCTGGTAGCGGAGTCGTTGTCTGAGTTTGTTCAGGCAGTTGAGACAGTTACACTCTCCGACCGTAATGGTGTGCTGATTGATATTGATCAGGCTAAGGATCAGATCGAAAATGAGATGCTGCGTAGCCGTCGGACTCAGCGCCCCTTGAGTTTGATCATCATTGATGCCAATCTAGAGAATCTGAAAACCGCACCACAGCGGTTGATCCAGGATATTCAGCGCAAGATGGCTGAGCGCTATTTGCTTGCAATCACTGCTCGCATGCTAGCACGCAATCTTCGTCGAACCGATCTGCTGATCGAAACGGGGAAGCCTGGCCATATTGTGCTTATCGCTCCGGAAACCACAAGCGAGGCCGCTGAATCGCTTGGTGAACGTATTGAACAGCAGGTTCACGATCAGTTCGGGATCTCGACACGTCATGCAGTCGCTACATTTCCAGGTCGCGATCTGACATTTGAGTCACTGCTTGCCTCAGCCGAGGAAATGCTTACGACGGTACCGACCTACGGGGAAAATCGGCCGCTACCAGCGACACTCTTGGAAGTAACCTTGGGAGAAACAATTGATCGAACAGTTGAGGCTGTTCCACTCAATGGCTCGCATCTCAGCCATAAGTAAAACGCTAGCGTGAACCTGCCAGGATGCTGGGTTCAAGAAGTCGAAACAATTTATGCGCGCTCTACGAGCTCATAAAGAATCGTAGGGTGTGTTCTCATTCAGGAAGCCAAGTTCGCGCGAATGCACACCTGAATAGTGAAATCTGGTCATATGGGTGCTGGACGATTGAGGAGCAGAAATGAGCATATCAACTCACCAACCAAATGCAATAGTCGAAGATCAGTTAGCCTGGCTTGATAATTACCATAATCGAGAGCCATTTCTTCGGCGAGCACTCTATCTGCAGATTAAACGATTGATGGATCTCCTTATCTGCCTTGCTGCCATGCCATTGTTATTGCCATTATTCCTGCTTTGTGCCGCGCTTATCAAGCTAGAGTCGCCCGATGGCCCAGTGATGTTCACCCAACTACGCACGGGCCGTAATGGTATACGTTTCCGCATGTACAAATTTAGAACTATGGTGCCGAATGCAGAGGCGATGAAGCGCCAGCTTGCACATCTGAATGAGCTTCAGTGGCCTGATTTTAAAATTACGAATGACCCACGCATCACCCGGATCGGGCGCATCCTTCGCAAAACGAGCCTGGATGAACTGCCACAGCTGATCAATGTTTTCAAGGGTGACATGACCTTGGTCGGCCCACGGCCAACCAGCTTCGATGCTAGCACATATCAACTCTGGCAGACAGAGCGTCTTGATGTGACACCTGGCCTCACCGGGCTTTGGCAGATCTATGGGCGTGCCAGTACGGAATTCAATGACCGGCTACGTTTGGATATTGCTTATATTCAGACACAGCGGCTTATCGTCGATATCCAGATCCTCCTGCGAACCGTGTTATCAGTTATTAGTGGGCGCGGTGCCCATTAGTAGGGAGGTGATAGTTTGTTCTTCCCAAGTGCCTGATATGATCACCGAGTATTAAGTTGAGGAGCAATATGCAATGGGTAGTAAGAATAACCAGAGCCCTGAAATCGTCCAAGAAGTAGCCCTTCAACCCTGGTTTCGCCAATACAATTATTGGGCGCTCATGCTCATCGTATTATTGGCGGTATGCTTAGGAAGCCTTAGCGTTGCGTTGTTCGATTCAGGGAAATCGGTAGGTGGGACCGACAACTGGTGGCCAATGGTGCTGAACGTTGCCGAGGGGCGCGGATTTACTAGCTGCCAAAAACAATATTTTCCGTTTTGTGAAACTGCGGATCAAACCACCGCCAGCCGAGAGCCACTCCCAATCCTTCTCTTTGCTGCAGTGGTAATGCTGTTTGGGAAATCTGTAGGATTTGCCTTATTTATGGAACTACTGCTGTTCATTGCTACATTGCTAGGTATTTATTTTCTTGCTCGGCGGCTTTTGAATGAGCAGGTTGCGCTACTAGCTACGCTTGGATTAACACTCTATATTCCGATCTATCGCCTGATCCCACAAGTGTCGGGTGATATGTTGGCAACACTTTTTGTTACCTGGGCAATCTATTTTATCGTAAAAGGGCTGCACACCGATACGTGGTTGAATTGGGTTGCGGCTGGTGTGTATTTGGGTGCTGGTGCACTCTCTCGTTCAGTGGTTTTGTATCTTGCAATTGTTCTTGTATTGGCATTAATCCCATGGCGAGCATTACGCGAACGCCCTCGGTTGGCGCTGGTTCGGCGCGCTGCGCTAGTGATTTGTGCTACTGCACTTATTCTCACGCCATGGGTCGTGCGTAACTATTTCACATTTGGTCATCCAGTTATTGGCACGACATTAAGCGGGTACAATGTCTATCGGCATAACGCTGTTGTCGTTGATAAGGACTTTCTGCGTTACAGTAGTCCCACAGACGCTGAATTGGCTGTTGATCAATTATTGGCTAACCATCCAGAGTTGCGTGGGAACGAGAATGAATACGAGATGGATCAGGTTTATAGCCAGGAAGCCCAAAAGCTTATCCGTTCACACCCCGATCGCTACGTGATGTTGTCGTTCTATCGCTTATTGCCGCTCTGGTTTGATATCGGAATCGATGAGGCTTATGGGCAGACTAGCGGCATTCTTGAGAAGGCAATCATTGTGCAGCAGCTGCTGTTGCTAACGGTTGGCTTGCTTGGTTTCTGGCTAATCGGGCGTACAAGCTGGGTATTATGGTTACCTATGGCAACTGTTACGGCCATGCATATGGGTGTTGCAGCGCGGCTACGCTTTGTCAGTATCATTATGCCATTGCTGATGATTGCCTGTGCCTTTACTATCATTTATGTGAGGGAGTGGAGTAGAGTGCAAAAGCTTGTAATAGTAAGGCTTAAGTAAGGATGTCATTTGTGTGTGAGAAGAGCATTTTGCACTGGGTTAGCCTAGCGTTTGGTTTGGGGTATCCGTCTAGATACGCTAATCTGACCAAAGATGCCCAATATAGCACAATTGTTGCCGCAATATCGGCTGCTATTGCAGACAATATTATAGAGTGGTATGGCGCAGGTGCCAGATTATTGCAATCTCTCCCTATGCAGCAGATCAATCGCCTGTCACTCATACTACGCTATCGAGTGATAACTCCCGATGGTCGGGAGATTACACTCTTAGCAAAAATTCCGCTGCGCCCAGAGGCAGGTACACTTCTACAGGCGATGGCAATCGATCGTCTGCGAGTGCAGGCAGAAGCTGAGTTTGTGCTTCTTCAGAGGATTGCTGATATGGTTGAGCAACTCCCCACTGAATTAGCATTGACGGCGATTCGACCAGTTGCATATTTGTCGCCTTGGAATGCACTTATCATCGAAGAGTTGTTATCTGTTTCAGTACAGAAGCTATTTGTAAAATCACGCCTTGTGTTAGATTTGTATAACGACAAACAGAAGCTAGCAAGCGCACTTCGCCGCAGTGGATCTTGGCTCCAGTCATTTCACCAACATCTTAGCCAGGTAATTCTGCAACCATTTGATGCACCGACAATGATCGAGCAGGTCAATGGACTTATTACTAAATTGCATGAGCATGTTAAGTACGACGATTACTTCGCTGATCTGAAAACCGAATTTGCTATAGCTGCTAGAAGCCTTCACCAAACCGGTGTGCCTATCGCAATGATCCATAGTGATTTTCATCTTGGTAACATGTTATTGGATTCACAACAACGGCTTGCGATCATTGATGTTGGTGGTGCGCGCTCAGAGGCAATCTATATTGATTTAGCCAAAGTTCTTACGGATTTAACGGTTCGTAAACAGCAAGTAATCAGCCATGGCTTATTTATAAGGGCGCGGGCTCTTCGATACTATGAGCAAGTATTCTTGCGGGCATATTTTGCCGATGATCCTGAAGATGCCTTGCGCTTTGTTGGGCTGTATTGCGCGAGAATGGTGTTGAATAAGTGGCTGAGTAATGAACTGGATTTCGCGAGATTACATTGGGCGAAGTCGCTCATCACGCTACCAATGCGTTTGATCATGCGCCACTATTTTCGGCATCTGATCGCTCGTTATATGTATCAATTTCATATTCTTGTCGCTCAGCCTCAGACTAATACGTGATCGTTGAACGGTATGGCAAACACTATAGTAGAGATACTAGTATCTTTTGTTAGAAGATAACTACAGAGGAAACCTTATTATGCGCGGCGTCATAATGCTTGTGAATTCGTTCCCACCGGTGCCTGCTGGTGGTGCAGAGCGTCAAGCAGAACGGTTGTCTACATATTTGGGAAGCCAAAACATTCCAGTAAGAGTGATCACTCGAAGTGCTGCTGGCTTACCACGCACCGAGCGACTTCCTCATTATTGGGTTGAGCGTATTCCTGAACTAGGGTTTGGAAAACTCAAAACGATCACATTTATGATTGGGGCAACGCTTACCCTGATTCGCCATCGTCATTCATACGATATCTTGCATGCACATCTCGCGTTTGCCCCTGCGCTTGTGGCTGCGCTCATCGCGCGGCTACTCAACAAACGAGTCATTGTGAAATATGGTACCAGTGGGAAGTATGGCGATATTGTCGTTTCGCAACGAACGATCCGTGGGCGGATACGCTTAGCTTTGCTCCGTAGATGGACAGATATGAGCATTGCACTCGATTCCGCCATGGAAGAAGAATTACTCCAAGCTCAATTCCCACCTGAACGCGTGATGCGTGTCGATAATGGAATCGATGAACAAGCATTTATTGAATTGCGTAACCCAAGTGCAAAACATGCTCTGGGCCTAGCAAATCGTTGTGTTGTCATCTATACCGGGCGTTTGGTCTCGCAGAAATCACTACCGATACTTTTGCACGCATTCCACGATGTATCTACAAAATACCCGCATGTCCATCTGCTTATAGTTGGGCAAGGCCCAGAGCGCGAACAGCTCGAAGAACTTGCTAAGGAATTGGGCATCCACCCACACATAACCTTTGTTGGAAACGTACAAGATGTACGCCCGTACCTCAGTGCATCAGATATATTTGTATTGCCATCAGAAGGTGAAGGTATTTCAAATGCGCTGCTTGAAGCAATGGCAGCAGGGTTAGCCTGTATCGCGACAACTGTTGGTGGCTCAGCAGAGGTTCTGGATCAGGGTGCCTGTGGTATGCTTATCCCTGTTGGTGGGCAGCACCAGTTGAGCGCTGCGCTCAGCTACCTAGTGCAGAATCCAACCGCAGCCGAACATTTTGGTCGTTCTGCTACACAACGCATTCAGACACGCTATGCACTTTCGGTTGTTGGCGAACAGTATCGATGTCTCTACACAAATCTTATTCACCATTCGTTGCCATTAAAACAGCAGGAAGAATTTGCAGGAGAATGATGGTGACCTCGCTCATTCGTGTGTTTCATATAATTGATGGTCTACGTGTCGGTGGCGCAGAGACCCTCATGGTTAACTTGGTGCGTGGCCTCCCACGGGATCAATTTGAGATCACCGTAGGCTACAGTACTCCTGGCCCATTCATTGAGGAACTTACTGCACTCAACATCCCACTTATTCACTTTCCGCGTATTGCGCGCATTGATCCAATACTTGTCTGGCGTATGTATCGAGCAATTCAGTCTGTTCGCCCACAGATTGTTCATACCCATCTTTTTAAGAGTGATGTGCATGGTCGTCCAGCAGCTTGGCTTGCGCGTGTGCCAGTTATTGTGTCGGCCTTGCAGAATTGCGATAATTGGGCGCGTAACCCGTTGCTTGGTCGAACTTATGGGCAGACAGCTCGCTTTGCACACAAGCTCATTGCCGCTTCTGAAGAAGTGCGACAATTTGAAATTCGCTACACTGGCGTCCCATCCGAACAAATCATGACGATCCCTAATGCTGTCCCTATTGAACGCTTTCAGGGTAACCAACTGCAGGGTCGGAATCTACGCCAAGAGTTCGGTATCGGCACGGATGCTCCTCTGATTGGAATTGTGGCACGGCTCATGCCGCAAAAAGATCATGTCACCTTTCTTAAGGCTGCTGCGTTGGTAGTTCAAAGTATTCCTGAAGCACGCTTTCTGATTGTCGGGGTTGGGCCGCTCAGAGCGGAACTGGAAAATCTTGTAAGCAAGCTTGGGATTGAGCATGCCGTTATATTTGTAGGTCTGCGCAAGGATATCCCAGCAGTGATGGCCGCAATTGACATATTGACATTCTCGTCGCGTTGGGAAGGCTTACCAGTTGCAATGCTTGAAGGAATGGCTTCGGGTAAACCAGTTGTAGCAACAGCTGTAGATGGAATCCCAGGGGTCATTACTAATGAAATGAATGGGTTATTAGTCCCCCCGCAAGATCCTACTATGCTTGCTGCTGCAATCGCGCGCCTATGTAAGCAGCCCGCACTCGCACAGGCATTGGGTGTCGCTGCAC
>JANLSE010000478.1:0-10914 GCA_031362265.1 Roseiflexaceae bacterium
CAATCAAGGATGGGACGGCCATGATGGTCGCTACTTTCCTGATCGATGGGCGCTGCTTCCAGATGACCGAATTTAAGCTGCGGGTTGGCGCACAGGCCGAAAAAGGCAACACTATCACAATTGAGCAAAGCCGCGGTAAACCAATGGCCAGCGCCATGAAGATGCGTGCCAATGGGCAGGCCCCGCTCGCCGATGCCGCGCCTGTCAACCTGGTGATCATGCCAGACGAGAAGTTCTATCGTTTCATCCTGAGTGGTGCTGGTGTGACACGTGCATCGATCAAGGTGCCAGTTGAATCGATTGCACAGCAGATCACACAACTACGCAACGCGCTTAAGACAATTGTCGAAACCGAGGCGAATGGCGAGTTTGTCTATCAGAGTGAGATTACCAAGATCCCTGAGCAGGTGCATAAGGCCACACTCAAAGAGCTAGCCAAGCAGGGATTTTTGCTCTATGATCGGCTCTTCTACAAATCGGGCGAAGACGCCAAAGCGATGGGAAACCTGCTGAAGATGATCTCAAACGAGCGGCCGCTGCATATTGAGGTGATTGCAGAAGGGTTTATCTTTCCATGGGCACTCGTGTTTGATGGCGATCCACGTGCCGCCGAGATCGACCCGCGCGGATTCTGGGGCTTCAAGCATATTATCGAGTATATGCCCGAATTCACCACCGCCACGCCGATTAATTTCGTACCCGAGATCAATGTGACCGGCAAGATGGGCATGGCCTTTGTTTGTAACACAACGATCGACCAGGAGTTGGTGAACAACGGCTACCCGGCAGTTATCGACCCACAGGCCAAGCATTTTGCCGGGCTGGCTGGTGTGCAAATGCAAAAATACACATCACGTCAGGAGTTCTATGATCTGTTGCGCAGTGCCGATGTCCCACCGCTTGTGTACCTGAATTGCCATGCGATTAGCTATGTGCCAGGCGAGGGAAGTGCCTTTGACTCGAAGATTATTCTGAGCGATGGCGAGATCAGTATTAATGATCTCGATTTTGAACTGCCCGTCAGCGATACCCATTTCAAAAGTGGACCGCTAGTGTTTGTGAATGCATGCCAAAGTGGCAAGCTTAGCCCATATCTGTATGAGGGCCTTGTGCCTGCTATGATTCAGCGTGGCGCACGTGGCGTGATTGGTACAGAGGTAGACACACCAGCACTATTCGCCGCAGAATTCGCCAAACTGTTCATCGAGCGCTTCTGTAAGGGCAATGTTACATTGGGTGAGCTGTTGCTTGAGCTGCGCCAAGAATACCTTAAGGATAAGAATAATGTGATGGCGCTGCTGTATGCGCTCTATAGCAGTGGTGAGGTGGTAGTAAAGCGCGCGTAGGGGTATAATAGGAGGATCAGTATTGGCATCTAGCCTGTAAGAGAAAGCTCCCCATGACGCAGAGCCCGACAATCTACGAAATCGCTGGTGGTGACGCGCCATTTCGCCGTATGGTCGATGCGTTTTATACGCGTGTCGAACGAGACCCATTGCTGCGGCCAATGTTTCCAGCGGATCTTGCTGCTGGCCGCGAGCATCAGTTTCTCTTTATAACCCAGTATTTTGGTGGCCCTCAACGCTACCAGGAGTTACGCGGCCATCCGCGCTTGCGCATGCGCCATAATCCATTTCCTATCGACCAAGCTGCGCGTGATGTATGGGTTGGCCATATGTTGGCAGCGCTCGCCGAAGCTGGTTTCCCAGAGGAAGTTCAGCCAGCCATGCGTGAATATTTTGAGCGTGCTGCTACCTTTATGATTAATCGTGAAGAGCATGATCGCCAGTTTCGGGTGGAGTTGCGCGGGTAGAAGAGCGCAGAGCAATGAAACATTGAAGCAATGAAGCATTGAAGCAAGAACGCCGTTGGTAAGGCAGATGCTACTAGCAGAGGCTGTTTCATTGCTACACCCAAAGGGTACCCGGCTCCAATGCTTCACCCAAAGGATACCCGGCTCCGATGCTTCACTGCTTTAGGAGGTTCTCTTGGCCGAAATCAACCCAATCTTGGTGAAGGAATTGCGCAGCCGAATGCGGGGTGCGCGCGCATTTGTGTTGATAACGATTTATTTGGTGGTTCTAAGCGGAGTGACACTGCTGCTGTATTCAGCGCTGGCAAGCAGTAGCGGTGATGATATCAATGCGGGGCGGTTGGTTGGTAAGAGCCTATTTCTAACGGTTGCCGCAGTTGCCCTTGTTGAAGTCTGCCTGATCACCCCATCACTCACAGCTGGCGCTTTAGCTGGTGAACGCGAGCGCCAGAGTTATGATCTCTTGATTTCATCGCTGCTGACACCCTGGCAGATTGTCTGGGGAAAGCTGGCGTCTGCACTCGCCTTTGCGTTCTTACTGATCCTGGCAGTGGTGCCAATCATGAGTTTGGCGTTTTTGTTTGGCGGCGTAAGTCTGGCAGAGATGCTGATTGCCCTGGTGGGATTGGTTGTTACGGCAACAACTTATGCCACACTTGGGCTAACATGGTCGGCAATTATGCGTGGCTCACTTGGCGCAACTTCATTTTCAATCGGTTCGGTATTAATCTGGTTACTTGGCCATCCATTCCTGATCGTTATATTTCTTTTGCTGTTCACGCGTGATGGATCCGCAGATCTGTTTGAGTCGAATGGCTTTATCTATGCTAGTCGCTTATTCCTGAGTACACACCCGTTTATTGCACTGGGTTTGACAGAGACAGCACTTACCGCTGGGGGTACACCTTGGGTTGAGGTGCTGCCACTCACATCAAGTGGGCGCAGCATCACAATCCCAAGCGCCTGGCTGATGTACGTTGCCTTTTCACTCGTTGCTACTGTCGTGATGCTTATGATCTGTGTTCGTGCAGTTCAACCAGTTCAGCCCGCAGTGGCGAGTCATAGCACTGAAACGGTGAAGCATTGAAGCGCAAGAGCGCAAGGACGCAAGAGCGCAAGGACGCAACATTATAGGTTCTCTATCACCTTGTCTCCTTGTCTCCTTGTCTCCAGTTGTACAAATAGCTGTTTAGTTTTGTGATTTCGTGGTTCTAACATATTCAGGTTCTTGGTGCTTTAAGGAGACACATGACTGAGATAACCGCACAACGTCTCTCGAATGGTATGTTGGCGTTGATTCGCGAGGCGCATAGTGCGCCAGTTGCTGCATGCGCTGTCTGGTATCGAGTAGGTTCACGCAATGAGACGATTGGTATAACGGGGATTTCACATTGGGTGGAGCATATGCTCTTTAAGGGAACACCCTCGATCCCGGCTGGCGAGCTTGATCGCCTGATTGCTCGCAATGGTGGAACCTTTAATGGCTTTACATCCCACGACTATACTGCATACTATGAAACGCTACCCGCAGATCGGATCGAGCTTGGGCTTCAGATCGAATCAGATCGTATGGTCAATGCCAATTTCGACCCAGAAGAAGTGGATAGTGAGCGTACCGTTATCATCTCCGAACGTGAGGGCCACGAGAATGACCCGGATTTCTGGTTGAATGAAGCGGTTATGGCAGCGGCGTACCAGGTTCATCCCTACCGCAATGAAGTGATCGGTTGGCGCAGCGACCTTGTGGCGATGAATCGCGAGGATCTGTATCAACACTATCAGACCTACTATATGCCGAATAATGCCATTCTGACATTAGTTGGCGATTTCGACACGGGCGAGATGTTGCATAAGGCCGAACACTATTTTGGTGGCTTGCCAACTGGCCCACAGATTCCGGCGGTACGCGCGGTGGAACCAGCACAACAAGGCGAACGACGCGTGGTTATACGCCGGCCAGGGCCAGTGCCATATGTGCAGATTGCTTTTCATGGTACTGGTTGCCGCGATAGTGATTTTGCGCCATTGGTGGTGCTGGATGCGGTTCTATCGGGTGCAAAGCCGCTTTCATTTGGTGGCGGTTCTCAGACAAATCGTAGCGCCCGGATTTACCGTGCATTGGTTGAAACACAATTGGCTTCATATGCTGGCAGTGGCTTTGGTGCCTCATTTGATCCAACCCTATTTGAGTTTCAGGCCACCGTCCAGGATGGCCATACCATTCATGAGGTTGAGGATGCGCTCTTCGCGGAAGTAACCAAAATTCAGGAAGATGGTGTCAGCGAGGTTGAACTAACCAAGGTACTGAAACAGGTACGCGCGCAGGTTGCCTATTCAAGTGAGAGTGTTACCAGCCAGGCGCTTTCTCTGGGTATGTGGGAAGTATTAGATAGCTACGAGCGTATGACGCGTCTGCTTCCTGAGTTGAGTGCTGTCACTGCGGCTGATGTGCAGCGCGTGGCACAAACCTATTTGACCGAGCAGAATCGGACGGTTGGTCACTTTATTCCAAGCGATAAGCCATAACGAAGGGCAATATAGATATCATGACAGATACTCGTAGTGCCGACGCCATTACCACTGCTATACGGCATGTGCTCCCAAATGGGATGGTTGCACTCATTCAACGCAATAGTAGCAGCCCGACAGTCAGTGTCCGTGGCGAAATTCGAGTTGGTGCAATTCATGAGCCAGCTGAAAAAAGTGGCTTGGCGATTTTTGCTGGAGCCGCGCTCATCCGTGGTGCTGCTGAGCGTAGCTTTCAAGAGATTGTGGTTGCAACTGAATCAGTTGGTGCAAGCGTGAATGCTGGCGGTGGTATGAATGCTGGTGGGTTTGGGGCGCGTGCGCTCGCCGAAGATCTGCCACTCGTGCTCGATCTCTTGGCCGATATGATCATTCGACCAACATTCCCAGAGCAGGAACTAGAGCGCCTACGCGGGCAAATGCTGATGGGGTTACGCGAAAGTGAAGAAGAACCACGCACCCAGGCATCGCGTGCCGCACGTGCGCTGCTCTTCCCGCCCGAACATCCCTACAGCCGCCTCAGTGGTGGTTCAGCAGAGACAGTCGAGCGCATCACGCGTGATGATTTAGTTGCGTTCCATAAGAAATACCATCCAGCTGCAACAACGGTAGCGATTGTTGGCGATGTTGAGCCACAGGCGGTGGTAGAGCTACTGAATGCCGCCTTTGGTAGCTGGCGGATTGCCGGTGAACCACCCGCGTTTAGCTTGCCAGAGCCATATAAACTGCAAGGCGTGCAACGGCGCGATATTGCCATGCCTGGCAAGAGCCAGAGCGATGTGATCTGGGCTGTTCAAGGCCTAACGCGTAGCGCACCCGATTTCTATGCCGCGAGTATTGCCAATATGATCCTCGGTCGGCTTGGTATGGGTGGACGGCTGGGCGAAAATGTACGTGAGCAACAGGGCCTGGCCTATTACTGTGGTAGCAGCCTCGATGCCGATCTGGGTGCAGGGCCATGGGCTGCGCTTGCCGGGGTGAACCCCACGAATGTTGAGCGCGCACTTGAGGCCATTCTGCATGAGGTAGGCCAATTTATTGCCGATGGGCCAACCGACGATGAGTTGAATGATGCTCGTGATTTCATGACTGGCAGTGTCGTGCTTGGGCTAGAAACCAATGATGGTATTGCAGGTACCCTGCTTGGGGTCGAACGCTTCGATCTGGGACTCGATTATATTGCACGCTACCCAGCGATTATTCGCTCCGTGAGTGCTGAAGCGATCACCACAGCGGCACGGCGCTACCTCTCTACCGAACATTATATTGTAACTGTTGCTGGGCCAGGGTTAGAATAGGCAGCCAGACGCAGAGACAAGGAGATTGGGAGCATAACAAGGCGCATTTCGATAGTTCTCATATGGTCTCCATGTCTCCCGGTCTCCTTGTCTACTCTTTAGGGGTTTCCACTACATGCTTTCTACTACCCAGATTGTTGTTGATGGCCAGACCATTTCGTATGCGACTGAAGGCACCGGCGCACCACTCTTATTGCTCCATGGGCTAGGATTCGATCATCGTGTATGGTCACTGGTAGCTGGCTATCTCGCTGGGCATTTCCAATTACTCATCCCAGATCTACCAGGCAGTGGTGGCTCGCGTAAGGCTAACTGGGATGGCAGCCCCGAAACACTGGTTCGTATGATTGCCGGATTTCTGACGGTGACCCATGCCGTGCCTGCATTTGTGGCCGGAACAGGTTTTGGCGGCACACTCGCACTGCTCCTCGCGGCGCGTTACCCTGAGCGGGTGCGCGGTGTTATTGCGATTGGTGCCCCTGGAATGGAAGTCTGGCCGAAGACGACGCAGGCACGCTTCGCACAAATCGCAAGCGGTCTTGGGCTACTTGGGCCACTCCTACAGCTCGCCCCGCAACGCCATGCGCGTAGGCTCCTAACCGATATGTTGGCAACAACCCAACCACCTGTGGCAATGGTTCAGGCGGTTGGCGATCTGCTGCGTGATCCGATCTCGCGCCAAATGCTCATTCGCGCGATTGGTCGGCTTGATACATGGGCAGTTATGTTACGTCAAGTAAGTGGTGGCATACGGGTGCCAGTATTACTGATCTGGGGTGAACGCGATGCGCTGTATGGCTTACCGCAGGCCGAACGCTTACGGCATAGCATTCCCGGTGCACGACTGGTGAGTTTGCCTGGAGCTGGGCATGCACTAACCCTCGAGCGGCCTGCTGAGCTTGCAGCTGCTATTCGCCAAGCACTACGCTCATAGGGTTAGTGCATGCCCAAGAATGATTTCGATGGTGATGGGCGCGCCGAGATCCGTTAATCGCTTATGATGACGACTTTCTTACGCCAGAATGACATGATATACTATTAGGATATGATATCGGCAAAGACAAAGGTTATGTAGTATGTTCCCTGCTCATCCAGAAGCGCTGAATGCGGCATGGCTCACGATGGTGCTTCGTGAAGCAGGCACTCTCACACATACACAGGTCGTAGCTGCACAGATCACAATATTAGGTGGCACGAAGGGTGCAATCGGCCAAATTGCACGTTTATTACTCACCTACGACAACAATGAATCTGCGGCGCCGCAATCGCTGATCGCCAAATTCGCTTCCACCGATCCAGCCCTGCGCACGCTTGGGAACGCACTCGGGCTCTATCTACGTGAGGTAAGTTTCTATCGTGAGCTTGCCGCGCAGGTTGAAGTGCGTACCCCATACTGTTATTTTGCGGCAATCAACAGCCAATCTGGTGAGTGCCTGCTGCTCCTGGAAGATCTTGCGCCAGCCCGAAATGGTGATCGGGTTGCTGGTTGCAATCCGAGCGAGGCCCTACTCGTAGTGCAAGCACTGGCAACACTTCATGCCGATTGGTGGATGCATCCAGCGCTTGCGCGGCTTGACTGGCTGCGCCCATTCGACAGTGCGCCACTCGAAGCAGCATATCAGCAGGCGTGGGGGCCATTCACCACCAAACTGGCAACACTGCTCTCGCCGGAATTGCTCAGGCTGGGTGAGCAATTGGGTGCAAACCTAGCAACAGTATTTGCTGGGTATTGGGACGAGCCATGGACCCTATTACATAATGATTTACAGCTCGACAATCTCTTCTTTAGTGCCGATATGCAACTGACTATCATCGATTGGCAATCGGCGGTTCGTGGGCGCGGAATGTTAGAAGTGGCGGGCTTTTTAGGCGGCAATCTATCAATCGCCGATCGCAGAGCGCATGAACAGCCGCTCTTAGAAGCATACTATGCGATCTTGCTCAAACGCGGTGTACGCGCGTATTCATTTGAACAATGCTACCTGGATTACCGGGTATCAATGTTTGATGGCTTTTCACGGATGATAATTGCGTTAGCCAGTAATCTGCGTGAAGAACAGGAACGTGCCCATCGCGATGTCCTATGGCCACGCTACAGTACGGCGGTACTCGACTTAAACGCAGGCGAGTTGTTACCATAACCAGCTGGAATCTGAGTATAGCCGCGTGCGCATATGGCACACGGAGGGCACATGCATATCGCATTTCTGGACTCATGGCTCCAGACAAGCGCTGAAGGCAGTGGAACTGCTGTTGCAATCGGTGGCCTACAACACGCACTTGAACGGCAAGGAGTTCGCGTTTCGCGGCTTGCACCACCAGCCAGCAACAATAGCCATCTCCTCTTGCGCCGGCTCATATTCAACATGAAGATTCCCTGGTTGCTGCAGAAGGACAAGTATGATCTTGTGATTGGATTTGATATTGATGGCTTTCTGGTCTCGCGTTGGTCGGCCCGCAAGATTCCATACTTGGTGAGTGTAAAGGGTGTTCTGGCAGAGGAAGCACGCCAGGAACGTGGAACCGTTCGCTTTATGTTATGGTCACTCTCACGCCTGGAGCGGCGGAATACACGCAAGGCACAGGGTGTTCTAACAACATCAGCCTATTGCCGCAATGCGATTGGCCAATTGTATGGCGTGGCTGGCGAGCAGATTCGAATCGTTCCTGAGGGTATCGATCTGGCGCGTTGGCAGCGGATTGCAGCAACTACCCCATACAGTGGTGATGGTGCAACGATCCTGTGTGTGGCACGCCAATACCCCCGCAAACATATTGGCGATTTATTGCATGCTGTGGTTCTTGTACGAAAAGTTGTGCCACAGGTGCGGGCGATTATCGTTGGTGATGGCCCAGAACATCCAGCGCTTCAGCGTATGATTACGGTGCTCGGTTTGGAGCAGCATGTCAGATTACTTGGTTCAGTACCAGATGATGATGAGGTTGCGCGAATCTACCGCCAAGCCGACATTTTCTGCCTACCGAGCGTGCAGGAAGGGTTTGGTATCGCGTTTCTAGAGGCTATGGCAAGTGGGTTACCGATTGTGGCAACGAGTGCAACTGCGATTCCAGAAGTTGTACCAAATGGACAGGCTGGCTTACTTGTGCCACCAGGTGATCAGGCAGCCTTAGCACAGGCGCTGATTGAACTTCTGCAAAATACACAGCGCCGCAAGGAGCTAGGTGATTTTGGCCGATCATATGTTGAGCGCTTCGATTGGCAACAAGTCGCAAAACTATTTCTTGAACAGGTTCAACCGTTTTTGGGATCTGCCTGAGGCGAGACTTTTGGTACTCCGATTCATACTCGCATCATTTAACATCTTGCGTCTTTGGAGAGCTTTGGTAGTTATTGTGATCATTGTAAGGTTAAGTATGGCTATTCTAGGATCAATCCCGCGAACGAGCACACCGGATTCAGCCGATGTGCCACTGCTCGCGATTATTCAGGCGTCTATGCTGCCACTTCCATCGCACCAATCTGTTGCATAAAGTTGACCCTATTACTAATTTTGCGGATCAGCATGGAACAGCTTGCTGACGATCCACCAGCGCCCATCGACCTTGAGCAGTTGGAAGTAATCCGTAAAGTCATGCTCGTGATAGCCATCCATCGCTATCTCGACCGAGGCGGCATTGCCGACCACCGAAATGGAGGTGATGGTGCAGGTATAGGCTTTGCCTACCGCCCCAGCCTGCGCCGGTGGCGTTGTGCCGGCAATGTAATCGTACAGCCCCTGGATTGGCGTGATGAAGAGATCCTTGCCTTTGTAGCCAAACATTGAGGATTGTGGATGAAAGGCTTGACTCAGAGCCTCAAGATTGCCATTCTGGACACCGTCGATATACAAATCGACGACCTTGCGGATGCTTGCTAGTTCCGGACAGCGTGTGCTCATGATCGATCTCCTTAGTTATATAGGGCTTACACAAACCACGGATTTTACCCTTTGTAGGTTCTTTTTCGCCCTGCGGGGCGAAAATAACCTGCAAAAGAAAGCTGATTGACGAACACTTTTCCTACTAGGCTGTCATATGCGGCAGCACCTGTTCAGCGAGTAGTTTCAGTCCGTCAAGATCATCGAACGCACCCCATTGGATAATGAACTCCTCCACGCCAGCTTCAGCATATTGGTGAAATTGCTGAACGACCTCTTCAGGTGTTCCCCATGTGAGACTCTTGATAGGCGAGCGAAGAATCTCGAAAATGGATGTGATCGGTATATCTGCCCAGTCGGGATCAAAACTGCGTAGCCAGAAGCCACGTTGTTCGAGTTCGGCCTCGTCTCGACCGACAAATACTGGCGCCGTGAGGGTACGCTTGAGACTTGCTGGTGCTCGCCCCGCCGTAACGAGCAACCTATCAAGGAACTGGCAATGCTCGCGAAATTCAACAGCATTTAGCTCGGTTGCATTCCAGATATCAGCATAGCGTGCGACAAGCGGTAGCGTCCGTTTACGTCCGGTACCGCCAATCAGTATGGGTGGACCGCTTGGTTGACGCGGCCCCGCCAGAACCCCATTTTGTACGTGATAGAATTGGCCGGCGTAGGTGAGCGGTTCATCGTGACGCAGCAGTCCTGTGATCACGGCCAAACCCTCTGCGAAACGATCCATGCGTGTTGCTATACTGCCGAGATGATAGCCAAACATCGTATGCTCAGCTTCATCCCAACCCGCGCCAACCCCTAATATCATTCGGCCACCGCTGAGATTGTTCAACGCCGCTGCTTGGCGGGTCAGCATAATGGGGTCTCGAAAGGATAACGGGGCAACCATAGAACCAATTCGAACGCGATTCGTATGGTTCGCAAGATAGGTCAAAGCAAGGATCATTTCGAGTGCATTTGCATCTGCTGACCCAGACGTATTGAAGTGATCAGATAGAAAGAGACTAGCAAATCCCAACTGTTCAATCGCAGGAACTAAGCGCTTCCACTGATCCCATTGAAGACCCAGCTGCCCTTCCACGGAAATGGAAATTTCAAGCATGATTGCTCCAAGCTGCCGTAGGCTAAAGGCACCTTTTTCGTAATTCCTAATTCGACTTGATAAGTGCTGGCTTTATTAAAGCACGTTCGCCGCCGGTACATAAGATCACTGAGGAAGAGAGAAAGTGATATAAAAAGTGATATACTTGAAAACCTAACCGATCTCAATGGCAGAATAGGCGACACATATCGAAACAGAACCGACATTTGGCGTCTGGCTCCGTCAGCAGCGCCGACAGTTGGATTGGACTCAAGCCGAATTGGCGCAACGGGTAGGCTACTCGGT
>JANLSE010000132.1:0-13192 GCA_031362265.1 Roseiflexaceae bacterium
TGCTCAGGCCCCGATAACGCGCTCGCGTTCGGCCTCAGGTTGTGCCTCTGCTGCAACATGCGGCAGTGCAATACAGACAATCGAACCACCCGGGCCGGTGCGCTCTAGCCAGACACGCCCACCCTGCGATTCGATCTCACGACGCGCAATACTCAAGCCTAGGCCAACCCCTGGCGTCACCGCAAGCGCCCGTGTCTGGCGGCCACGGAAGAAAGCATCAAAGAGCATCGGCTGCTCATCTTCGGGAATACCCTCGCCCTGATCGACAATACTGACCACTGCTAGCCCATCGCGCAGATCTGCAACCACTGCAATTGTTCCAGAGCTGCTATAGCGTACAGCGTTATCAACAATTTCGTGAATCGCACGCCGCAATCGCACAGCATCACCCCAGACGGCAAGTTGGGGATGCACATCTAACACGAGACGCATACCACGCACCTGGGCGACTGGAATAAACACCTCCAGCACCTCATCCAGGAGCGGCGAAAGCTGAACCGCACCAGCACTACCTATAACAAGATTGGTTTGATCGAATGACAACACGCGATCAATCAGTTCTCGTAATCGATCCACATTGTTATGTAAAATTCCAATCATTCCCTGCGTCAGTGTTGGATTAGCCTCGATCATCTGCGTCGCAAGACTTAGGCTGGTAAGTGGTGTGCGTAACTCATGGCCGACGCTCTCAATAAACTCATCCTTGAGCTTATCTAAGGCATATAGCCGCTTATTAAGCCGCGCAATCTGAGAATAGGCACGTGCGTTTTCGAGCGCACCTGCCACAGCTGGCGTCAGTGTTAGGATAAGGTTGACGACATGGCGAGGATAGTGCTGGCTTGTCATCGGCTCGCCACAGCCATACATCCCAATCATACGGCGGCCAACATGCAGCGGGAAGAGGATTCGCAACCCTTGGCTGAGAAATGGCTCGGCCCAGGCCGAATCACGATCTGGGTCAAGAACAAGATAGCCGCGTGCAGTACGCACTAATCCAACTGCGACGCCATCGACAAGTAATTCACTACGTGCGGAATCGGGGTATTTACCAAGAGCAATAAATACAATATCTTCGGGTGGCGTGAGAATCCAAAGCATCGCTCCGCGTAAGCGTAGGCGGTTACATAGATCATCAACCATGAGTCCCGCAATCGCATTTGCATCGATAGTACGACTGAGTAAATCGGTAAACTCACGTAGCAAACCATCATAATCCTGCCACTGGCGTTGCAACAAGTAGTTGGAAAGACTCACAAAACGTTGGCGCATTGGCACAACCAAAACAGCGACAGCAACTGTCGCCAGAAAATGCGCCTCGTTACGCACCTTGGAATCAAATACGAGCAGGATTCCAAGAAATATAAAGAGATAGATCAGTGTGAGTGTTACGGCCAATAGGCCATTAATCAACACGATCCCAAGTATACGCGTACCGTGATCCGTCCCGACTAGCGTGGTCTGACGGCGACGCCCTGGTTGTGCATCTAGTGTGGTCACAAAGGGAAAACGCTAGAGATAATGGAAAGGGTACGCACACCTTGAGCGCGCAGAAGGTCAAAACTACAGCGCATAGCGCACAACGCATAGCGCATAGCGCACAGCGCATAACGCATAACGCATAGCACGCTTGCGTTATGCGTTCTTGCGTTCTTGCGCTATACACTCACCAGGCGGCCTCGAGGATTGCCATCCCATCGAGTTCATTGACTGGGCGTGGATTCGTGAAGATCGCGGGATCACCGAGTGATGTTTCAGCAAGTGCTTCAAATCCTTCGCGTGGAATACCAACATCACGTAGGCGTTGCGGTAACTCACAATCGCGCGCGAGCATTCGCACAGCCGAAATACCAGCTTCAATAAGCTCTTCGTCGCTCAAGCCATTTGGATCTACACCCATGACTCGCGCGATTCGGGTTAAGCGTTGCGGCGCTGCAGTGCGATTAAAGTGCATACCATGTGGCAACAGGATCGCATTTGCGGTTCCATGGTGTATTTCATAGGTGCCACCAATCGAATGAGCCAACGCATGCACAACACCTAAACTCCCGCCGCCACCAGAAAATGCCATGCCAGCAATACAGGAGGCGATCAGCATCTGCCCACGCGCTTCGAGATTATGACCATCGTGGGTAGCAGTACGCAGATGATTCATAATCATATCGATCGCCTGTAGGCCAAGGGTATCGGTGATTGGGTTCGCATTGGTGCCAACATAGGATTCTATCGCATGCGTAAGTGCATCCATCCCGGTGGCTGCGGTTAGGCGCGCTGGCAAACCAAGCGTCATTTCGGGATCCAGCACAGCTAAATCAGGCCCTAGGAACGGGCTTGAGTAGGCCAATTTCATGCCACTCGCCTCATCACGGATGATTGCCCATGCGGTCACTTCGCTACCGGTTCCCGCGGTTGTTGGAATCGCAATCATGGGAGTGAGCGGACGATTGAGTAGGTTATAGCCTTGGTGATCGAGGATGGAGCCACCCTCAGTAAGTAATATTCGGATGGCCTTGGCGGTATCGATTGGCGAGCCGCCCCCAACCGCCACAATCAGATCAGCTCCCGCCTCACGTGCGAGGTTGGCCGCTCGATCCACAGCAGTAACGGAGGAGTTTGCCGGCACATCGGTAAATACACCACAGATGTCAACCGCGCCAGCCAGTCCAGCCCGCACCGGTTCTAACAACCCTGCGCGCTCAATCCCCGCGTCGGCGACAATAAACGCGCGTGTGACACCCAATCCCGCGACCTCATTTGCAAGCTCACGTACAAGGCCGGGCTTATACATCACTCGTGGGCGCAACAGAAACTCGAAATAAGCATTCATAGGTATTAACTCTTATACCAGTCCAAACAGATAACTTCACCACAGAGGCACAGAGAAGCAAAGAGCACGTTCGTATATCCAAACTCTGCACCCAAAGGGTACCCGCTGTGGTGAAGCTAGACACGAGAACGCTATGCTAGATTGTATCCATCCCGCTCCGCACCTGTCGTAAGGTTGCGCGGCATTGGCGTACATACGTGGCCTGGGTGGCATCACCTGTAGCTTGCGCTTGATCAGCCAGCTTGGCGAATGCAACCTGCGCCAGTTCTGTCAGGAGTACTGGGTATTCTGCGAGCACCTGTGCCATTTCCTCCTCGGCCTTGGCCTCTAGGAGGGTATGAATTGCATGGCGTAAAACCGGCTCAGCTGTTAGCTCTGCACGTATTGGGGCAAGAAAATCACAATGTTCACCAATCAATGCGGCCAGGCGTTCATTCCCCAGATCAAGCGCCAGCTCTGCGCGGGCTGTAAGCACACCTTCGGCCCAAGGC
Organism: Roseiflexaceae bacterium; assembly: GCA_031362265.1. Classification (GTDB taxonomy): domain Bacteria; phylum Chloroflexota; class Chloroflexia; order Chloroflexales; family Roseiflexaceae; genus JANLSE01. The sequence goes on from JANLSE010000132.1 coordinate 3,316, forward strand.
TCCAAGAGTGCCGGGTGGTCACGCAGGGCATCGACCAGATCGGCAGGCGCAGCAACCGAAAGAAATGCCTGGTATGCCGCATCACTAATCGCATCGCTCATAATTGGCAGATCTGGGATTGGCACTGTTTCTGGTAGCGCATGTGGCTCGTCGGTCGGCTCCTGTTCGACAGTCGAGCGCATGCCACGCAACATACTGCGAACCTGCTGAATTGCTGCTGCAGCTTCGTGTTCTGCTACATTACGGGCCTCAGCCGCCAAGGAGCCCAGCAGCGTATCTGCGGCGGAACCCAACAACTCAGAATGTTCGCGAACGAGAGCCGTAAACTCATCGGCGGAATCCACCGCAAGTAGTTGCTGAACCCGCTCAAGCAAATCAACCGATACCACCGGAGCTACCTGGGGTGTGGCAGCTGCACCCTGCGGTGGAGTTGCCTGCCGTGCTGCGGCAGACCCACGCCGCCCCTTGCGCGTCAGCGCGCGCTGGACACCATCAAGACCCCACTCAACTTGCACATCACCCAAGTATGGTAGGCGAGCATCCTCCGGCAATGCACCAACCAGACTATACAGCAACTCCTGGGCCTGGTTGCGCCAACGATGTTCTTCCTCATCATACGGAACAGCAAAATACACACGTCGTGCATGTGCATCGTGCAGAAGCAATGGCCCACTCGGTTGAAGTGGTGCTGCACAGGCTGGGCAGGAGAAGGTATTGAGCTGGCCATCGAGCAGTGCATCGCGCAAATCAGGGCGCTCTTGAACATCAATCAGCGTCCATTGATCCGCATCAAATGTCTGCCCGCACACTGCACATGTATGTGAAAAAGATTCTTGCTGGGAGATTGCCACGTCGTGCCCTCAAAGAACCAAGACCAATCGAACCGTGAATATCCCATTCAATCAGTTCAAAGCGTGGTTCTTATACCAACTCGCGTTCTGAGGTCTATTTACACCACAGAGGCACAGAGTTGGGCATACGAGCGCGTTCTTTGGGTCTCTGTGCCTCTGTGCCTCTATGGTGAAGCTATCTATTTGGACTCAGCTTGGTATGAGTTCTTTTCTCAGGCTTTCGCCTTCTGCTTGGCCTTCTCTTCTTCGACAAGTACACGCCGCAGAACCTTACCAACGATCGTCTTTGGCAGCTCGGTTCGTAGCTCCCATTCACGTGGGATTTTGTAGGGTGCCAAGCGCTCCTTGCAAAACTCGCGTAACTCATCGAAACTAATCGTTTGGCCTGGCTTTGGAACAATATAGGCCTTGACTGTGTCATCACCACGCGCTGCATTCGGAATACCAACCACAACTGCTTCAAGAACTTGAGGATGCTCAAAGAGTACTTCTTCAACATCGCGTGGCAATACCTTGAAGCCAGAAGCAATAATCATATCCTTCTTGCGATCAACAATGAAAAAATAACCTTCAGAATCGACCTTACAGATATCGCCGGTATGGAGCCAGCCGTCGGCATCAATTGTCTGCGCTGTCTCTTCCGGGCGCTGCCAATACCCTACCATCACCTGTGGGCCACGCACACACAGTTCGCCCTCTTTATCGGTGCCAAACGGCAGATCGGCATTATTATCCAGATCGATAATCTTCGCATCGGTACCGGGTAGCGGAATGCCAATTGAGCCCTTCTTGCGCTTACCATACACTGGGTTTGCATGCGAAACTGGTGAGAGTTCGGTCATGCCAAACCCTTCGACCAACCGCCCACCAGTGATCTGGCCGAAGCGTTCTTGAATCTCCATCGGTAAAGGGGCCGAGCCACTAATACAGGCGCGCACCGATTTGAGATCATACTCTGTGACTTTGGGATGGTTAACGATGCCAATATACATAGCAGGAACACCAGGGAAGATTGTACAGCGTTCCTTCTGAATGACATTCATCACATTCTCGATCGGGCGTGGGTTAGGAACAATCACGATCTCGGCACCAATCGAGACACCAAAAATCATCGCGACCGTCATACCATAGACATGGAAGAACGGGATTGCTGCCATAACCTTTTCCTGGCCCATTTTGCGATCTGGTAGCCACGCATCAATCTGCGCGGTATTGGCGATCAGGTTATAATGGCTGAGCATTGCCGCTTTCGGCAGGCCCGTCGTTCCGCCAGTATACTGGAAGAGCGCCACATCCTCGGGAGTCGTATTACGCGGCGGTGGAGTTGGCTGGTGCTGTGTGATCAAATCCTTAAAGAACAATACCTTATCGCCAGGAGCAACATCGACCCACGCTGGATCCTTCTTTTGCTTGGATTTTACCAAGAGGCCAAATGGGAATCCCAGTGTATCGAAGACATAACTTAAAATCACACGCTTGACAGGCGTTTCTGCAAGTACTTCTTTCAAGCGTGGCCAAAACAGATTCAGAATGACAATCGTCTCTGCACCCGCATCCTCCAATTGATGCTTGAGCTCACGTGCTGTATAGGTCGGGTTAATATTCACAACAATCGCGCCGATACGAGCCGCTGCGAAGAATGCGATAATATACTGTGGCGAATTTGGTAGCATCAACGCAACACGGTCGCCTTTGCGGACACCAATGTCATGAAGTGCGGTAGCAAAACGATCCACGAGTTCTTGCAGCTTCAAGTAAGTTAACTGCCCACCTACGGTAATGCGCCCATTTGCCAGGTAGCTTAATATGAAGCTTATGGCAGTATTGTATGGATATTTACGTGCGCTCTCGGCAAGAAATGTATCCAATGTCGTATTGGCATATTCTAATGTGTGTGGAACGCGCGCCTCGTAGCTGCTGAACCAAGGCTGATCCATACTTGACACTCCTTTGTGGCACTTTCATCTGATTCAATCGCTGAATCACCAATGGCCCAATCAATAATCTGTGGGATGATCACACATCATCGCGCAGCCAACCACGCTCGCGAGCAATAAATTTTATTGTTGCATCATCAGGCGGGTAGAGCCCAGCAGCTTGGTACGCATACGCAATTGCGGCAGCACCTGCTAGCATGCCAAGTGCAATCCCAAACAGGAACGTCAGAAAGCCAGCGATTTTGCCCATGGTGGCAACTCCTCTCTCACTCTACACATCAGCCCGCAGGCGTATCAGCTTCGATTACCCCTCTATGATACCGCACCGTGTGGTAGCCAGTCAACTTATATGCCACACAATCTCGTTCCTTGTACCTATTGCACCACGCACAGCGCGTGTGCTAAGATAGAAATACATTGGGGAACACCCAAGTAGCATGTAATGCGTAAGAATGCCTTACAATAGGCACGGATGGTAGGATGACCAGCTCGCCAAACGCTAGCGACGATACATCCCCTGAGCGGGTCATTGAATTGCGGCTTCCAAGTCGGCTTGGGTACGAGAAGATCGCAATGGATGCGGCTGGGGCGCTTGCACGACGCATGGGTTTCCAAGCCGATCGTGTTGATGCTCTCCGCACTGCACTCGCTGAAGCCGTGACGAACGCAATTGAACACGGCAATCAGCATGATGATGCCATGAAAGTATTGGTGATGCTTACGGTTCGGCAGGACGAACTCGTTGTAAGTGTTGCCGATCAAGGTCGTAAAGTCCTCGATCAAGATAAACTCACGCTAACACCATCGATCGAAGAAAGCTTTATAAAAGCTGATCGCGGCGGCTGGGGGATCTGGCTGATACGCGAACTAGTCGACGAAGTTGAATTTACCACTGGCCCTGGCGGCAGTAATCATGTTCGCATGGTCATTCATCTGGATAAAGTAACTGACGGACGAGGAGCAGGGAATGTTGGAAGATGAGCTGAACGTCAGCATTCGTGAGCGAGATCAGGTGGCGATCATCGATCTGATGGGCGACGTGACGACCTTTGCTGAAGAAAAAATCAATACTGCCTATACGAAGGTTACCGAGATTGGTGCAAAGAAGATTCTGCTCAATTTTCGCCAGAACGATTATATCAATAGCGCCGGGATCGCAATCCTGATTGGAGTGGTAACAGAAGTAAACCGCAATAGCCAACGCTTGGCCGTGAGTGGCCTCTCCCAGCACTTTCAGCGTATCTTCCGAATGGTGGGCCTCTCACAATACATCGATATCTATCAGGATGAAGAAGAAGCACTCCATGGTTTGGCGAGTGCCTGACCACGCCCAAGTATTGTGCGCCATACAGGGCACTGAAACACCAAGAATCTAGGAACATATCACTCGCTACCTCGCTATCTCGCCAGATTGTCACCTACTCTCCCAGGAAATGCGAGCACCTCAATGACAGCAGACAGCCTGCTTTTCGTTCTTTTGGCCTTCATTTTGATTGCCATTGTCTACGGGATCTGGCGTTACTGGGATTCGCAGGTCGAACTTTCGCCCGATGAAGAAGCATACGACAAGCGTGTCGCGAATTTGAATGAGCGCCAGGCGAATCGTATCACCGATGAGCAACTGACACGCCCACCTTCTGATGAGGATGCATGGCAGATCATCCTCCAGCGTGGGCGTAAGGCTATCTCGCGGCGTAACCGCTACGGTGGCGATTATACTCGCCGCACAAGTGACCGCCAAAAGCGCACACGGCGCTAAGAGAAGCGCTGCGCCACACAAAGGCTACATATCCACAATTGATCGAGCTTCACAGGCCATGTTGTCCCAAATAGCAGAAGACCGACGCTTGTGCGTCGGTCTTCTGCTATGCTGAGTGTCGCAATATACGAACAACCCACAGACAAGTTCTAGCCTTGTGCCAATTCCTCAAGCCGACGAAGATTGAGTAGTGTGATTGTTGATGTGTCAATTTCTAGGAGGTGCGCCGCGCGGAACTGATTGATCACTTTGGTGACTGTCTCACGGTAGGCATTAATCTGCTCAGCGAGCTGCCGATGACTCACACGTGGCAGGTTAGCGCCATGGCGATTGGCCAAGGCAAGCAATAACGAAGCTAAGCGAGCTGGCACCGATTTGAAGGCAAGCTCATCGAGGCATTGGCTTACGGCCTGACGATAGCGCCCAATTTCCTCAAGCAACGCGATACCAATATCGGGATCGGCCAAAATGGTATGCTGTGCATGTTCACGTGCTACACGTTGCACACGTACATCACTGAGTGCCTCGGCGTATGCATCATAGGTTGCATCGGTAAGCGCCACATGGCCAAATATCTGGCCTGGTTCAATCATTTTCAGTGTAAGTGCGCGGCCTTCGTCGGAGCGTAAAAACAAGCCGACTTTCCCGGCCAGCAACACAAGTACATCGCGTGCGGAATCGCCTGGTGCATAGATGGTTGTACCAACAGTATGGCTCTCGGTGCTGCCAGAGAGATGCTGGAGCCAGGGGTTCTGCTGGTCGCTATTACGTTCTGAATTACGAAATCTCATGCAATGCTCCCGAAGCGGCTATCGGCCTGCGGACGATCAAACAGGCACGCGATCTTCTCCTGTATTGTAACACAGCAACAACTTCCTGCGGCAGAATGAAATAAACAATACATCAGCAGAAACGGTGTGATATAATCGCTAATGAGCTGTAGCGCTGTATGAATAGGGAGCACGCAGAACCTATGCTGCTGTTTGACACATTGCGCGGCCAGAAGGCGGAACTGGCCATTCCCACCGACCGCCCACTCACGCTGTATGTGTGTGGAGTAACACCTTACGATACGACCCATATTGGCCACGCGCACACATTCCTGATTTTCGACATGCTTATTCGGTATGTTCGATTTCGCGGCGGCAGTGTACGTTATTGCCAGAATGTTACTGATGTTGATGATCCGCTCTTTGAACGGGCGCGACGTGACAATATCCATTGGGCAGATTTGGCCAAGCGCGAGGTTGACCAGTTTGTCACAGATTGTCGCGGCCTCAATTTAATCACCCCAGATTACTTCCCAAAAGTTTCTGAAGAAATCGCTGGAATGATCCCGATCATAGAGCGCCTATTAGCGGTAGGCGCAGCATATGCGCGGAATGGCTTTGTCTATTTTGATGTAAGTACAGAGCCAAGCTATGGTAGTATGGCGAGACTTGATGGCTATGCCGAACTGCTAGCCACTGCTAATCAGCGTGGAAATAACCCAAACGACCCGAATAAGGACGACCCGCTCGACTTTATTCTCTGGCAGACATCCAAGGCCGATGAGCCTTCCTGGGAAAGCCCATGGGGGCCGGGGCGGCCAGGTTGGCATATTGAATGTACCACAATGGCAACCCGCTATTTAGGGCCACAACTCGATATTCATGGCGGTGGGCGGGATCTGATCTTCCCACATCATCCATCGGAGATTGTGCAAACCGAGCCATACACCGGGCTACGCCCCTTCACACGCTTCTGGGTACATGGTGGCCTCGCATGGCTGAATGGCCAGAAGATGAGCAAATCGCTTGGAAACCTGATCTTTATTCGTGACGCCCTCAAGCAGCACGATGCCGACACACTTCGTTGGTATTTGCTTACATTCCCGTATCGCGAGGATTTCCACTATGCGCGCGAAGATGTGGAATTTACCGATATAAAAATGCGCCGTATGCGGGCAGCACTGAATGCCGCCGGTGGTGCAGGGCCAGAGCTAGATTTAAGCGCTGAGCGCCAACAGATTATTGATCTGATCGACGACAACCTGCAGTTTCATATTGCACTAGGTGTACTTGACATTATGGGTCATAAAATCCTAGATTCTGCCACCAGCAGCCAATTACAATTGGCACAGGGGCAATTGCGTGAAATAGCCGAACTCCTGGGGTTTACTGTTTAATACGACAAGAAACGATAGTAACACCGTAAAGCCTGCGCCATTGTTACATGTACCACATGTTTCTGGCGCAGGCTCTGCTCTGTCTTGGCAATACCCTTGGTATCACCATTTGCCGCTTAGCAGATTTTACCGCGCTTACCGGCTGGCCCATGTGCAATTGGCTCATCGCCGATCCAGCGCTCATCAATCGGCTCAGATGCTAGCTGGTAGCGGGTATCTGTCGAGAGCCGGATGGTGTCCGAGTGATTATCCAAACTTGTGTGTACCGTGAATACGCTAAACACAAGCAGATCGCCAGCCCGATAATTGGCACTCAGCCAGCGCCCGCCAAGGTTACGGCGTAGTTTGACGGGATCCTTTGAGAGCCAGCCATTCTTGGTGATATTGCCACCGCCACCCATGCCAGTATAGCCTGTGCCCACCTTATTCTCACAGAATGTATCTACATCCTTGCTGCCATAGCCGTGATTCAGGCGATCATGGCGGTGGGATCGTTCGAGCACCAAGAGCCCACCCGTCGTAAGTGGCACATCACCAAATGGGATCCAAGCCGTGTAGAGTTGCTTGGTGCCGCGCCCCATATAAACAACATCCATATGTGGTGGGGTACCGTTTCCTGGCGCAACCGCGCGCACCCAGGTAAAATCGAAATGTCGCGCTGGGCCACCAAGCAGCAAATCAAAGAAACCCATTACCCGCTCGCCATAGATCACCTTCTTCAGTTTGGGGTTATCCTTGGCAAGATCCTCACGAAAACTAATATTGGCCTTTGGGTGCGCCTTACACTCAATCGTGGGGTAGGCAGAATCCAATAACCCCTCTGCCGCAAGGCGATCAGCCATGGCTTGGCGCGCTTCAAACACTTCGGCACGATTAAGATAGCCAGGCAAGAATAAATAGCCTTCACGAACCATTTGCTCACGTAATGCATCCGGGCTACCAATCAGATGATTGGAATCCTCTAGGAATCCAAATGCCTCGGGCGATGTATCAATCGGCTTGTGCATACTCGTCAAAGGCGGCAATAGATCGGTCTCGATAAGCATTTTTCACTCCTTTGTGAGCAACCACACAACACATTGTGGTATTATCACAATGATAACAACAAACAGCATACTACGCAGTATACCGCTGATAAGCTTGCTTCAAAATGTTTGTGTTGGTTGAAAACTTGTACAATTTGGGATAAACCATGACTGCACGTTCGATCACTACTAGCATGCTCTTTCGCAATGATGCTCGCACATCATTAGGCAGGCTAACTGCCGCTGGATATATCAAGAATAGTACGGGCGTACGCGGTAGCCAACCACGCATCCTGGGCAGTTATGCGATTGTTTATCTGCTTGAGGGCAGCGGCCAATACTCTGACACAAACCGCCATCATCAGGCAGTTCGTGCCGGCGATTTAATTGTGATCTTCCCTGAAATTGGCCATAGTTATGGACCAGGGGAGGGGGAATACTGGAGTGAGCTGTATGTCATGTTTGATGGTTTGGCGTTCGATCTCTGGCGTCAAGCTGGGTTATTGAATCCGGCCCATCCAATTCAACACCTAGAACCGATCGATCTCTGGCTTGGGCGTTTTACGGCCGCACTACAGCCGATCGCAGTCACACCAACTGGGCGCGCGCTCGAAATCAGCCGCTTCCTACATCTACTCACCGAAGTGCTTCAGCCACCCAGCGTGCCACCATCCACCGCAGAACCAGCCTGGATCGAGCATGCCTGCACACTCTTAGGAACTGATCTGCAGCAGACAATCGACCCAGCGGTTGTAGCGCAATCTGTTGGGTTGGCCTACGAGACCTTTCGCAAGCACTTCCAGCGCCATACCGGCGTTTCGCCAGTACGCTACCGCACGATCAGGCGTATTGATGCTGCCTGTGCATTGCTCCAGGTGCCAGACGCTACGACCGCGAGCATTGCACTACAGTTGGGTTTCAGCGACGAATATCACTTCTCACGGCGCTTCAAACAGGTTACTGGCCTTTCGCCACGCGCATTTCGCCAGCGGCTGCCGACAACCAGCGGCTCCACGACCGAAAAAAGCTAAAGCTGTGTCATCTCGAACTGGCGTTGCACACCACCAGTTACAGCTACTAGCCACTCCAAAGTATTGAACTGCATAGCGCGATCTTTCTACCGTTAGGAATGTTCGCGCAGCTATGCATGCATAAGCTAGTTCTGCCATACCCTCACCATGCGCTCATTTTCATGGCGCGACAGATCGCTAGAATAAAGACGCTAGTTATTACACAGGAGTTTCCGATGTCACAACATATTCTACACACCACACGGCGCGCGTTCCTGCGTGTATGCCTGATCGCCCCAGTACCAGCACTACTCGCAGCCTGCACTAGTCAAGTACCAACTGTGCCTACAGTCGCCCCAACCAATGCACCTGTACCAACCGCCATCCCAGCAACCAGCGTGCCGCCAGAGCCAACAGGAGTGCCTACGCAAGCCAGTGAACCCACCACAGAGACCACCACGTTAGTGCTCACACCTGCATGTGATGATGGCGATGAGGCAACAATTGCGCAGACCGAAGGCCCATACTTTACGCCGAACTCACCAGAGCGAAGTGTTCTATATGAAGCTGGCATGGTCGGAACACCCATGACACTTGTTGGTGGTGTGTTCACCAGCGGCTGCAAGCCAGTAGCACGCGCGCTTATTGATCTATGGCACTGCGATGCAACTGGGGTTTATGATAATGTAGGCTATACACTCCGCGGGCATACGTTTACCGATGAGCAAGGGCGCTTCCAGTTCGAGACGGTTCAGCCAGGGCTCTATACAGGTCGCACGCGCCATTTCCATGTGAAGGTACAAGCCCCAAATGGCCCAATTCTGACAACACAACTCTACTTTCCCGACGAGCCAGACAATGCGCGTGATGGCATTTTCAATGCCATACTACTGATGGAGATTCAACCGACCGATCAAGGAATCATTGGCGGCTATACATTTGTGGTGCAGGCGTAACTATATGTGTTACGAACTGAGAACAAGAGAACAAGAGAACAAGAGAACAAGAGAACAAGAACCGTTCGGCTGACGCTCACGGCGGAAGCCAAGCTAGCCCTGAGACTTCGGCGTGAGCTCAGTCGAACGCGCAGTCGAATGTGCAGCGGATAGGTGAGGTAGACGTTCCTGC
>JANLSE010000570.1:0-4047 GCA_031362265.1 Roseiflexaceae bacterium
ATCGTTGCTGGAAGCTGGCGTCGGCTCAAATGTTCACCTAGCGCTGGCTGGCCGCGCAATGCCTGCTGAGGCTGGAGGCTTAGCCGTTCCAGCCGTCGTAGAAACTGCTCATCGAATAAGCGCCCTTCGTTAGTTGGGCCCTGTGGGCGTGAAATAGTCTTGAACCACATCGCGTTCATCCAATGGGACGCGTAGTGGATCTGGCCCACTACCGCCCGCACTCGAACTAGCATTTCCACCAGCAACACCACCAACAGCTATAATGCCACCAGCCGTTGCCTGATCAGGCGGCGGGCCACTTGTGGATCCTGGGCCTTGTACTTCAATTGGCAATGGTTGCCCATCGGCGCCAATCCGGCTGGAATTGTCGATCGGGCGCTGCTCGCCAGCTCCCATATTGCCTGCTCCACCGCCACTACCTGTCTGATTCCCCTCGCCTTGGCCACCCTGGCCGGGAATCTGTTGGCCCTGCCCTGGCTGTTGGCCGTCGAGCGCTTCCTGACCCGACCCCTGGCCCTCGCCTTGACCCTGGCCCTGTTGGCTTTCGCCTGGTTGTTGGCCTGCCATCGACTCGATTGCCTGCGCTAGTTGATCAAGGCCAAGCGCTGCTTGATCATTTCCGCGTTCAATCCCACGGGCACTATCGCGTAATTGCTGGGCAAGTGCTGGGTTATTCTGTTGAATTTGGCTGGCCGCGCGGCGCAAATCGTTCGCTAAATCGCGCCGAGTTGAATCGGAAAGCGCGCTTGCCTGATCTGCAAGTGCCCGTAATTCTTGGGAGGCACTACGTAAATCACCGCGGTCAAGCGCATCGGCGGCTGGCCGCGTTACGCCTTGGTCGCGTAGGGCATTCGCAATTTCATCGATATTACGCTGTGCGGTAGGATCGCTCACTTGGGGCTGGCCCTGTGAGCTTGTATTTTGTTGGCCTTGCGTACCGGGTTGTCCGCCATTTGCCTGCTGATTAGCATCCTGGCCATTACCAGCCTGCTGTTCATCGGTTCCTTGCCCTGGGAGTCCAGCACCATTCTCGGTCGGGTCTGCGCCTGGTGCAGCGCTCGTATCCCCAGCACCACTACTGATCTGTGTTCGATTTGTGGGATCGAGTGGCTCATCCGCGAGCGGATCACCAGCTGAACCCAAAAGGGTCGGTAATGGCTGCGGTTCAGCTGCTAGCATTGGGTGGCCAATGCCCGCAATCAGGAACAACCCAATCGCGACCAAGAGGACAGCCAAGAGGGTCACCAAATCACTCCATGGCACTTGCCGCTTCTGGTTGAGCCGGCGGCGCACATGCCGAAGCGTATTGGCCGATTGATCCAGAAGGTGTGCCGCGATGCTTTCATGCTCAGGGCGGGTACTGGCAATTTCCAACGCAGTCGCGAGCTGTTCTTGCAGGCGGAACCGGCGATCGAGGCGCCGTGCAACCATATGTGCAGACATACGGCGCTCAAACAAGAGCATAACCAGACCCGCCAACAGGATCAAGAGTGATAGTGTGCCGGTCAGCGCTAGATCAGGAGCTTGCCCTAGTACTAAGCTAAGCCCGATTCCAGCACACCAGGCACATAACGCTAGCCATGAGCAACGTAATACACGCCGTAGCATGCGGTCAATCCAGCGCTCGCTCGCCATACGATGAAGTTGTAGAAAGAGGGAGTGTCGCATGTTTCTACCTCACCATGGTTCCTGCTCTGGGCGTAGTGTACGACGGGCCAAACTGATGATAACGCCGCCAACACCAAGAATAAGCAACAGGCCACCCAGAAGCGACTGCCGTTGGTCAAGGAATGAGCGCAGCTCAAGCGCTTTATTGGCACGATCCTCATCGCCAAGTGCAGTATACGCAGCGGCAGCTTGATCGGCTAGTGCACGTGCCTGTGGGTAACGCAATGCTTCGACAAGTATGGATGCCTCGTTGAGTTGTTGTTCCGCTTGGGCACCGCGTTGCGCGCGTGCTGCGAACTCATCCAAGACTGGCTCCTGGCGCGAATCGCCAAGGGTTGTATAGGCAGCGCGGGCCTGATTGACTAACTCAATCGTGCGGGCATAGTCGACGGCAATCAGCGCATCGCGTGCACGGCGAGCCAACCGATCGGCCTCAACGCCGGCGCGTGCGCGCTGCAAGAGCTGTTCAGTGTTCGTGGCATCACTATCCCTTCCAGCGGCACGCAACCCTGCTGTTGCTGCCTCAAGCTCAGTTACTGCATCGGTATATAGGCCATCGGCCAAGAGCTTTTCTGCGCGTCCCAGATCATAATTCGCACTGGTTGGGGCGGTTGCGCCACCGCGAAAGCTGGCGATATAGTTAGGAAGCCAGGCTAACCAGTCACGCTCCAAATCATCTGGTGAGGCGGCAAATGTACGCCCAAGCGCTGAGCGGTAGCCGCTACTGCTTGCGCTAATCGTAAGAAAATCGATCATACGCGAAAATGAGCTACGTTGTATAAGATAGGTAACGATCGAGAGTGTTTGAGGGTAGCTTACCTCAGTATTGCGATAGACCTCGCCCCGGTCGTCGAACGAGCTCCAAGGCAATAATAATCCGTGGGTCATGGCTCGTTCAAGTAATTCAATTTTGTGATCAAGTTCAGGCGAGGGTTTTTCTAAATACTGGGCGATGCCCTCTTGAAACCCGGCGTTGAGGCGATTCTCTGAGAGATCCGCAGCGATCATATGGGTCAATTCGTGGCGAATTGTGTTCCGAATATCTTCGTCCGATTGGTTTTCGGTTTGTGGCAGAATCACCACAACTTCATTACGCCGAAAATCGGAATGTGCGATGATACCCTGCAAGCCACGCGCACGTGGGTTTGCCTGATAATAGCTTTCGAGATCGGAGTAGAGCAGTAGCGAGATGGGTGTTGCTGGGCGATGGCCAAAGGTGCCAGTGACCTCTTCGAACAGTTGATCGATGAAGCCAGCATACGAATCGGCTTGGGTCTCGCTACCAGGGGTATATAAGATCGAGAAATAGGCGGTTGTCCGCTCACTCCACTGCACATCCTGAGCCAGCGCCAACGATGAGGATGTCGCTAGCAACATAAGAAGTAGAATGAAGCGGATAAACTTTTGCACCAGCACTCCTTTTGGGGTGGGGCAGAGGCATGTGAGATGGTAGTGAGATGAGTGCTACAACGTACTGATTAGTAGAAGTTTACCACAATAAAGCACCTCCTGTGGGAGCCATGCCAGTTCAATGGCAGTGGAGGAACAGGAGTACGGCCCTTCGGCGGGCTCAGGGCTCGCTGTCTGGATGGTGAACCTGTCGAACATCTGTTCTTGCACAATACATAGTGTATAGTATAATAGCACAATGCAACGAACCATCCGCGTCCAATTGAACCCATCGCCCGCGCAAGCGGCCTTGCTCCGTGCAACCCGTGAGCAGTTTACCAGTGCCTTTAATCAGGCGGTGCAATTGGGATGGGATGCGTGTATCGCCGATGCTACGAAGTTGCACTATCTGGTGTACTATCCGATTAAAGTTGCCCATCCGACATTGGTCAGTGACCTAATCAATACCGCGCGTGCTAAGGCTGCTGAGGCACTGTGGAGCGCATTTGCGTTGCAAAAGAAGCCTGATTTCACGGTGCGTATGCCACACTCAGATGCGTGTCCACCGCGCTATAACGTGCATACCTACCGCGTGGATTGGGAGAGTTGCACCGTTCGGATGAGTACCGTCACTGGTCGTCAGACCATCCGCTTCACGATTCCTGAATACAGCGCGAAGTGGGCGGGCTATCCAACCGACACCGCCGATCTGCTGTTTCGACATGGCTCCTGGTGGCTGCACATCGTGGTGAGTGTCCCCGCTCCTGCGATTGCACCGTCTGAACAGGTAACGGGCGTTGACCTGGGTATTGTGCGACCGGCAGTTACGAGTAATCATCACTTCCTAGGCAAGCGCGCTTGGAAGGCAATGGAAGGACGCTTGTTTCACCTGAAACGAGCGCTGCAAAAGCAGGGCACGAAGTCTGCCAAGCGGCATCTCAAACGGGTGCGGAGCAAACAATCCCGTTTTCGGCGCGATTGCGACCATGT
>JANLSE010000578.1:0-3275 GCA_031362265.1 Roseiflexaceae bacterium
GGAACTCACCTGGGAGCAGGCCACCGATGAGGCACTGGTATGGCTTCAAGAAGCACAGGGGCTCATATAATGAACGGTCAATCGTGTCGGGCGCTCCACTGGCCAGATCGGTGCGCCAATGCGCTCGCGAATGTCCTCAGCAGCGCCCGACACGATTGACCGTTCATTATATGAGCCCCTGTGCTTCTTGAAGCCATACCAGTGCCTCATCGGTGGCCTGCTCCCAGGTGAGTTCCCAACCAGCAGCTTGTGCAGACTCGAACTGCTCTCGGTCTACGCGTGAATGGATTTGGTCGCGAATTGGCTGAAACCAAAATTGCTCGTCGGGTGATGGATACAACAGGTGTGGGTACGTAAGGTTTTGTCGATGTCGCTCAACAAAACAGCAGAGGCGAGCCCCTTCTACCAGATTGCCACATGCTACCGAAATTGCTGCAGCGCATGCGATGAGTGCCAGGCTCATCGGTTGATTCTTGTTGGTTGTCTCGTGCAACCATGCATTTCTCCACTCTGTCTGTGCTTCGGCCGCACGTCCATCGCGTGCTAACACGTAACAGAGCCATAGGTGGAGGTGATACAAATCTTCAACGGTACTCAGTTGGAGTCCCTCACGAAGTAACTCTTCGGCCTCATTCATCCGACCCAACGCCAACGCGATCAGTGCCATGTGGTGAAGCGCAGCGGTCACTCCCGTGATATTTCCTAACGATTGATCAAGCAATCGACGCTGTCCTTGCAACTGCCACGCCCGCTCATACCCACCCGTAGCAAATGCAGCACATGCCATTCCCAACAAACATTCGGCCTGACCGCGTGCATACCCAATCTGCTCATACAAGACAAAACTGCGCCTCCAATAGTGGGTGGCTTGCTCGAATTGGTTTTCATCAAGCTGATTCCGACCCTGCCAAGATAAGGCATGGGCAGTTATACGTGGTATGGCAAGTCCTTGTGCGAGCTCGAGTGCTTCCTCAAGCAATGGTATGCTGTTTTGATTTTCAGCACAGAGCCAAAAGTATGACCCATAATGAGTCAGTGCTGTTGCAAGCCCAGCCACATCCCCAAGCGCTCGATAGCGTGTGATCGACTCTTGATACCATGCATCAACACGCGCATTGGGTTGTGCACCTTGGATCAGTGCGCCTGCAATCATCTTAAACTTAGCTTGCACTGCAGGCGACATCGCTTCGCTTCGCGTAAGGATGCGCTCAGTCCATTTGATTGCTTCGGTTGGGTAGGGCGTACACAACCAGAACTCAAAGAGTGCTGCCTGCAGCTGCCCTGCAAGATTAGGTTCATGACTGATCCCCCACGCCAATGCACTGCGCAGATTATCAAGATCGGCTCGCAGTAGTGCCAGCAGCATGGGTGCTTT
This sequence comes from Roseiflexaceae bacterium, assembly GCA_031362265.1. Classification (GTDB taxonomy): domain Bacteria; phylum Chloroflexota; class Chloroflexia; order Chloroflexales; family Roseiflexaceae; genus JANLSE01. The sequence continues at coordinate 1,376 of JANLSE010000578.1, forward strand.
AGCACTGAACAGCCCAGGCTCGGCGGTCTCTGCTAACTCAGTACAATAGTGTGCATGCTGTTTCTGTGTTGTAGCGACCTCGCCTCGTACATGGAGCTGTTCAAGCGCATACTCGCGAAGCGTCTCCAGCATCGTGTAGCGTGGCTCGGTTGGGGTTTCGACCATGCGCACCAAGCTGTGCTGAACAAGCACCTCCAACTCCTGCACCACATCTACCCCAACTTGGCTGCCAATCGCCTCTGCCGCTGCCAAGGTCCAGCCGCCGACACAGACACCCAATCGAGCAAACAGGAGTTGCTGGGGTGGTTCGAGCAATCGATAGCTCCAGTCGATCGTCGCGCGAATGGTCTGCTGGCGTGCAGGCAGGTTGCGTGCGCCGCCGGTGAGGGTCTGAAGCTGGGCAGCCATCAGGCGGCTCAGCAGTTGTTCTGGGTTGAACATGCGCATCCGTGCAGCGGCTAGCTCAATTGCGAGCGGTAACCCATCCAGTCGGGCGCAGATCTCGGCAACCGCAGGTGCATTGGCATTGGTGATGCGGAAATCGGGTCGCACAGCTTGGGTGCGAGCGATGAACAAAGTCACCGCATCATACTGGGTAATCTGCTCCATCGAGTTCATACCAACTACTGGTTGGCCGAGTGGTGCGAGTGAATATTCCTGCTCGCCCAGTAATCGGAGTGGCACGCGGCTAGTGACGACGATGGTGATCTGAGCTGCAGCCACAAGCAGATCGGCTACCAAAGGTGCCGCATCGATGACCTGCTCATAGTTATCGAGAATCAACAGCAGCGTACGATGGCGCAGCCATTGCGGGAGGCGGGTTTGTGGATCGACTCCGGCTACCTCTGGGATGCCCAGCGCCTGGGCACACGCTGCTGCTACCTGCGCTGAATCGCTCACGGGTGCCAAATCCACAAACCACACGCCATCTGGATAGAGGGATGTCAGCTCCTCGGCAACCCGAAGTGCCAGGCGCGTTTTGCCCGTGCCACCTGCACCAGTGAGCGTCACTAGCCGAACATCTGGCTTTTGGAGTAGCGCCCGCAGTTCACCGATTTCACGTGCTCGACCAAGGAATGAGGTCAGTTGGGTTGGCAGATGAACCTGACGCTCAGGCAAATCCTGGGTCGGTGCTGGAAGCTGATCTGGGGCTCGTTCACCGCGTGCTGTTGCCAGAAACCGCTCCCGCTCCTGATCAGGAATGTGGAGCTGGGCGGCCAGCAGCTCTGCCACCTGCTGCGATGGGCGGCGCTCATCGGCCTCAATCTTCTGGATGCTGATGGCGGCCACGCCAATCAGCCGTGCCAAGGCAGCCTGGGTGAGATCCAACACCCTGCGCCGCTGCCGCACCCATGCGCCGAACGAGTACGAGTCATCCATCGTTAGCCTCAGTATGTATCGCTTGTATGTATTCGGTATGCCTGATTGTATCAGAAGGCCCTACCACAGGGAAGCGCCAATCTGGTGAAATAGGTTCATTACTACTTCAGCCGAATAATCATCAGGAGGCACGCACCATGACCACGCAACCCGAAGCAAATCAGATGGCGCTGAATCACGTTGGGCGGATACTCCGAGGCACAGTGCTGCTGACCATCGCCGTCGGCGCATTGGCAGGGGCAGCACTGAGTTTTCGACCAGCAGAGCCGCCTTCCCAAGCCAACGCACCCACCGTCAACAGCGTCCCTGGCATTGCAGTACAACCAGGAATGGGAATAAAGGGCTTGCCACGCGGCTTCACCGACTATGTCCTCACCACGCCAGCGGTTGATAGGCAACTGAATGTGGTGCCGGGTATCACCGTTCAGCCAGGGATGGGGACGAAGGGTCTGCCACGCGGGTTTACCGACTATGTGCTCAGCATGCCATCCGTCGATGAGCAGATCAACATCGCGCCAGG
>JANLSE010000594.1:0-2636 GCA_031362265.1 Roseiflexaceae bacterium
CGCATTGCCATACACTGGCACCGGCCCAGTAGCAGGTGCTGCCCAGCGGCAGGCATTCGCGATCACGCGACGTACGTCTGCATTGAAATAGGTTGGGTACGACTCATGACCGGGTCGGAAATAGAAGATTTTACCGCGCCCACGGGTATAGCAGCAGCCACTACGGAAAATCTCGCCGCCAGTAAACCAGCTTACCATCACCAGTGCTTCTGGGGCGGGAATGTCGAAATGCTCGCCATACATCTCCTCCGGCCCAATCTCTAGGGTCTCCCCTAAACCTGCCGCAATTGGGTGGCTTGGATCAAGGATCCAGATCCGCTCATGATCAGTTGATTCACGCCATTTCAGATCACAAGAGGTGCCCATCAAGCGCTTAAAGATCTTCGAAAAATGGCCAGAGTGCAAGACAATCAGGCCCATACCATTCAATACCCGTTGCTGCACCTTTGCTACAACAGCGTCGCTCACCTCATGATGTGCCATATGGCCCCACCATGTCAGCACATCGGTTGAGTTAAGCACATCGTCAGTCAGTCCATGCTCGGGCTCATCCAAAGTTGCCGTCCGAACAGTAAATTCAGCATGCGCCCCCAGGCCTGCCGCAATCGCGCCGTGAATGCCCTCGGGATAGAGTGTACTAGCTGGATGATTGGCATGCTTCTCATGGCGGAATTCATTCCAAACCGTCACGCGAATGGGATTTGCCATAACTAGGCTCCTTCTACTGCTTCAGTTCGCTCCAGAAACGTGGCACAATAAAAAGTGAAGGGAACAAGAATACTGATCGATAGATTTACCAGTGGAGCAGTGATGTTCACACACAAACACCTCGACCAACCTGTATTTCTACATTGGCCCAAGTATAGCACGAACGGCAGCGACAGTAGCAGCCACAGGGTGAGGCGGATGTCACGTAACGTTTTCCATTATTGTACGATACAAGTGGGAGAAGGCCACTGCAACGCCGGGTACCCTCTGGGTGACGCAAGCATATAAATTGAAGATTTCTAACATGTTGGGGCTGCTTGACGCACCTCAGCTTCTCTACTACACTTAGTTGCCAATATCACAATCGAAGGCTCAGTATCCATGGCAAAACTCAATCTTCGAACGTTGCCGATTCTCGCCATCTGGCGGCGCGAATTCGCAAGTTATTCTGGGGCCATTTTTCGGCGTGATCTGCTTGCCGGGCTCACCGTTGGAGCTGTGGCATTACCACTCGCACTAGCGTTTGGCGTGGCAAGCGGGGCAACCGCGGCGGCTGGTATGGTCACCGCAATTCTTGCAGGGCTGATCATTGCCGGGCTTGGCGGCGCAGCATACCAAATCAGCGGCCCAACTGGGGCTATGTCAGCTGTGCTGATTGTTGTCGCGCAGCGCTATGGGCTCAGCGGCATGTGGGTGGCTTGTCTGCTGGCTGGGCTATTTCTTGTATTGCTGGGGGCGTTCCGGCTTGGGCGTTATATTGCCTTCATCCCTTCGCCTGTCATCACTGGTTTCACCAGCGGAATCGCACTCATTATCGCAATTGGCCAGATCGATAACGTGCTGGGGGTAACCACTGCCAGTGCCGATAATGCGCTGACAAAGTTATTTCACTATTTGACAAACCCGCCACTACCCGATTGGCATGCACTTGCAATCGCTGGTATTGTGATTATGACGATGCTAATCATGCCACGAATCAACAAAACCATCCCTGGATCACTGGTTGGCCTCGTGATCGCATCACTCATCTCACTCTGGCTGGGCTGGGATGTGAAGCGAATCGGCGCTATCCCGCAGACGCTACTACTCGACGATCGGCTGACATGGGCTGCCATCCCCTGGGAACATATAACCGATCTGCTGCCGCCAGCGATCTCAATCGCGGCACTTGGTGCGATCGAGAGCCTATTATGTGGCGCAGTTGGTGCGAATATGACTGGTGACCCCATGGATAGCAACCAGGAATTGATTGGCCAGGGGATTGGAAACCTAGTGATTCCATTCTTTGGCGGAGTCCCTGCAACAGCCGCAATTGCGCGAACGAGTGTGGCTATTAAAAGTGGTGGCGCAACTCGTATGACCAGTTTTATTCACGCTGGTGTTCTGATCGCCAGTGTCTTTGCGCTTGGCCCGCTGATCGGCCAGATCCCACTTGCGGCATTGGGTGGAGTACTGATGCTTACCGCTTGGCGTATGAATGAGTGGGAGTCGATCCATTTCTTTGCCAAAGCACGTATCAAGCACGCCCTGTTCGGCTTGGTTGTTACCATGATCGCGACTGTCGCCCTCGACCTAACTCAGGCGATCTTAATCGGTATCGCAATCTCGGCAATCATTTATCTACAGCAATCAGCAGCAACTGCCGAGGTTCGTGGCGAGCCAATCAACCAGGAACGGATGCAGCGGCTTGGTCACCAACTCCAGATCCCCTGCCCAAAGGCGCATGTCTACTACCTGACAGGGCCGATCTTTTTCGGTAGTGTCCATACAATCCTCGAATCATTTGAGACTGCGCGCGATTATCGGACACTGATTATTTCGATGCGCGGTGTGCCAATGATTGATGTGATGGGAGTGCAGGCGCTCACTCAAATTATTGAAGAACAGCACAAGCACAGCGGCGAGGTATTCTTTAGCGGTGTGCAGCC
>JANLSE010000631.1:0-5796 GCA_031362265.1 Roseiflexaceae bacterium
GAATTACCCTGGCTTTATTGAGGGGATTGGTGGCTTTGATCTGTCCGACAATATGGAGAAACAGGCTGCGCGTTTTGGTGCGCAATTTAAGGATGCCGTTATTGAGCGAGTCGATCTTAGCCAGCGCCCATTTAAGCTTTACACCGATAGTGAGGAATTGATCACCACCGACTCGCTGATTATCTCGACTGGTGCATCGCCACGTAAACTGGGTGTGCCAGGTGAGGAATTGCTTGCGAACCGTGGAGTGAGCTATTGTGCAACCTGCGATGGCTTCTTCTTCCGTAATAAGAAGGTCGTTGTGGTGGGTGGCGGGAATAGCGCGCTTGATGAGGGCCTATTCCTCACACGCTATGTCACCGATCTGACGATTATCCATCGCCGTGATAGTCTGCGCGCCGATCCAGTGCTTCAGGAGCGGGCATTCAGCAACCCGAAAGTACGCTTCATCTGGGATTCAGCCGTTGAAGAAGTGCTTGGTAGTGAGAAGGTCATTGGTGTACGTGTGAAGAACCTGAAAACTGGCGAGCAGAGCACGCTGGATGTTGATGGTGTCTTCCCATACATTGGCCACCTCCCGAATTCCTGGCTCTTCCAGGATGTGCTAGATCTGGATGAAAATGGCTATATTCTGGCCGATGAGCGAACCCGCACGAAGATTCCAGGTGTCTTTGTTGCTGGTGATGTTGTCGATCATGTCTATCGCCAGGCAGTTACTGCCGCTGGGGAGGGCTGCAAAGCGGCTATGGAGGCCGTATGGTTTCTGTCAGAACAGGAACACGCCGCCAAACAGGCTACGCTGAGGTCGGAAGTAGCAACAGCTCTGGTTTGAGCTGTTCTGGATGCTTTGAATGATAAAACCACAGAGGACTCAGAGAGACATAGGCGAACTGGAACAGGTGCATCTATCATCAATGCGAAAGCATGTCTCTCAGCCTCTGCACCCAAAGGGTACCCGCTGTGGTGAAAAAATGAGTAAGAGTCAACTCGCAACCTATCGGCTTCCAATCGCTAACGCAACGCGCATCGGCCAGGTGCAGGTTAAGACGGATCGTAACGGGCAGCACTATATCGAGAGCAGCAGGGTGGTTGAAGCGATCGAGACTGGCGTTCATACCACCATTAAGCTGGCGAATGGCCATGCGTTTTATGTGCTCACGAAAGATTACCAGGGCTTGAAATGATGCAACGCGAATCGCCCTATCCCATGGTGTCGATCGAAGATGCTGAACGCCTGATTACTGCTCAGGTACGGCCGTTGGGTGTCGAGCAGGTTGATCTCTTGGCACAGCTGGCGCAAGGCAGTACGGTTGTTGGCCGTGTGCTGGCCGAGGATGTGTATGCCCCTGATCCTATTCCAGATCTGCCTAAATCGGCTGTTGATGGGTATGCCCTGATTGCTGCTGATGGAATCGCAGCGCGCCATGTATTCGCGGAAATCACTGCTGGCGCCAGTGCTGGGTTAGCATTAGTTCCTGGTAGTGCAGTGCGGATCATGACGGGCGCACCATTGCCGTCTGGCGCTGATGCGGTGATCATGGTTGAACAGACCACGGAACAGGATGGGATTCTCAATATTCAACATGCCGTTCGGCCAGGTGATTCGGTACACCAGATCGGCCAGGACATGGCGCGTGGTGAACTAGTGTTATCCCAGGGAACGGTGCTTGGTTCCGCTGAGGTTGGCCTGCTTGCATCAGTCGGTTCTGCCCGTGTGAAGCTCTATCGGCGGCCAATCGTTGCGGTACTCGCAACCGGGGATGAAGTCTTCGAGCCGGGTGGGCCACCAATTGTGGGCGGTGTGCGCGATAGTAACCGCTATGCGTTGCTGGCAGCAGCTGCCGAGGCGGGCTGCACGATTATTTCGCTTGGAATTGCGCGCGATGATATTGCTGTGCAACGGGCCAGCATCCAGCGTGGCCTAGCTGAGGCCGATGTGCTGCTCACAAGCGGTGGAGTATCAATGGGTACCCGCGATCTGATTAAGCCACTATTGGCTGAGCTTGGCACAGTCCACTTTGGTAGAATTGCCTTCAAGCCAGGTAAACCTACTACGTTCGCCACAGCTGGCGGCAAATTCATGTTCGGGCTACCGGGCTACCCGGTCTCGTCATTGGTCTCATTCGAGGTGTTCGTTCGCCCAGCATTACGGCGGCTCCAGGGTGATACTCACCCGGAACGGCCGCGCGCTCAGGTCGTTCTGCACGAGCCAATTCGCTCCTCGCCCGACCGGCCGGAATTTCAGCGTGCGGTTGTCAGCTACGAAGGCGGGCAACTTGTGGCGCGTAGTACAGGCAATCAGGGCTCCAGCCGTATGCTCTCACTACGTGGCGCCAATGCCCTCTTACATGTGCCAGCCGGTGGCCAAACCTACCAACCCGGCGAGATGCTAGAAGCGCTGTTGGTGGGGTGAGGCAGCGCACGAGCGCAGGAACGCAGAACGCAAGAGCGCATAGCGCAGGAACGCAAGAATGCACGACCCACAATAAAAGTATGATCAGAAAGACAAGGAGACAAGGAGACAAGGAGACAAGGAGACATGGTAATGGCGCATTCGATCGTTCCATCGCTCCAATGCTTCACTGTTCCAATGCTCCAATGCTTCACCCAAAGGGTACCCGGCTTCACTGTTCCAATGCTCCAATGCTTCAATGCTCACACGCTACTGCACCACTGCTCGATACTTCACGACCCCATCGATTGTTGGTTCGATCTTGGCAATGAAATTGATCTGCTCATCGCTGGCAACCAGCGCCGATACACTATCGAGTCGGATCAGATTGAAGCCGCGCACATTGTCATCATTGTCGTAGAAGATCAAGAGCATCTGCAAGCGGGCTAAATTGCCAGCGCCCTTTTTATTCATAGTTCCGATCACCGAATAGTTTTGCGTACCATCCTCAGTGCGTTGTAGGATAAAGAGATTCTTAATGCTGAATGCTGGCGCCGGGGGATTCTCGGCAGGTTTACTGCGAATGCTGAATTCCAAATTGTCTATCGTTTGGGCCGTGTCTGCATCTGGTAGCGATACCTTGATTGAGAAGGCAGTTGCTTCGCCTGGGGCAAGAATTTGCTGCCCAATCACGAGTGTGTTGAGTGGGGTGCTTTGTTCATTCGCAAGCTGTGCTGATAGCTGCGTTACCTCACGTGGCAAATCATCGTCATTGCGGAGTTCGCCATACACCGTCGCAACATGACCCGAATCGGGCGGTGTGATTGTCAAACTGCCCATGGTAAAACTCCCGCCATCGGTATTCTCAATGTTGCGCAGAAGCACCATTGGCGCTGCTTCCAGATCGTGGAGTGTGCTCGGCGTGGCCGTATCGGTCGTGCTGGTGAGGTTGATCACAAAGTCATCGGTTGGCACCTCGGTTGCGCGCTGCAGCGATTCGCTCGTGGCTGTCGGTGCGGGTAGCGACGTTGGGTCCACTTCGGTCGTGCGTGGCGCAGGTGTACTGATAGCTACCTCAACAGCGGTACTGGCCACAGGTGGGATCGCGTTGCGAATGACTTCCTGATCTATGGTCGGTTGCTGTGTTATGAGTGCGGCTATCACCAACATGATCAGTAATATCACATAGAAACTACCAAGTATACGTAGTGCCTGCCCGACCCAAGGTGCAGCTTGGATGCCGGGTGTTGCGCCTGGATTGGCAGCTGGAACCCCTGGAGTGGCCGCTACTGCTGGCGCTGCTGGCTGCGATTGCAGGATGTTCGTTGGCCGTCCCATTTGAATATCCAGGAGTGCGGTTCGTACTATATCTGCCGATTCTGGCCGATCCTGGGCTTTTTTCGCCAGCAACTGGTTGAGCAGCAGTTCGAGATATGGCGATGCCTGGGGTAGGCGAGCGCGCAGCGCGGGTGGTTGTTTTTGCAGATGGCTAACAATAATCTGCGTCAGGTCACCCTCAAATGGTAGCCGTCCGGTGAGCATTTCGTATAGCATCACACCGCAGGCATACAGATCGGTGCGTGATTCGAGCGTATCGCCACGAATTTGTTCAGGAGCCATATAGGCGGGTGTGCCCAGGCGCTCGCCTTCGGCGGTGATACGTGCATGTGGGCTGGGGTGTGGCGGGCGAGCCAGATCGAAATCGGCCAGCACAGGGGTGCCATCGGCGCGCAGGAGCACATTTGCGGGTTTGATATCACGATGGATGAGATCGCGTGCATGGGCATGTGCCAGGCCATCAAGGATCGCAATCATGAGGCGCATGGCCTCTTTTGGCGGGAATGCACCACGCTGTTGGAGTGCTTGCTCGACGCTGCCACCCTTGATCAGTTCTACGGCGATATAGGGGCGCCCGCCCTCAGTGCCAACGTCATACACCGTAATGATATTCGGGTGCGATAAGCTACGCAGTACATCGGCCTCGCGCCGGAAGCGCCGTAAATCCTCGACGCTAATTGTCGCGTCGGCCTGCATCTTCAGCGCTACCAACATGCCATTCTGGCTGTCGCGTGCCTCGAAGATCTGGGCCATACCGCCCGCACCAAGCTGGCGGATGATTGTGTAATTCCCGATACGGGTGGTTGTGCTCATAATCTTGTATTGTTGAGAGAGGAAGGGAAAAGATACGGGGTACTAAAACACAAAGGCGCAAAGGTGCAAGGGCGCAAAGGAACTGCATACATTGCGTCCTTGCGGCCTTTGCGTCTTTGCGTTACATAAACGTATTGCCCCATACCCTATAGATACGATCAACAGAGCAAGAAAGTTTGCACCCTCACTCTGCGCCCCGCCGCGTATAGCGATGCTTGACCCCCGCCGGGAACCAGTGTGCATCCGCGCTAGCCACAAGCTCGACGAGGGGTGTCTGTGCGCTGCTTGGCACATAGGCGGCAAATTCACTATTCAGGCGCAGAAGCTCGCTGCGGATTGATTCGGCTGCCGCATTGCGCCGGGTGTCGCTGGCGGGTTCGCCGGGTGCCAATTCGATCACGATTGCCAGGGTGCGGTTGCGGTCGGCATCCTCGCGGACCTCCAACACAAATTTGCCGGTCACCCATTCCTTCACGCCGTGTCTCTCTAATCCAACAGTTACGTTTTCGGGGTAGATATTTGCGCCAAAGAATGAAACGGTGAAATCGGATCGGCCAAACACAAACACAAATGGCAGTGGCCGGATGCCGCGAACTGTTGAACCACCAAGCGCTTTGATAGGGTCAAAGCCGTGTGCTGCGAGGAACGCAAGCATGTTCTCAAAGGGAATAACGCCACCCGTATCAAGGATGTTGTAACGGATAAGCGGAATGCCATTGTCGCCACTGAAAAGAAGTGATCGTTCTTCTGTTTCAAAGAAGCGACTGTGTGGGTCATATTGAGCTAACGTTGGCAACCGCGACTCACCAAAGAGTTCGCGTGCAACATCTGGACGCGCTGCAAGATAGCGCCGAATACAGATAGATAAAGGGGTCTCGTTGGCAAGTACACCAGCATCAGCAGTGCCATACAGCGCGGCTACATCATAGCACGGCTGCTGAGAGCCAGTCCGTTCTCCAAGCAAGGTACGCCACTCTTCACTAAAGACCTCACCCGCCATGACGAATTTGACCTGATAGCGTGCCCAATCAATTCCTCGCGTCCGACCATGATCGACGATATCTTTAAGAGCTGGAGGATACCCCAAGAGCACAACCTGATCGAAGGCTGGGCCTAATTCCTGAACAATCCGAAAAATATCTTCACGATTATTGCCTGGCGTGACAACAGTTATGGGATATCCCTTGGCAGCGAGATAGCGACAGCAGTTGGCTGTATACATACCCCCTACCCAGGTGCCAAGAGCAAAACAA
>JANLSE010000635.1:0-8991 GCA_031362265.1 Roseiflexaceae bacterium
CTGCACCCAAAGGGTACCCGTCTGTGGTACTGTTATACACCAGATTACAAGCACGAGGCAGTGGCAGACTAGTGCGACCCTAACAGTTCTAAAGCCTTGGCAAAGACCTGGCGCACCTGCTCATAATCCAATAAATCAAGCGCCTCGGAAGCACTAAACCAGCCAACGGCCGTAATGCCTTCATCGATTTGTGGCGCGATAGAATCATCGCTAGCATGCATCAAAAAAAAGCTAACCCGCTTCTCGATAATTTTGCCCTTGGCAGGGAAATGGTAGGTAATGCGCGAAACCATAGGCCCAAGGTCAGCGCGTACACCTGTCTCTTCCTCAACTTCGCGCAGTGCAGCCTGTTCCTCGCTCTCATCCTGCTCAAGATGCCCCTTAGGCAAACTCCAACGGCCATATGGATCGCGAATGAGAAGAAACACTTGCCCTTCGTGACCAGTATAGTAAACAACCCCACCAGCGGCGCGGCGTACCAGAAGGCCGCGCGTACGATCATTATTGCCCATAGCCGAAGAAGATCTGTTCAAGCCATTGCTCAAGGCCAACGGTCCACTGAGCTAATGGAGTTCGTTGTGTCCAACCAGTAAGCGCTGTGATCTGGCCCGTTGCTAAGAGCACACCCATAACGATTAACATCAGGCCGCTTGCAATACTTGTCGTATGCAGATGAAGTGTTGTAAAGCCCAGGTTGAGTTCGAAAACTCTACCGCGCATAAGTTTCCAGAATCGTGAGCCAGTGCCAAGCTTACTAAAGAAGGCTGCGACCACAATGAGTGGCGACCCCAAACCAAGTGCGTAAATGAATGCGAGTACAGCACCCTGTACTATCGCAATACCCTGGGTGGCAAGCAGTGTCAGCAGCGCTCCAAGAATCGGCCCGATACATGCTGTCCAGCCCAATGCGAACGTCGCACCATACAGGTATGATCCTGCGAGATTCGCCGCAGGCCGATCCAATACAGGCGCGCCCTGAAAACCCTTCCCCAATAAGCTCATAAACCCAAATGCAACAATCAGCAAACCACCCACTACGGTAATAATACGAAGGTTATCGAAAAGGATTCGGCTGAGCGCGGTGGCTGTCGCACCCAACACAACCATTGTGGTTGCAAGGCCAAGAAAAAAGGCAATCGTCATAAATAAAACCCGCTCACGGCGGGCCTGGAATGTGAAAGCGAAATAGGCTGGCAGGATCGGCAAGGTACAGGGTGAGAGAAAACTAAAGATACCAGCCAGAAACGCTGCTGGCGCAAGGATCAGGATACTTGCACCGCCTGGGGTAGCCAGTGCTGCACTCGAACCAGTATTCAAGCTTAGAATAATGAGCGCTGCTGCCACAAGTAAGAACGCACCACCAATCAACACTACACGCAGCGGGGAGCGTGCCGGTTGGGCTTCCTGGGTTGACATAGCGACCTCCCGCCTCAATGGCGTGCAGTTGAAACTCTCTGTTTATTATACACCGTGAGATCGGGGCTTGCCTTAAGAATAGGCTAGAGATTGCTGAATATTAACCATGCCACGCACTAATTGCGTCCGCTACACGCCAACCCTGTTCAATCGCGAGATGCACCCGGCCCTGCCCAGCGGTGTAATCGCCAGCAAAGAATAATCCCATATCTGGTGCATCGAGCTGAGTATAATCGGCGCGACCATCTGGCAGTGCATATCGCCAAGCCTGGCGATCGGCCCAGATCGGATCATCCAAATCCTCGGCGAGCAGATCGCCAAGTTGGGCGGTAACCAGTGGTGTAAGTTGCTCCAGTGGTAGATCCCATTGATCCTGGCTAAACTGTGGCGCCATTTGTGCAATCAATAGGCTATGTTCGCTTGGACAACGCTGCAAGCCTTTATAGTGTTCTAGTGCAACCCACGAGATTGCATGGCCTCGATCAATATTCACAAGTGCATAAAACGGGCGATGGATAATGCGCGCATAACCAAATGCCAATGAGAGGCAGCGCCGATAGCTTACCTGGCGCAATGCTGCCTGAAACAAGGCCTGGCGATCCTGTGGGATATCACTGGCTTGTAGTATTTCAGCGATCTGGGGCGCGGGTGGAGTGAACATCACAGCATCGGCCATTCCCACGGTTGCGCCAGTATCATCAACCAGATGCCAGCGTGGGGTTCCTTCACTACCAGGGCGTAATGCACTTATTCGCACTTCGTGACGCGTATCAAGCCCAGCTCCAAGCAGCTTTCCGAGCATGCTCAGGCCACTACGATAGCTCCATTTTGGATCGGCATTCTGAACCGGGTCGCCTTCAGCAATTGTTCCAGCACTATCAAAAATCCAGACTGGCTGGGTAATATCGAAGAGTTCAGTTGCAGGCAATTCTTGTGTCACCAACTGTTGCAGTGCGGGTGTTGGGGTTTTGAAATATTGTGCGCCATGGTCGAACACAAAGGTCGCACGCCTACGGGTTGCAGCCCGCCCACCAACGGCGCGACTTTTTTCATAAAGAACAACCTCTAGATCTGGGCATTCACTGTGTAAACGTCGCGCTGCGGCCAGGCCTGCCATCCCCGCACCAATGATTGCCAGCTTCATGGTTATTCCTTTGTTGCCGATTGCGCCAGATCATAGCTAAACACTAGCATATCGCGAATCTGGATGCCATTCTCATAGATCGGTGTCCGATAATAGAAGAAGTAATCCCGCCGCACATGATCCATACGAAAGCCACACCGTTGATAGAAGGCAATATTCCCAATACTGCTATTGGCGGTGCCAACAATCAAGCTGGTTTTCGCACGATTCTGTGCCTCTGCCAGAATCCATTCCAGCATGCGCCGACCATGCCCTTGCCCATGGAATGCGGGATGCACGGCTAATTCGATTACCTCAGCTGGATCTGCGCGCCATTGGACTGTCGCCACCGCAATTGATTTGGCATCAATACGCATACAATACACAGCGTCGACAAGATTAGCTAAACCCCAGCGTAGTGCTCGCTCAGATTCCTCGGCCTGAAGCAAGATTGGAATCACAGCTTCGATTTCGGCGCCATGTAACTCATGGATCAGCATCGTTTTGCGTTACCTATTCCTATGCTACCACCCCAGTTGCCACCAATAGCTCTGCATTCAAAAGGGCGCCACCTGCCGCACCACGGATAGTATTATGTGAGAGTACCACCATACGCAGATCGAGCAACGTGCAGGCGCGTACCCTCCCAATCGAGACAGTCATGCCTTTACCTGCATCACGGTCACGGCGTGGCTGAGGCCGATCACCCTCATAACGTACCACAAGCGGGAATGCTGGAGCACTCGGCAACCCACGAACAATCTCGGGAGCGCGGAATGATTCTAACACCTGAATCGCTTCCGCGATCTGAGGTGGGCGATCAAACCCTACCGAAAGGAGTGCAGTATGGCCATCCACAACCGGCACACGAGTAACCTGTGCCGAAATAGTTATTTGCGCTGGTGTAATATGCCCATCAACAAGGGTGCCAAGGAGTTTCAGTGGCTCGGCTTCCAACTTGGCCTCTTCACTGCCATCGCCAATATTTGGGATGATATTATCAAGAATATCGAGCGATGCAACGCCTGGATACCCTGCTCCAGAGACGGCCTGTAATGTCGCGACATGCATCTTCCGCACACCATAGGCATCGTGCAATGGCTTAAGCGCCATCACAACACCCATTGCCGCACAGTTTGGATTCGTCACCAAACAGCCACGCCAACCACGCTCCACACGCTGCCGCTCGATCATACCTAGATGATCTGGATTCACCTCGGGGATCAGCAGTGGCACATCCAGTGCCGTACGATAGGTAGAAGCATTCGAACAAACCGCAACCCGCTCAGCCCAAAGAGGTTCAACAGTGCGCGCCACATCGGTAGGAAGCGCAGAGAGTGCAATCGCAACATCAAGTGGCGTATCACTCGGCTGGACAATCATACGCGCCACATCTGCTGGGGGTGCATCATCTAACTTCCAATTGACTAATTCACCATACGGTCGACCAATTGTTCGATCCGATCCGGTCAACACCGCAATTTCAAACCAAGGATGGCCGGCCAGTAATTGGATCATCCGCTGGCCAACTGTGCCCGTCGCGCCGAGAATGGCAACTGGTATTTTTCGAGAGGGACTCATTATGCAACTCCTTTACTATTTCTATAGCTATGTGGTAAGTGTATCGCACAATCAGATTTGGATTTAACACCTTACGATTAGTGTAAATTTCAACCATTATAGAGACATATAGACATAGATTAATGTAAACTATTTTAACCGTTATACTCTAGAACTTCACAGTCTCATGCGTTTTTGCAATTCGGCGCACCATCAGCAATTCGTCGTGGAACACGCCATCAACATACATCACTTGTGGATCGACAGCATAGACACGAAACTGATTGCGAAGATAGCTTCCCAATGCAGCCAGGTTACTCGCTGTAACCGAGAGTTTAAGTTGTTGAATATCCAGAGCGGCTGCCCAATTAACGCAGGCGTTGAGCAACGCATCGGCTAATCCCTGGCCACGCCATTCAGGTTGCACATAGACACTATAGATATTTGCTGTATGCTGTACTTTGGCTCCAGAAAGCTGAACAACCGCAATCATTCCGGCCAATTCGCCAGCAGCATCGGCGACGAATGTGGCACTGTTCGGATTCAGATCAGGGTTCAGGCGACTCTCCCAGGACTCCAGTGGACGCGCGGCTTCTTTAGCCGGATCACCAGAAAACGCCAGTGGGTGTGCCTGTAGCGCGGCCAATCGCATAGCTCGGTAGGCGGGTGCATCATCGGCACGCGCGCGGCGGATTATTGGTATTTGAATACCCATCTATATTACACCGTCAGCCCATGGATTGCGCGCACTGCTGCATCACAATCGCGGGCACTCACGACAACCGAGATCGCACACTCAGATGAACCTTGGGCAATCGCAATCACATTGATCGACTGTTCGGCAAGCGCCCCAAACACAATTGCGGCCACACCGGGTGTTTCGCGCATACCCGAACCAACAGCGGTGACGATCACCACCTCTTCGCGGGCACTGATTCGGTCGATATCACGCCGAGCGATCGACGGCCCAAGGCCATCCTCCAATGCCGCAATCACCCCCGCAACCGTATTATTTGGCACCACAAAGCAGATACTTTGCTCGGAAGAGGCTTGTGAAATCATCAATACATTTGCCCCAACGCTCGCCACAGCTGCAAATGTACGTGCCGCAACACCAGGAACACCAATCATGCCACGACCTTCAACAGTAACTAGGCTCATCGACTTGATCGAAGTAACCGCTTTCACTGGCCGCCCGCCCAGCTCAGCTTCACGCACCACCACAGTACCAAGATGCTCGGGGTTAAATGTGTTCCGAATACGAATAGGGATATCCCGCTCGACAACTGGGCGAATGGTACGAGGATGTAATACTTTTGCACCAAAATACGCCAGTTCACTCATTTCGGCATAGGAAAGCGCTGGGAGAATGCGGGCCTCGGGCACCTGGCGTGGATCGGTTGTCATGACGCCATCAACATCTGTGTAGATCGCGACCTCATCAGCATCAAGTGCAGCACCCACAATTGCGCCACTATAATCGCTACCACCGCGCCCAAGTGTTGTCAGCGCACCGCCTTCAGTTGCCCCAACAAAACCCGTTACTACAGGAACAATACCTTGCTCCAAAAGCGGCATAAGTCGTGCACGTAGACGCTCACGTGTAGCGGGATAGATTGGCACAGCATTGCCAAATTCCGCGGTTGTAATTATCACCTCACTTGCATCGATCGCCTCAGCTTGCAGCCCCTGCGCACGAATCGTTGCGGCCACTAATGGCGCACTCATGCGTTCGCCAAGGCCACTTATGGCATCTAATGCCCGTGGTGATACTTCGCCAAGCACACCGACACTATGGCAGAGCAACTCAAATTCGCCAACTAGACGTTCGATTTCGGTACGCAGCACCGCAGCTGTCCCACCATCACCAAGCAATTCACGAATCGCAGCCATATGCTTATCGAGGATCTGTTGAGCAGCAATACGGTAGCCATCACGATTGGAAATAGCGCCATTTGCGCCACGAATTAGTGTATCGGTTATGCCACTCATTGCGGAGACAACCACTACTACCTGACCCCAATGCGATTGTTGCGTATGGGTAATTGCGGCTACCTGTGCAATCGCCGCCGCACTCCCCACAGATGTACCCCCAAATTTCATTACAAGGCAAGACATGCGTATTCTCCCTACAAGTAACTATACAGAGCAATGAAGCAATGAAACATTGAAGCATCGAAACATTGAAGTATTGGAGCGATCAGACACCAATTAACACTAAGCTATTATCCTTCATTGCTTCATTGCTGCACCCAGAGGGTACCCGGCTTCATTGCTTCATTGCTTCATTGCTTCACTGCTTAAAACCCTAACCAGCGTACAATCGCACCCATTTCGGCCGGAATCGCTTCAGGTTTCTCAAACTGTTCCACTGCTAGGCCCGGATCTTTAAGACCGTGGCCAGTAATCACCGCAACATAGCGCGCATCACGCTCGGCACGCTGTTGTTCAATTAACATGCGTAACCCCGCAACACCAGCTGCCGAGGCTGGCTCACAGAATATTCCTTCGAGGCGAGCGAGATCACGCCAGGCAGCCATAATCTGCTGATCAGTTACTGCATCGATCAGGCCGCCCGATTCGTCGCGAGCATTGAGCGCATAGCGCCAACTAGCCGGGTTCCCGATCCGGATAGCAGTTGCGATGGTTTCTGGATGTTCAACCGCAACCCCATGGACAATTGGAGCTGCACCCGCCGCCTGAAACCCCAGCATAAGCGGGCGTGTAGCGACCTTGCCAGCATCGTAATATCGACAAAACCCACGCCAGTAGGCAGTAATATTGCCAGCATTCCCCACTGGCAGGCAGAGTGCATCAGGGGCAGCGCCAAGCGCATCACAGATCTCGTATGCGGCCGTTGTCTGGCCTTCAATGCGATCTTGATTTACTGAGTTAACCAAGGTAACCGGAAAGCGATCCGAGAGCTCAAAAACGATTTGAAGCGCATTATCGAAATTTCCATCGATCACCAACAAGCGTGCACCATACATCAATGCCTGAGCAAGTTTGCCTAGAGCAATTTTGCCTGCGGGAACAACAACAATCGCCTCGATTCCGGCACTAGCCGCGTAGGCTGCCGCACTCGCTGAGGTATTGCCTGTCGAAGCACAAATAATGGAAGTAGCACCTGCCTCCAGAGCCTTGGCAACCGCCATAACCATACCGCGATCCTTGAAGGAGCCAGTTGGATTCATGCCTTCGTATTTGAGGAACAACTCACGCACGCCAATTGCGGCTGCCAAGCGTGGTGCTGAAATCAGTGGTGTGTTGCCCTCACCAATCGTCAGCCGCGGCGTTTTGTCGGTAATGGGTAGAAAATTGCGGTAGCGTTCAAGCAATATCATATATCCCCCAGATATAAACAAAAACCCCCATCCTTTGCAGGAGGGGGCGCACATCACACACCAGCACTCAGCGACCGCTGACCCTCCGCAAGCCAAGAACCCCGATGGTAATCGCCATCGAGGTAATGGTAGTGGTAATAATCAAGCTAGAATTGCTGCACATTGGGTGCACCTTTAGTTTGTGAAAACTAGCGCTACTATACAGGCATGGCTAAAACCTGTCAAGCGTGCAATCAAGGATTCACATGATTGCGGATCGAGTCACCAAACTGTAATTATCTGCTACTAGAGAAGGTAGGCGGAGTAAGAGGAGCATGTTATACTATCTAATATGTTACATAGCACTACATTGAACCACCCAATGTAACACAAGAAAAAGCGAGATTGTATGTTCGATCAAGAGCAATGGCGGCACCAAATTGCGGAACGATTGGGTGCTTTTGCGCGCAATCCGCGCCAGGAAATCCAGCTCGCTGGCTCACCCAGTTTGCTGGCGTATTTGGTCGTTCAAACACTCGATCCATTTCTGGAAGCCTTCCAGGATGACCCAATTCAGGCTGTTCTGACACTCGCCGAGATCTCGCGTGGCGCTGGAGCAAACCAACTGGTCAAACGAGCAGCGCGGCGCATGTATCAACTGGCAGGGCAGATCGATCGTGAGATGCGTGGCAGCCAGGAAATTCGGGTAGCAGCCGAGCAACTCTTGGTGGAGCTCCAAACGATCAGTATTGTGAAGCAGCGCCTCAATGGCACACGTGAGGAATGGCTACGAACCACCTTAGAGCATGATCTGAACAGTTACCCAGGTGAATTTACGCAACTACGGCGTTCACTTAGCGATCCAGGCGGCCTTGTACGCCTTGAGGCGCTCCGACGGTTGCGCATCCGTGAGGGCCGTTATCTCCCGGCCGATCTTGTATTGCTTCACGAAAGCTTGAGTGATAGCTCGGCAACCGTGCGTGCACAATCGGCACGTTTATTGGGAATGATTTCTGGCACACCACCGCCACTGCTCACAAAAGCACTTGTTCAAATTGCACTCTACGATTGCGATGCTGAAACACGTTACGCCTCTGCACGAGCAATTGGCATGTTGCGTGAGAGTTTCGCTTCGCCACATTTACTCGATTTCCTTTCATCGCACCTATTTGCCGAAGATCGCTTCCATCGTGCAGCTGCTGCACTTGTCCTTGGGCAGCTTGGCGAATTAGCCGCAGTGCCGATTCTCATTCGTAATCTGGCGAAACTGCTTGACGATGAGGATGTATATGCGCGAGAAGCGGCCGCTCGGTCGCTTGGCCGGTTAGGCATTTCGGCAGCAACCCCCGAAGTTCTAGCAGCATTGCTGCGCGCAACCCAAGATAGCGAGATCCAAGTGCATGAAGCAGCAAGTGATGCACTGATTGCGCTGCGCGATGCACGCCCAAACCAAGAACTTGAATTAGCTATGTCCGCATAGTTTTGGTATTGAGTACAACCAGTCGATTAGGACAAAACCACCTGTGCAGCCATAAAAAGTAGCACAGGTGGTTTTATTGTGCAAAACAG
>JANLSE010000646.1:0-5939 GCA_031362265.1 Roseiflexaceae bacterium
CATGTTGGCGCGACAAAGGTTGTAAGCTTGGTTTGCATTGGAATTCCCTTCTTGTGATTATCGTACATTGAGGGAGTTGATCAATCTGATCATCCCCAACCATCAGTTACCCATCTATATCGAACAAACCATTGACTGCAACACGGGCACTATTCTGGCGTAACGCTAAATCGATGGCAGCAAGTGCCTCTGCGTTGCTTTGTGTCGTTGGTATCGGTTGACACAGCGGCGGTAGTTGTGATTCCGCCACATGCTGCACCTCTGTCAGTATGCCAGCCCAATCAACCTCAAGTGGACAGCACGCGGTAGGGCGGTTCCCCAATGTTGCAGACAGAGCAGATGGCGCTATTACCGAGTTTGCTTGCGGCCCAGCGCGGGCGAATGTGCCGCTTGCGGCAGGCCGCTCTCCAAGTGTGACATCAAAGATTGACATAGACGTTTCCTTTCAGAACGTAAGAGCACAAGAACGCAAGAACGCAAGAGCACAAAGCGTTGGAACGATGGTCCTTTGTTCCTTTGTTCCTTTGCTTTTTAGCGCCTTTGCGCCTTTGCGCCTTTGCGTTAAAGCCTTCTGGTCTCCTGGTCTTCGTGCTCATCCTCTCGCCAGACCACAATACGCGAGCGCATCTTCTGGGGTTCGTACAACAATGCCACCAATCATACGAGTGACATCGAGTGCGATGTTGTGGTGTTCGCGTTGAACACTATAGCTAAGTGCATCGGAGAGTGCTACGCGCCGGAAGCGGATGGTTGCCTCGCGATTATCAGGCTCGCGATAATCTGGGATGCCATGATGAAGTAGTTCCCAAACGCCACAGAATAGTTCTTTGATGATGCTCCAGCCACCGATATTCAGGATCTGAATAGAATCTGGTGCGACACCATAGACTTCTTCAGCCTCTTGGCAGATGCTGGTGAGTACGGGAATGAAGCCAGTACCAAACATATTGTCGTTGAGGCCAGGGGTACGTACAACATGAGTACGGCCATTATGGAGTTGGCGCCATTCGGCGGTGCGGCCCGTGCCGAGGTATCCTGCAACGCCACGCTCATCTACTTCACCAGGGACACAATGTCGGCCAAATTGCGCGAAATGCTCACTCGTCAGCGTACTGCCATCGTCGTGATGCTCATCATCGACATATACCACATGGACATGCTGGCTGCCAGATAGGTTGCCATCTGCACCACCATGCGCATGCCATAAGAAATCCTCCAACGCATTTGGTAGGTTTTGTGGCCCACCCCCTAATAATCGCACTGCATTAGCATAACCACAATGCAAATGGCATGGCTTCAATCGTGGATCTGGCCCCGCAAGTGGGCTAATAAAACTGCGCTGCACACACTGTGCGATAACAACGGTAATTGTAGGGGTCATGTCGATTCTCCTTATTTAGTGTATATTAGACACTATTGATGATTGAAAGAAAGGGGAGCAATCTGGCGCTCCCGTGATTTAGTGCCATTATAACACTATTAGTTTATTTGTCAAGAGGGGAAATGTTGCCTGTGTTAAGGAAGTTCATGGTAGTTACAATATGTTGATATTTGGGGGTAGATTGGCAGCATACTTCCGCCCTAATACTGATGACAGCAGGAAATTCGAATAGTATAGTATGTATCAGGCCGCCGTTTGATATGAAAGGAGGTGCACCAATGGCTCTACTATTCCTCAATCAGCTTGGGTTGCACCTTGCTTACGGTACCCACGGCCTATTGTGTGAAGGGAAGCGGTAGCGTTACTATGCGCCGCTGACTAACAGACTTACCCCTGCAAAGCCCCACTACACGTATACGCCGACGTGTGTATGCAATTTGTGCAGCTCTTGAATATTGCGCTACCCTGGCCGCTCGCTGTGGGTGGCTAGAATAACCTATTCAGAAAGGGCTTTATGCATACCTCGACCACTGATCAGTTGGCTCTGGCTCAGGCAGCGCTGGCTGCGGATCCATCCAATGCCATGCTCCATACTGAGCTAGGAATGGCATACTTTCATCTGGATCGTTATCATGAGGCAATGGCTGCATTCCAGCAGGCATTGGCGATCGATCCTCACCAGCCAGACGCTCATAATGGTATTGGCCGCGTGTACTACCATCTTGGGCCACCAGAGGCATCGGCGGCGGCATATTCGCGCGCAATTGAGCTGGATCCACACTACATCCCTGGCTATTGGGGCTTGGGTATTCTGTATTATGCGCAGCTTGGCGAATATGATAAGGCGATTGAGGTATTCCAACATGGCTTGCGGAATAACCCCGATGAGCCCGATTTTTATAGTGGCCTGGGCCATGGCTACGCACGTTCAGGTCGTTTTGATCAGGCTATTCAAGCATACCAGAGGGCAATTCAGCTTGATCCAAACCAGGATGGCGATCTCAATCTTGCGATTGTCTACATGTATCTGCGCCAATTTCCGGATGCGATGGCGGCGACAGAGCGGGCGATAGCGATTGAACCTGAGCGGGCCTGGCAATACCGCATCCTTGGGTTTATGCATGATCGAATGGGCCATGCGGATGCAGCAGTTACAGCACTGGAACAGTCGGTGAAGCTGGATCCAGATGACTACGAGGCGCGCGGTGGACTCGCCCGAGCATATCGCGTCGTTGGGCGCATGGACGAGGCCGAACAGCAGATTGCTATCGGCCGTACGCTTGCTCAAACCGCCGATGAGTATGGGCTTGCCTGTTTAGAGGCCACAATTGGTAATGAGGATGCAGCCGTTGCGTTGCTCGAAATTGGCCTTACCAAACGGCAACTGACCCAGGGTTGGGCGCGGATCGATCCGGAGTTTGTGTTCTTGCAGGATAACCCACGCTATCGCGAGCTTGTAGAGTTGTAGAACCCTCATCCTAAACCTGTCAGGTGTGGCCTAGGGATGCTAGTAGCGCTCCAATGGCTCCGAAGGCCGCACCTGACAGGTTTACTATCCCAGGATAGAAAGGATCTTCGATGTCTTCTCGCATCGCAATCGGCTTTAATGCGCGGCTCTTTTCAGTGAATTGGCGTCCAGCCAGGCACGAGATTGCATTTGCTGCCACCAATCGGTTTACAAGCCTTCAGTTTAATGGGCAGGAGCAAGGCATTGATGCAGCCTACCTGGGGGATACATTAGATCTGGTGGCGGATGCATTAGAGCGAGCCAGCATTACGCCAGTCATGGAGATTGTGGTGCGGCTCTTGGCCGATGGCCATACGAAGACGGGGCTGACACCACTAGATGTCTTGCGAGCAAACATGCCTGCAATAGCAACATTAGGCTGTACCTGCGTTCATTGGCATTTGGCACCAGCCGTGCGTCTGAGCGAATCAGAGCTTCACAACCTTGAGCGAATGGTACTACCGCAATTGGAAGAGGCGATTACGATCACAAAACCGTATGGAGTTCGCTTTGGCTTGGAACATAATGAGCCTGAGATACCACTGTTTGCCAATCCAATGGCATGCGCTACGGCGCTAGCTATGGTTCCTGGGCTGAGCCTTGTTTGGGATCTAAACCATACCCCGCCTGATCAATTGAATGGGTTTCTTGATCTGGCAAGCTCGTTTAGTATGCTGCATGTCTCCGATACAGCGCTTCCCGAGGTTAACCATCATTTGCCACTTGGGCTTGGCAGTGTCGATTTTGCGCATTGTTTCCAGATACTGATTGCTGCCGGTTTCGCTGGGCCTGCAATCCTTGAGATCGGCGGCTTGCCCAAATCGGGCGGGTATGGCCGTGACACCGATCAGGCGCTCTGCGATTCGCTTGGGTTTCTGCGGGATGTGCTCAGTGGCTCAAAAGCGTAGATGAATGCCAAGCCGTACTAGTTCACGGTTATTTCGGTTCGTGACCAACCTGCATGCAGTGCTACTGTTCGCCCACCCCAACGCAAAATGCCGTGTACCCCCTGTGGCAGTACTATTTCGGCATAGAGTGTGTTGCCTGTGCGGCGTAGCGCAACCACAATTTCGCCACTTGGATGTGGTACGCGCCCGCTAGCCCAACTGAGGCCGCCCAATTGGGGTGCAATCTCGACCGATGTGAAACCGAGTGCGGCTGGCCGGACTCCCAAGATCGTCGCGCGCATATGAAAGAGCGGGTGCGATCCCCAAGCGTGGCAATCCGAGCGGCTTGGTTCAGGCGATTCTACTGGTGTGCAGAATCCACGTGCAAGCAGCCCATGCCAGAGATCGAGTTTCTGTAACAGGACATCCGTACGCCCGATCACTCGGTAAGCTTCGAACAAATAATGGCTGAAGTATATTGTCGCACGCGCTAGATCCGGCGCATTGAGTAAATGCTCGCCAACTTGGGCGCTGCGTTCGATACTGAGTGTACCGCTCAGAAGCGCCAGACACTGCGTATGTTCGGAAAAGTGCTCATGCATAAAATCATCGGCGTACATGCCACGCGCTGCATCCCAGAACACATCAAGGGCTTTTGTGCCATTGGCGGCCATCCGTCGCAGCCGTGCTGCCAGCTCCAGTTCACCAAGTGCTTCTTCGAGATTGGAGACCAACTGCTGTACATAGATGAGTTGCCAGCCGAGGACTGCACTTGGCTGCGATGGCGCGTTCGGTGGTGCACCCGCATCGGCAGACCATTGCGGCACCCAATCCATAAAGTTCCAGCCTTCGGGTGCGGTAAGTAACCCAGCGCTATTCATGTATTGGTAGCGCTCGAATGTTGACAGCACCGCACGTACACCAGGCATCAATTCGCGCACTGTGTTTAGGTCGTTGCGCCAAAAAGCATAGTCACACACCATTGCGACCCACCACAAAGAAAATGGTGCAATAATTTGCAGTCTACGGCTTGGGTAGCGCGATTGGGTCAGCCCCGAAGGCAGGCGCGAGGCATCGAAGAGCCGTAATGCCTTCACCGCAAGTTGCGCGTCGCCTGTCATGGTATAGCCTATCAGCAGTTCCAGGCGTGTATCACCAGCATACTGGAGCTCTTCGTAGTGTGGGCAATCCATAAATGTCTCATGTGCACACATCTGCATCCCACGCACCAGCAGGGGTGTTAGCCATTCTAGTCGAGCGTCCGCCGCTGCAAAAGCCCCTTCATCTTCAAGTGGGTAGCGGGTTTCGCGCAGTGCCAGGCGGCGGATTGTCAGTGGCGCAGCTTGTGTTTCCACGATCAGTTCCAGGTAGCGGCCGGCGTTCCACCAGAGCGGCTCAAAGACGCGCTCAGCACCATCGGCGATGAACGTATCGCCAAACCCGATAAAATACTTGCCCTCAACCGCGTCACGCTGGCCTTTATCATGAACCCAGTGCTCAGGGGTAGCTCGGAGTGCTTCAGCCCAGTGTATGCGTAGGAATGCCCCAGCACCTCCCGCAACACTGATACTTGGGTAGGCACAATAATAGTTTTGTAGATCAAAGACCACACGGCGTGTGGTATGCGGTGGGAGGAGTAATGTTGTTTCCGCGTCGGCTAGGGATTGCCATTCCGCAGGATCAAGCCCGTGCTTGGCCAATACGGCCACTGGCGCAGCATCGGTTCCTGCACTATCAACATGCCGAACCTGTCCAAAGCCACGCATCTGTACGATCTGTGGTGGGAGTAACGCTGGGCGTAACAGGTGATGTGGATCAAACTCCCAGTCGGCTCGCCGGCCAATCGCGGCCCCGAGATCGGTGGTTGGTTGCCAGTTCACACCAAGGCCCTGCTCCCAGCCCCAGGGATGCTGCACAGCGTCCATACGAACCCGCGCCCCACGCCAATGTGCCGCACCTGGTGCCACCCATTGATACCCACCAAGGATTTTAGTCTCCCAGCGCCCATGACCAGTTGAGATGCGTCAGTAACCACAGCCATTAAAATGGCGTGGCTTGTACCTCAATCGGAAGTCGGAGACTCACGATTGGACACGATTGGCTGACTGATAGGCAGCCCGCCAGCATCACCTGTAGCGACACTGGCATGGTACTTGGCAGCGAT
>JANLSE010000657.1:0-3535 GCA_031362265.1 Roseiflexaceae bacterium
GGACAACACCACAGGGCTTTCCCCGCAATGGATTGCCACTCAATGCGATGCAACCAAATCAGCGTGATGCGGCCTTTGCGCTCTTACAGGCAAGCGTTTCTGCGGCTGGGTACCAGAAGGCGCTTGATATCATCTTACTCCAACGCGATCTCGGGAATGATCCAGACGCCTACTATGTGACGGTATTTGGTACGCCAGGTTCAGGTGCACCATGGGGCTGGCGCTGGGAAGGGCATCATCTTTCACGAAACTTCACGCTTATTGACGATCAGATCGCTGTGACTCCACTCTTCCTAGGGGCATGGCCAACCACCTCAGATGCAGGGCTGCGGGCGATGCCACGCGAGGAAGATGCAGCGCGTGAGTTGGTCACCAGCCTGCCAGAGAATCTTCGCTCACAGGCGATCTTCCAGCAAAATACACTCACCCGCCATATCACTCAAAACGACCCAGAGGTTCGTCCACTCGAACCGGTGGGAATTGCCTATACGGATGTGCCAGCCGCACAGCAGCAACTGATTGAGGAGATTATCCAGAGCTACTTGCACGCTATGCCCGATCAAGCCAGCCAGGCAAGCCGCGCGCGGATCGATGCAGCTGGATTCGCACAGATTCGCTTTGGTTGGGCTGGGCCACTTGAACCACGCAAACCACACTACTACCGCATCCAAGGGCCAACCTTCCTGTTGGAATACGACAATTCCCGCAATAGTGGGACACATATCCATAGTGTCTGGCGTGAATTTACAACCGATTTTGGGCGTGATTTTCTCTAATATGAATCTCAAAAACCACTGGTATCGAATCCTTATTCACATCCTTGCACTGACGCCACTATTCTGGTTAGCGATTCAATATGCCACCGATACATTGCCGCTTAACTTGAATCGCTACCTCATCACCCGTAGCGGTACGATTGGAATGATACTCGTGGTGGCGTCACTGGCCTGCTCACCGATCAGCACAATCAGTGGGTGGGCCAAGATTATTCAGTTACGCCGACCTCTTGGGGTATATGGCTTTCTATACCTGCTGGGTCATCTTTTGGCTTATGCCGGGCTCGATAATGCCTTCGATATGGAGTTGATCTGGCGTGACATCATAGAGCGTCGGGCGATGAGTGTTGGCTTAGTCGCGCTGCTGATGTTGGCAGCATTAGCAACAACATCTACCCTGGGTTGGCAGCGGCGGCTTGGTGGTACTTGGAAGACGCTTCACCGTCTTATCTATCTAGCGATTCCGCTTGGCATTCTGCACTATTTTTGGCTTGAGCGCGATGATATAACTGCACCGATCATCTTTACAGCTATCGTTGCCCTGCTATTTATTTTGCGATTACGCCCTGTGCGCCAGTTGGCGATCCGCAGGCGGAGGAGCCTGTGAGCGCAAGAGCGTAAGAGCGTAAGAGCGTAAGAGCGCAGGAACAATCGTTTGCGTTATGCGTTATGCGTTATGCGCTGGAGGTAGTATGCGACGGTCTCGCTGGTTTATTCTAGTTATTCTATTGGCCGCGCTAGCCGCACCGAGTGTTGCAGGGGCTTGTGCGGCGCTGTTTTCGCCTGAAGGCCAGGTACGGCAATCGGCACAGCGTATTATTTTCGCGATCGATAAGCCGCGTGGCGTGGTAGAGGCCTATGTTGCAGTCAATTATGTTGGTGCTGCCGAAGATTTCGCCTGGATTGTGCCACTGCCAAGTAATCCCAAGGTGGAAGTTGTTAAACGTGAGAGTTTTGATGCTTTAGAGGTTGCGACGAATCCACGCTTCCGTTTTCCGCCTTATACCTGCCCTGAGTTTAGCCTCGATGGTGGTTTACGGGCAGGCGCTCCACCACCGGGAAGTGTGAATATACTTCAGCAAGGCCAGGTTGGCCCATATGATTTTAGCGTTGTTGGTGGCGATAGTGGTGTTGCGCTGACCCAATGGTTACGTGAGAATGGCTATCGAGTAACTCAACCCATGGAGCCACTGATTGGTTCATATACCGATGCTGGGATGGTCTTTTTGGCCATGAAGCTGCGTGGCGGGCAGGATTCGAATGCTATTGCGCCGGTGAAGCTCACATTCGCAGCTGAGAAAGCCATGATTCCATTGCGGTTGGCGGCGGTTGGTGCAGAACCCGGAACCGAATTGCTTGTTTGGGTGTTTGCAGAGAGCCAGGCCGTACCCGAAAATATGCAGCGCATTGTCATTCCTGATGACCAGGTTACACTCAAAAGCCGGTTTGAGGGTAATACCTACAATGATGTTGTCAGTGCGGCGTTGGCTGCTGCGGCTGGCCGTGGGTTGGTGACTGATGCCTCGCAGCCAACGAGCGCGCTCGATTCCGTCGACGATACGCTCATTACTGATCTGCGGGCGCGCTTTCCGTATTTCACACGTATGTATGGGCGTTTCGACCCCGAGCAGATGACGCTCGATCCAGTGTTTGCGACCGAGGGTGGCCTTGCCGATATCCCGATCACACGAGATTTTAGCTCCAGCCGTATTAATCCCTATGATTGTACAAATAGGGATACCTTGTCGCCAACTGAGCAACTGACGCAGATTGGTTCACCACAGGCGTTTTGGCTACTAAACCGTTGGATATTGCCGTATCTTCTTGGGGTGATCGTGCTTGTTGGTGGGGTATTGGTCGTGCTGCGGTTACGAGGTGTGCGTCGATGAAGATTGCGGTGTTGGCCGATATCCATTCCAATGTGGTGGGATTAGAAGCGGTTGTAGCAGAGATTGATGCATGGAAACCGGATGCGGTGGCAGTTGCAGGGGATATTGTCAATCGTGGGCCACGTCCACGTGAGTGTTTAGATATTATTCTGAACCGTCAACGCCGTGATGGTTGGCGGGTTATTCGGGGTAACCATGAACGCTATCTGATTGATGCAACCCAACGCTCTACAGCATTAAGCGGGCTTGAGGGCGATGTACAGGTTAGCGTTCTCTGGACAATCGAACGGCTTGGAGGAATAGCCGAGTTTGCATCCCTGCCAGAACAAGAGCAAATCTATGCGCCAGATGGTAGCCTGGTGCGAATCGTGCATGCATCCATGCGCCATGACCGTGATAATGTGCTGGAATCAACCAGCGACGTGGAATTGCGTGAGCAGATCGATTCGCAAGCGGCTGCCTTTTGCTGTGGACATTCACATTGGCCGGTGCTACGGCGGATTGATTCGACCTTAGTTGTGAATGTTGGCTCAGCAGGGCTGCCATTTGATGGTGATTGGCGTGTGTCCTATGCGCAGCTTCAGTGGGATGCAGGCCGTTGGGATGCGCAGATTGTTCGGGTTGAATATGATCGCGCTCGTGCGCGTAATGATTTTGTGGCAACTGGGTTCCTGGCGGATTGTGGTGCAACTGCGCACATTATCCAAGCAGAATTAGATGATGCACGCGGCCATATGGCCAGTTGGCTAACTGCCTACGATCAGTGTGTACAGCTTGGTGAACTAAGCGCCGAGGAGAGTGTGCAACACTACCTGGAGACAGCGCTCAGGTAAGGCGATTACCCGCTAATACTACGCGATCGTGGTCGGC
>JANLSE010000660.1:0-11631 GCA_031362265.1 Roseiflexaceae bacterium
GCACAATCTGCCCACTCAATCCATGATCGCTGCGTTTCCATGCGCGGCCACCATTTGGTGATCGGTAAACACCACCATCAGTGGCAACAAACACATCCTCACGGGTTTCCCAGGAGGGTGCCGTTGCAAGCGCAAGAATGGTGAACTCGGTCAAGCCAAAGTTTGCGAGCTGCCATCGTCGCCCACCATCTGTCGAGCGTAGCATGCCATCGACTTCGGTTCCAGCCAGCAATACGCGGTCGCGCATAAACCGTGGTGATGCCAACAGACATGTTACACTACTCGCAATCACGTCGGTTATCGCTGGATACCAGGCCTGGCCGTTATCCAGCGAATAGGCGATCCCTGGGGGTAAACCAGCGGCTATCAGCACACCTGCTGCACTATCGGCCATCCCGACTGCGGCAGCGGCAATTGTTGCAACAAAATCCAGCGCCGCCGGGGCAGCGATTGCCTGCCACTGGTTCCCATCGCCACACCAGAGGCCGCGATCCGTTGCCAACCAAAGCGCATCGTATGCCGTAGCCAACTGTAATACGCTACAGCTTGCAGAAAGGGGCTGAATGCCTGATTCCTCTGGGGTAGGTTTGAGGGTAGGTTTCGTGCTGCTCATGGCTCAAAACTCGTCTCTGGATTACGTTTCAACACCAGCGCCTCGGTTGTGAGTGCCATTATTGCACCACTTGCGGCCATACGTAGCGCCTCAATCAGTACTGCCGCTGAATCCAGAATACGGCATTCAGCAAGTTGGCAAATCTCATCGCGCAGTGCATCGTAGCCCCAGCCAGAACCCATCCTACGTACCTCGGCCAGCACCGCTGCTGGGTCGCGCAGGCCAGCATTTGCGACAATCTGGCAGAGCGGTGCCTGAAGCGCGCGTATCACGGCTTGGACACCATAGGCTTGTTCGCCATGCTTTGGGAGCGCCTCAAGTTGCGGAATGACATCAAGATAGGCAACCCCACCGCCTGGGAGAACCCCTTGGCGAAGCGCGATCGGCAGCGCACGCAAACACTGCTCTGCACGCCGATCGAGCAACTCGCGCTCAATCTCACTATGTGCACCAATCTTAAGGATAGCGCTGCCTGTCGAAAGCCGCCCAATGCGCATCCGCAACTCTTGCACCGCCTCAGATTCGCCCTGTTCGCTCAGTACTTGTTGGCGTTTCTGGAGTGCGGCTATACGAGAACGGATTGTTGCACCGGCATGCCAACCAGCAACACTCAACAGCTCTGCGCTGGCCTCTACTCTACGTGCCCGCCCGATTTGCCCAGCTGTCAGAAAGCGTAGCCGCTCGCCTGCACCAGGATCGATCAATGCCGCGCCGGTTAGTGCTGCGAGATCCTCAAAATCACGATCACAACGTTCGCCAGTTTCGCGCAATTCAACAACCGCAATCCGCAACTGATTGCGCTGATGGTTTGTGACCAGTGCTGTGAGCGCAGGGTCCTCGATATGCCGAACAATCAGAAGCAGTTGTTGATATTGTGCCGCTACCGCCAGCTCAAGAACCGGCAGGACATCATCCAGTTCACGCAATTCGCCATTGAAGATCACCACCGCGGGATCACGCATCACCACACGCGCAGGCCAACTTGGTGCTGCTTCTGCACCGCTTTGGGCAAAATAGGCCGATGCAAGGCGGGCTTTCCAGCGCCCACCCTCCACATATTCACGTTCAAGGTATGGCGCAGCAAATCGTTCGACAGTAATTGCGGCATCTGGCCCAAGTAGATCGAATAGCTCAGCAATCAGATCGCTCAAGCGCTCATGCGCACATATCGAGTGTGCAAAGCCATGGATCTCATCCTCATATACAAGTGGGCGAGCCGCACTACGTAGCGCATCAATCGCGATGGCAACTGCCTGTTCCACACCAGCCTTAAGCGCCAACAGGCTTACCCCAGCAACGAGCATACGGTGGGTTTCGGCAAGTAACGCCTGTGCGAGTACGGCGGCAATCGCACACCCATCGCCAACTCGTTGGGATTGCCGCCAGACGAGGTGGCGCAGAAGTAGCGCACCAGCGCTTTGCGCACGGTTCGGCAAGCCAACCATACGCCGCGCAATGGTTGCCGCATCTTCAAGTGCTTCGGGTAGTGCACGTTGATAGCTTGTCGTCAGGATCGTGCGTGGCGTGGGGCCAAGGGTGATAGCTAGCAAACGAGCAAGGATGTCAAACCCTTGTTTGAGGTGTTCACGTGCCGTGTCACCAAGTAATAATTCCGGATTCGGCATTGCGTCCGATCAACCCTTGACGCCGGTAAGAACCGCGCCCTCGATAAAGAATCGTTGTGAAAAGAAGAACAGCACGATCGGTGGGATGATCGCAACAAGGGTGGCAGCCATCAGATAATTCCAATGCGTGTTGCCAAGTGTACTCAGGTACAGGCGCAACCCAACCGGTAGCGTATACTTCTCAGACGTGTTCAAATAGATCAGCGGTGCCTGAAACGAATTCCAGTTCGTAAAGAACGAGAAGATCCCAACCGTCGCTAATGCAGGGCCTGAGAGCGGCATAATGATCCGCCAGTAGATCTGAAAGAGTGAGGCACCATCGATCTTGGCAGCATCGTCCAGTTCAAGCGGCAGCGACATGAAAAACTGGCGTAGCAAAAAGATATAAAATGCGCCACCACCAAACCAACTCGGCAGAATCAGGGGTTGGTAGGTATCAAGCCAGCCCAGGCTACGGAATAATAGATATACTGGCACCAGCGTTACTTCACCTGGTAACATGAGCGTGCTGAGGAGAATCGCAAAAAGAACGTTCTTGCCAGGCCCACGCAAGCGCGCGAAGGCAAATGCAACCAGCGAAGCTGATAGCACCGTTCCAATCACGGCCAAACTCGTCACATAGACACTGTTCATGAAATATTGGGCATATGGAACAAATGTCAGCGCTTCAGGGTAATTGTTCCACAAAATGCGTTTTGGGAACCACTGAATCGGGATCAGAAAGACATCCCCCTCAGATTTCAGTGATGTTGAGAGCATCCAGGCCAATGGTGCCAACATAAGCGCAGCACCTAGCGTTATGATAGCTGTCGCAGCCCATCGTTGGAAACGCTGCTGAATGCTCTTGCGTGCCCAGAACGGTAAAGCCGCAGAAAGATCGCGTGCTGCCATCGCATTCCTACTTACTCGCGTGTTCCCGCGCGGAAAACACGGCACTAACGGCGTATCCCGCCCTCATAGTACACCCAGCGGATCGATGAGCGAAAAACAAATCCGGTCAAAATCATGATCACAATAAACATTAACCAGGCTAATGCACTTGCATAGCCCATTTTGAAGTATTTGAACGCATTGTTGTACAAATAGAGCCCATAGAATAAGCTGGCATTTGCGGGGCCACCATTCGTCATCAGAAACGCAGGCGTAAATGTCTGAAATGAGTCGATCAACCCAGAGATGACATTAAACAGAATAATTGGCGACATCATTGGCAATGTCACATGGCGAAACTTCGCCCAGATCCCTGCGCCATCAATCTCTGCCGCCTCATATAAATGCACTGGGATGCCCTGAAGCCCAGCCAGAAAAGTCACCATCGGCACCCCAATGCCCCACACGCTCATCAGAATAAAGGATGGCACAACCCAGGTTGTACTGAATAGCCACTTCGGCCCCACAATCCCGATCCCACGCAGTGCATTGTTCAGCATGCCAAATTCTGGGTTCAATATCCATAACCACAATAACGCAACTGGGACACCTGAAATAACTGCTGGTAGATAGTAAATCGTTCGAAACACACGCACCCCACGAATCTTCTGATTCATGAGTAATGCAACAGTGAATGAGACAATCAGGGTGAGCGGCACCGCGCCAAGACTATAGGTCAATGTCACACGTAACGACTGCCAAACCAATTTGTCGTCGGTGAACATATGCACATAGTTATCGAGGCCGACCCAATTGGGCGCAACAATAACCGCATAATCGGTGAAGCTCAGGTAGAGCGAGGAAATCATCGGGCCTACCGTAAAAATCAGCAAACCCAATAACCATGGGCTCGCAAATAGGTAGAAGGCCAAATACTCACGCATCAACAGGCGGTTATACCGGCGTGGCCGGCTCTGTTCAAGCACTCGTGGTTGAGAAGTGGCTGCCATGCATCGCCTCGTCCAAAAGCAGGGCCGAAGAATCGCTTGCCCTAACATCCAGTGTATGATAGCGAGCCATGCCCTGATCAGTAATCATTCAGCATGGCTCACGATTGGGGTCACTCAGACACACCAAAGGCTATGATCCTCTAGCCTAACCAGTCACAACCTTCTTGGTCTCGTTAATTAGCTTGCGAATGTCTGGCGCAGCCTCCTTGATCGCATCTGCTGCTGACGCTTCACCAAGCCATACTCTGTCGAGCGCAGGTTGTAGCGCTTGGGAATTAATTGGGCTAAAGTTCACTGTCCAGTTCTCGGGGTCGATCTGCTCATACTTCGGCCCCTCGACCATAACATTGATCTCGGTATCCGATAGCTTCAGGGTGCTCTTCTGCTGCGCGAGCCATTCCTGGCCGAGCGACAGGCGTGAGCTCATTGGCCCATAGGCAATCGGGTAAATTCGCTGTGCTTCGGGGCTGATCATAAACTTCATTAGTTCCCAGGCACCATCAAGGTTTTTCACACCCTTGATCATGCTCCAGAAATCGATCCAGACATGCAAATGGCGCTTTTCGCCAGCTGGTGGGTTCGGCGGCGGCGCAACACCCCACTCAAACGAGTCGATCTTGGCGAAGTTGCTAAGTGAGCCGATATTACCAATCGACATCGCTACCTTACCGCTCATGAAGAGTGCTGGCGCACCAGCTTGCAGTTGCTGTGCTTGGCCAGGCGTTGGCGCAACCTTTTCCTTCAGCATGAGATCGGCCGCCCACTGAACCGATGCGGCCACACGTGGATCGGTATCACCAGCAAACTCGGCTACAAGGCCAGTCTCATAGGTATCAGGCGGTAAGAAATCGCCACCAAAGATCCAGCCCGCTGCCCAACTATTGAAGTACGCATCTGAGCCAAACTGAGTGACTTGATCGCCATTGCGCTTGGTAAGCTTACGCGCCAATTCGAGATAGGAATCAGTCGTCCAGCTTGTATCATTCCAATCGGTGCTAAGATTTGGGACACCTGCCTCTTTAAAGAGCGTCTTGTTATAGAACAAGACATGTGGCCAGAGATCGAGTGGTAGTGCCGAGAGCTTGCCTTGCCAGCGACAGCCCTTCATGCCATCTGGATGAAAATCGTTCAGATCGACTTTGTCGCGCGCAACAAAATCATCGAGCGGCTGGCTTAGCCCGCGCGCAGCATAGTACCGATAGCCGCGATCGGAGAATGGCGCATAAATCGCTGGCGGGTCGCCAGAAGCGACCATCAAATCCAGCTTCGTGTTGTAATCTGCTCCACCAGGGACAAAGACCCGATTGATCTTAATTGTGGGATTCTGCTTCTCAAAGAGATCGATCGCCCGATTAAAGAAATCCTCCTCACCACTGCCAGAACGAAGCAATGCAGGAACCGGAGCGCCTGCTACTGCGGGTGCTGCCGTCGGAGCTTCACCAGCCGCTGGGGCAGCGGTTGGCTGGGCGGCTTGCGGTGTAGCGCCGCAGGCTGCGAGGACACCAGCGCCAATAAACGCTGCTCCTCCTTTGACAAATGAACGTCGACTGATCGGTGCCAATGGATTCCCCCTTCTGCTGATTACGTAAGCTCAAAACAAGGAGCCATCATTCCCAGGTACAAAGAACCTCAACGGAAAATAATCAAATAGATCAAAGCGGCGATGCCCGATCCAGAACAGAGGTATGGGTTACGTTAAAAGCTGACATACCGATTATACCTCTCTCGACTCAACAGTGCAAGCGTGTGCTTTCACCAAAATGCGCTGAAATGGCTTTCTCCCCTGACCCTGCTATAATATTCTCCATATTCCATTCATTCTACCTTTGAAGAGGAGGCGCCAGTGAAGTCGCACATAAAGCAGCCGCTCGCGATCAATGGAGGGCCAAAGGCCATCTCCCAGCCGTTACCACCCATGTATCCAGGCGGTATGCGGATTGGTGTCGAAGAAGAAGAAGCAGTTCTTGCGGTATTACGCAATAAACGGCTCTTCCGCTACTATGGCCCAAACCCTGGCGAATCGCAGGCTGCCCTCCTTGAACAGGCCTTTGCAACCCACATGAGCAGCCCATATGCAATTGCTGTCACATCTGGCACAGCTAGCCTGATCTGCGCACTGGTTGGGTTAGGGGTTGGCCCGGGTGATGAAGTGATTGTACCAGCATATACCTGGATCGCCAGTGCATCAGCAGTCCTCGCTGCAGGTGCCATTCCGGTGGTTGCAGAGGTCGATGCCTCACTCACGCTCGACCCAAACGATCTTGAGCGCCGAATCACCACACGAACCCGCGTGATCATCGCTGTTCATATGCGCGGTGCACCCTGCAATCTGCACGCCATTATGCAGGTCGCAGCACGCCACCAACTCAAGGTGCTCGAAGATGTAGCCCAGGCCTGTGGCGCAAGCTACAATGGACAGCGGCTCGGGACCATTGGCGACGCAGGCGCATTCAGCTTCCAGTTCAATAAGATTATCACGGCTGGCGAAGGTGGCATGATCCTCACCCGCCACGAGGAAGTGTACCAACGCATCCAGATGTATCAGGATGTGGTTGGTGGTATGCGCAACCATATCCCACCCGATCAGATTCTTCCCGGTGTGAACTATCGCATGACCGAATTACAGGCAGCAGTCGTACTGGTTCAGCTCACAAAACTCGAGAGCTTGCTTGCCGCCATGCGCAGCAACCACCGCACAATCGTCGAAGCAATCACACCAACGCTGGCCGCCAAAGGCATGCGAACCCGCCAAGCTAACGACGATGGTGGAGACGCATCAATTGCCCTGATTCTGCTCGCAGAGACACCCGATCAGGCACAACGGGTGGCAGATGCTCTGGATGCCGAAGGAGCTGGTGCTGGTGTCATGTATAGCCCGGATGAAGTCGATTACCATATCTACACACATTGGGAGCCGATCGTGCATCAGCGTGCTTGGTCGAATGAGCAGAATCCATGGACCTGGCATGGTGGGCCATTCGATTACAGCCCGGCGGCATGTCCAGCTTCGCTCAATCTGCTGGAGCGTGCGATCCATCTGAATATCAGCCCAGAGCTGAGTGGGTCGCAGTGTGAAGAAATTGCCGACGCAATTATTCGTGTGGTCGAAGCGCTGGGGTAGGGAGTTATGGCGATGCAACAATATCAGATTGGGATTCTCTACCCTGGTGCTATGGGCATTTCGCTCGCAGCTAGCGCACAACGCAGCGGTCATATTGTCGCCTACCCAGGGGTGCTGGTCGCAGTGCAGCCACCTATCAGCGCGCCACTACCCATGGCCTGGTCGATCGCCACACATTGGCTGCGGTATCTGCTACATGCCAGATTATCATCAGTATCTGCCCACCACTGAAACTCCTTCTCTAGCGATGGTGCTTACCACACTGCTTCAGGGCATGCCACTGCTATCAACCGATCTGGAGTATTGATGATTATCGCCCAATACCTTGAACCAAGCGATGCCAGCAAGACCTTTGACCTTGGTGAAGTGCGCCAGCGGCTACGTACTGCACTTTCACTTCTGCCTATTGACGGGCTTGCAATTGGCTGGAATCTTGCCCAGCAGATCGTAGATGCATGCGCAGATGAAGCTGCACGAGCTGGTATAACATTCTATCGCTGGCAGCCACTGCTGACGGATGATGGCGAATTGGCACCCCAACCCGAATGGCAGACAATCGGCCTGACTGGTCGCCCCGTTCCTGGGTTTCAAGGTATGCCTGAATTCACCTTCATCTGCCCAAACCATCCCGTAGCTCGCGCTGCCGTGCTCCAACGAATCCAAACTATTTGCGATTCTGCCCATTACCAGGGGATATTCCTCGACCGTATTCGTTTCCCCTCACCAGCCGAAAATCCAATCGATTCATTGGCCTGTTTTTGTGATGCATGCCATGCAGCCGCAGCTACACAGGGAATTGATCTCACGACTATCCAGCAGCAGATTGCAACCATGGCAAACAATCGCCAACGCGCAGGAGATTATGTTGCCCAATTGCTCGCCGCGCCCGGCAACGCCGCTACGCCCGAAGCACAGGCGATCGAGACACTCCTGGCCTTTCGTACTGCCAGTATCACCGCTCTGATCCAAGATGTAGCTACATTATGTCATGCTGAAGGACATGTGGTAGGTTTGGATTGCTTCTCGCCCGCACTCGCGCGCATGGTCGGCCAGGATTTGGTAGGGCTGGCGCCATATGCTGAATGGACGAAGATCATGAGCTATGGCCACACCCTTGGCCCGGCTGGCCTCCCTTTTGAGTTGCTCGGCTTGGCGCGCTGGCTAATGCATTATGCGGGGATAGCTGAGCATACGGCTTTGCAGCAAGTTGGTGCCTCGATTGGAATACAACTTCCCAACACATTACACAGCCTCCAGACGACCGGCATCACAGCGACTGATTTGGCAGCTGAGGTAAAACGTGGGCTAGCAGCCAATGCACGCCCACTCCTGTTTGGCATCGAACTAGTTGATCTACCGGGTATCACGACATTAGGAGTGGAGCAAATTGCAGCTGACCTACGCGCGATCCGCCAGGCAGGTGTGGACGGGCTAGCGCTTTCGTGGGATCTGTGGCATATCGCTCCCGAACGGCTCCAACTGGTTCGCGATCTCTGGTTTCAGCGTGAGAATACACCTCAATAGATAGTATCAATGCATAGAGGCAATTGATGGCACAGATAACAATTGTTGGCGCAGGGGCGATTGGTGGAACGGTTGGCGCGTATCTGGTGCGGGCTGGCCACACAGTGCAGTTTGTCGATACCGCAGCGGATCATGTGGCCGCAATCAACCAGCGCGGCTTAACTATTCGCAGTTGGGCCGAGGAATTTACTGTACCAGCAGTCGCGATTGCACCCGAAGGATTGCATGCGCCACTTGAGCTTGTGCTGCTTGCCGTAAAGGCCCAGCATACAGCCGCAGCACTGGTACCACTTACACCACTCCTGGCTGATGCTGGTGTGATTGTTTCGTTGCAGAATGGCCTCAATGAGCAGACAATTGCGAATGCGGTAGGTGCCCAGCGCACCGTCGGGTGTCTTGTCAATTTCTCGGCCGATTACCTGGAGCCAGGACTCATTCACTATGGTGGGGCAGGGGCGATGACCCTTGGCGAATTGGATGGGAGCCTAACTCCACGATTGGAATATCTGCGCAGCATTCTCACCGCCTGGGGGGATGTCGCAATCACCAAGAATATCTGGGGCTATTTATGGGGCAAACTCGGCTATGCAAATATGCTCTTTGCAACTGCCCTGGCCGACGCAAGCATGGCGGATGTTATTGATCGCTACCGCCTGCTTATGGTTGAGCTCGCCGCTGAGGTATACGAGGTCGCAGACCGGCTTGGCATCCGCCCTGAGCCATTTGATGCCGTCGAACCAGCGCTCTACTACCCACGAGTTGGACGCGATGAGTCTGCGGTCATGCAATCGCTGGATATGCTTGTCGAGCGGCGTCGCCGTGACCAGAAGCAACGCAGTGGGATCTGGCGCGATATTATGGTGCGGCGGCGGCGCAGTGAAATCGATAACCAGCTGGTGCCCATTGTACACCATGGCGCAACACTGAATCTTGCAATGCCCTTAACACACCAGGTCATCGAGCGAATTCATGCCCTTGAGGAAGGGAGTGCTGCTCCCTCATGGAATCATCTTGAAGATCTCGAGCGATTGCGACAGGCAGCCGCATAAGTCGCGTCTCAATCTGCTGGATGGCCTTGTGGATCATGCATATCAAAACCAAGTGCATCAAGCAATGGCCAAACCGCATCGGGAATCGGATAATCGGCAAGCTCAATCGTCTGTGCGATCCGCTCTGGTCGGGTCATGCCCACCACGGTCGAAGTGATGCGTGGGTCACGTAATGAAAACTGGAGCGCTGCTGCGGCGAGTGGCACCGCATATTCCTGACAGATCGCAGCCATCTGGCGCGCCCGTTCCACCATTGCAGGCGGGGCATCCTTATAGGCATAACGAGCATAGGCATCTGGGCCTTTGGCAAGTAACCCGCTGCCATATGGCGCTGCGTTCACTACCGATACATTATGTCGTACTGCAACATCCAGCAGCGGCTCTGCGGATCGGTTCAGGAGTGTGTAGCGATTATGGGTTTCAACCGCCTGAAACCCACCAGTCTCCACATAGCGAATCAGCATAGTAATCGGCCCACCAGAGATCCCAATATGCTCAATCACACCCGCATCACGGAAACGCTGTAACACTTCATACGCCCCACCTGTGCCCATCACATGCTCAAAGGTCGTATGTTCCGGATCGTGAATATACACAAACTGGAGCCGATCTAACCCAAGACGTTCCAAACTTCCTTCAACGGAGCGCTTGATCTGCTCGCCACTAAAATCGCCGGTTGTCGCATCACGATCGGCTTTTGTCGCAAGAACGCACCCTGCGGGCAAGCCGCCAAGCTCACGCAACATGAGCCCAATGCGGCGCTCGCTTTCACCGTAGCCATAGATCGCAGCGGTGTCAAGAAAATTGATTGGACTCGCAAAGGCTGCCCGCAATGTCGCTAGGGCCTGCTCCTCAGAAACAGCATAGTTAAACGTTTCAGGCATATTGCCAAGTGGCGCACAGCCAATACATAGTGGCGTGACATGCAAGCCAGTTCTTCCCAGCAAACGCTGTGTTGCCAATACAGGTGCCATTGTTTCTTCCTAGCACTATCGTGTTTGTCGCTTCAAGAATGAACGCAAAAACACAGAACGCAAAAATGCAAAAACGCAAAACGCAAAACGCAAAACGCAAAAACGCAAAAACGCAAAGGGCTTAGGAGGTTCTTAGCGGGGCGAACACAAGGTTCGCCCGTACGATGCTGGGAGGCAGGATGGACGTAGCTAAGCGAATCTTGTGTTGGTTTCTTGGTTCTTGGTTCTAGTTGGCTCTGCGGTTCTTGTTCTCTTGTTCTTTTAGTTCTTGGTTCTTTTGGTTCTTGGTTCTGCAGTTCTGCGGTTCTGCGGTTCTGCGGTTCTTTAATCCGTATGAAAGACTTCCTTCATCCGCGCCCACCACTCACCCACAGCTGCGCCATCAACGGGTGTCTGCATTGGATCAGTATGCGTCCACCACTCACGCGTCTTGGGGTCAGTTGCCATTGTGGCCATATCCGCGGCAAAATCGCTGCCAATATACTCAAAATAGGCGAAGAGCAGCTGTTGGTGTCGAAAGATTGAATAATTGCGCATATTGCAGCGGTAAATCATATCGAGCACTTCTGGCCAGACAGCCGCATGAATCCGTTCATAGGCCTCGATCTGATCGGGTTTGACACCAATAATTTGGCCATAGCGCTGCATAATGCCTCCTAATAACGTAGATCCGAGCTGCTCCCGGGATGCTCTGGGGTCTGATAATATCCACCCGCAACAATCGCTGGCTGGCTAAAATATTCGCGAAGGTGTGGAATATACTCAAGAAACAGCGCCTCATGGCCAAGCGCAATATGATTCCAGAGCACAAGATGTTGATGAATCTGCCCCATATCGCCAACATG
>JANLSE010000674.1:0-6711 GCA_031362265.1 Roseiflexaceae bacterium
TCATGCGTTTGGCCATGGTGGTGCGAGCGGCTGCCTTGTATTTGCTGATCCCGAGCAGGATCTAGTGGTAGCAATTGTATCAAATACGCATGTCCGCCTAAGTGCTGAGCGCTGGCGTATGCGGTTACAATCGATTGCGAACTGCGCGATTGCATCACTCTCGCAATAATTCCGGCTTGCAAGCAATTATCATTGACACACAACGTATACTCTAGTGGCACGACACTGTTCTACAATATCAGCTCGCGGAGTATTATTATGCATTCGTCACAAAGCGTGCTGGCTATTTTGGTTGGCATCTTAAGGCGTAAGATCATTATTTTCGCGCTGCTATTCGTAGCAATGCTGAGCTTGTCTCTCGCTACGCACACATCTGCGGGTACGCTCAACAACTCGTGCGCCAATCCTGCCACGCGATCCAAATATTTCGATACACTTCCAAACGGCGCACGAATCCTAGTGGTTACGAACGGTTCGTGTGTCACCTGCCATGGCGGCACATTTAGTACACCTGTCGGCTTTGGGGTTCATTATTTGGCGCAGCCAACCCAGCCGATGACAGGATCGCCACCGACGGTGCCCGATTCGATTGCCCATACATGGACTCCAGCACTCGCTGCGCTCGATTCAAGCGGTTCAGGTTATACCAATGGCGAGAAATTGCAAGATCCCAAAGGGATCTGGTCGGTTGGCCAAGCCGCCCCTGGCACGGCAGCAAGTGTCGTTAGCCCAGCTGACCCCACCAACCTACCGCCACAACCAACAGTGCAAGCCATCACGGGTGTAACGAATGGGCAGACCGTTTCAGGCTTTATTTCACTAGGTGTTACGCTCAGTACACTGATCGGTGCACGCGAGGTCGATTACACAATCAGCGATGGATCTAACACGGCACAAAATACACTAACTACTAGCTCAACGCCATATGGCGGTTATACCGATAGCGTCACAACATTCAATTGGGCAAATTTCGATACCCATAGCCTACCAAATGGCACGTATAGTATTAGTGCGGTTGTCAAAGATGCACGTGCTGCCGGGTTGGGTGGGCCGCGCACAAGCTCAACGGTCACCGTTAATAATGTGACGATCAACAATCAGGGTATTCCGCGCTATATTGCGCCGCTCGGCACAAACAGCGGCACCTGTAATAGTTCGGCCAACCCGTGCGCAACGCTGGATTATGCGGTATCCAAATCCTTTACTAATGATGAATTGCGCTTGGCGGCAGGAACCTACAATCCTGGGAACCTCAGCAGCGCATTAACAATCACCAAAAGCCTTACTATTCAAGGTGGCTTTTCGGCGAGCAACTGGGGCGCTGCACCTGATCCAGTTGCCAACCCGACCATCCTCGATGGACAAAACCAACGGCAGGTGTTGGTCTTTAGCTCAGGATCAGCTGGCTTCGCTGTTAAGAACCTTACTATTCAACATGGCTCGGGAACCAACGGTGGTGGTGTCGCAGTAAACGCAGTCTCTGGCAGCTTGAGTGGTGTCACGTTCGCCAATAACGCAGCAACCACAGGTGGCGGGTTGTATGCCTCAACAACGGCTGCAACAACGCTTGATCTCACCAATGTGCTCTTCACCAACAATACCACCACCAGTGGTAGTGCTATCACGTTGAGTGGCGCAGGCCAAACCACAATCAACTATGCAACTATCACGGACAACCAATCGCCAGTTGATGCGATTCGCGTGCCGAATGCACATACCCTCACCCTTCGTAATAGCTTGCTAAGCGGATACGCAACCGGAATTGTGATTAGCAGCGCACAAGCGAATGTAACACTCAACCATGCAATCGCAGCGAATGACACAACCAACAATATTGCCACACCGATCAGTAATCCTGGTGTTGGTTTGGTCACAGGTAGTTTTACCCGAGCACAGGCTGGGTATGTAAATGCGGCAACGGGTAATTTCCACCTCGCATTGGGAGCTCCTGCCATTGATACTGGCACTACTATTAATGGAGTTGTTACGGATCTTGATGGCGCTGTTCGCCCGTTCAACAGTACGAATCCAGATATTGGAGCCTTCGAATTCCATGGGCCGGGTGCCGAAATCTCCTTCGACAATATCAACATGACGATCACGCAACCATCGAATGTCGTCAGTGTTGTGCTACGCTTAACGCGGGCATCACTTGCACCAATTACTGTTCAGTACGAAACACTTGACTCAACCGCACTTGCTGGTACCGATTACACTGCCAGCAGCGGAACGATCACATTCAACGCAGGGCAACTTAGCCAAGCCTTTGATATTCCAATCCTCAACCCATCCGCAGAATCGCTGCGCTCATTTCTGGTTCGGCTCAGTAGCCCAACCGGCGCTACCGTCGATTCATTCTCGACAGCAACCGTAACAATCCTTCCACCTGCGGATCCGCCACGGGTTGTAATCACTGCCAGCACGCCAACGGCCAATCGCGCTGGCGTTATCCCTGGTGTATTCACTATCAGCCGCGATGTGGGGCTCGGTACCCCGCTTACGGTTCACTATGTGGTGAGTGGGAGTGCAACTGCTGGTGTGGATTATGCAACCCTATCAGGAACAATTACCATTCCATCAAACCAGTATGAAACGGCTCTGCTGATAACACCGGTTGGTGGTAGCGGAAATCGGATAGTTACTGTGACTATTTCCACCGATGATGCGTATCTGCTGGGTCGCTCCAGCGCCAGTGTACAAGTCGTTGGGACATATAGTGCGCATATCTCTTTCCCTC
Source organism: Roseiflexaceae bacterium (assembly GCA_031362265.1). GTDB lineage: Bacteria > Chloroflexota > Chloroflexia > Chloroflexales > Roseiflexaceae > JANLSE01. The sequence continues at coordinate 2,738 of JANLSE010000674.1, forward strand.
GCATTGTACGCTAATATCAACAGAGCCCGACAACCGAATCGATTCGTATAATAGCGACTGGCAGTTTGTGCAGTGTTGTGCAGCCTGCCATGTAGCAATTGTTAAGGAACCACTTATGCGCCGGATACAGTATGTGCGCTCAACCCTAATTGCTCTTGTGAGTGTGATTTTCTGTGTGCTACCAATCGGTGTTTCACAGGCAGTTGGTGTCCCATTTCGTGGTGCCGACGACGACCACTATTGGGATGTTACTGTCGTCTACTGCAAGGATGCTGTTCGGATCGCAGGCGACGAACTCATGCATCCACCAGGAACACCCCAAGGTTTCATTATGGGTGATGAACTGAAGTTCTCGCTCGTACTGTCACGAACATCAACATTACTGATTACCTCGCTGCCAATCAAAATGGCAACATCGAATGGCATTCAGCCGCGTGAGCTCTTACACACAACCGTCGCTTACAGCTATGCCACCCCGAAAACAGCAGGCACAGCACTGGATGTGACAATCGAGCGTTGGGAGCATGGAGTCGATAGTACCGATGAAAATGAGGCGGGCGATAATTCCCCTGATGATGATATCCAAGTCGTCGCTGGGACTGTTGCAAACTGCACAGCGGCGAGTAACCCACAATTTGATTCACCGCCAACCCCGCTTGGTGGCCAAAGTGCGAATCTTACGACAGGAACGCCATACAGCTTCACTATTCAGGCCTCCGATGCTGATGCGCATGATGCGACTGTGTCATTTACCGCCACTGGGCTACCGGCTGGTGCGACACTCACCCCAAATCTAACCGGGAACCCAGCATCGACAACTCTGAACTGGACACCGGGATTAGCGCAAACTGGCATCTACACAATCAATGTCACTGCACACGATCCAACTGGCCGATCTTCTGTCTCCTATCCTGTAACGCTCCAGGTACAAGCATCCACCGGAGGATCATTCTTGTTCCTACCCTTAGTAAAGAAATAGTACACATCTTCGATAGACCACCCACGCATCATCTAATTCCGAAGACATGTTCCATGGAGCTGTGTGTACACCGCGCATGGGGATTCATATAATACTGATACATCACAATGTCTGATCTATGGCTCTCATTTGTCCCTTATCGTCTGGCGCGAGAATTACTTGCGCGCCCCACATCCGACCCACTTCGGCATGAACGACGCCTGCATGTCGTCGCGCTCTTTGCCGATGTCTCTGGATTCACGCCAATCAGCGAAGCCCTCAGCCGGGTTGGCAAGGTAGGTTCAGAGGAGCTCACCTCCGTTCTGAATAGCTACTTCGCGCCCATGATCGACCTGATCGAGTCGTATGGTGGCATTATTGGGAAATTCGGCGGCGATGCCATGACCGTGTTCTTCCCCTATCACCCACGATCGCAGGCGGCAACAGCCAGGCGGGCGCTTGCATGTGCACTCGCCATGCAAGCGGCAATGCATCAGTATGCTGCAATCCCAACCAGTGCTGGTGTCTTTGGCATCGCCATGCGTGCCGGTTTAGCTATGGGGCAACTCTTCTGTACGAGTGTTGGGATTGATACTGGGCAGCTCGAATACATCATCGCTGGATCTGTACTTGATCGCTGTGCTGATGCAGAACATCACGCCAAGATCGGTGAAGTCATCGCTCACCAAGATGTCTGTATCGCAGCAGGTACTGTGATCGTACACGAGATACGTGGCGATTATATCTGTGTCGAGCGGTTAAGCCACACGGTGCGCCCAGCCCCACTCACAGCGCTTGGTGAGGTACCGCCTACTGTTATCTCAACCCTTTCCCGCTATGTAAATCCGGTCGTTGCCTTACGTTTACGGGCTGGGCAAGCCAACTTCATTAATGAGCACCGCAAGGTGACAATTCTGTTTGTGAGCTTCGATGGCTTCGATTACGATACAGATCCAGCTGTTGGCCAGCAACTTCAGGATTACCTTGCTCAGGTGATGCAAACGATCCTTCGTTACGATGGCGATCTGAATAAGGTCGACATGGGTGATAAGGGAAGTAAATATATTGTATTGTTTGGCGCGCCGGTGGCACATGAGAACGATGAAGAGCGCGCAATTCGTTGTGCACTCGATATCATCGCGCTTGGCATTCCAGCACGGATCGGCGTCAATACTGGGTTTGTCTATTGTGGGCTGGTAGGGTCTACTCGCCGCCAGGAATATACTGTCATGGGCGATCCGGTCAATCTGGCAGCTCGGCTCATGCAAGCCTCGGTTTCTGGGCAGATTCTAGTAAGTGGGATCACCCAACGCCCGGTAGCAGATACGTTTACCTGGGATGTGCTTACGCCAATCACCGTGAAGGGTAAATCTCAACCGATTGCCGTTTTTACCGTGTTGGAAGCCCTTGCTCATACTCGCCTGATACTGAGCGAGCCACGCTATGCCTTGCCAATGATTGGGCGTGTTGCAGAGCTCCAGACCGCTCAGGGCGTGCTAGAGCAAGCGTTGGTTGGACAAGGGCAGATTCTTGGGATCGTCGCAGAGGCCGGAATGGGAAAATCACGACTCGCTGCTGAGCTTGTGGTGATTGCACGCTGGTTAGGATTTAACTGTTATGGTGGTGCCGCACAATCCTATGGAACAGCAACGCCCTATCTCGTCTGGAAAAGCATCTGGCAGGGTTGTTATGGGTTAGATCCAGCCTGGCCGGTAGAAACCCAGGCACAAATCCTTGCTACCCGCCTAGAGGCACTTGATCCAAATCTGTTACTACGGATGCCGTTGTTGGGCGTGCTGCTCAACCTACCATTGCCAGATAATGAACTGACTGATTCTTTCGAGCCACAACAACGCACCGAACTCCTCAGGTCGCTCCTACTGACAAGCCTACGATTAATCGCCCAAACTGATCCACTCCTGTTTGTTTTAGAAGATAGCCATTGGATTGACCCATTATCACGTGATTTGTTCGAATATCTTGGGCGTAATCTGGTTGATCTACCAGTCTGTTTCATGGTTGTCTGCCGGCCAGATACCAAGAGTAGCGAGCTTCTCGCATGGGCCGAGCGACTTGATATCCTGACCGAGATTCAGCTTACCGAGCTCGCCTTAGAAGAAGCTGAATCGCTCATACAGCTCAAGCTCGATCAACGCTTTGGCGAAGGCACAATGATCCCACGCTCGCTCTTTGAACAGATCGTACTACGGGCGGCGGGAAATCCATTCTATCTAGAAGAAATGATCAATTACCTAAGTGATCGTGGCGTCAATATCCACGATCCGGGTGCAATGCTATCGCTGGATTTACCAGATAGCCTCCACAGCCTGATCATTAGTCGTATCGACCAGTTAGCAGAGGCCGAAAAGACCACCCTTAAATTAGCGAGTGTGATCGGGCGGCTCTTCCGGGCATCCTGGCTATGGGGCAGTTACCCCGAGATTGGTGCACCAGAGCAAGTTGAGGATCATCTGCGCCACCTAAGCCAACTTGATTTTACGCCGCTCGATAAACCTGCCCCAGATCTAGAGTATTTATTTAAACATATCACGACCCTAGAAGTTGCTTACGACAGCTTAGCCCTCGCAACTCGCACATTGCTGCACGAACAAATCGCTCTATTCATCGAGCGAACCTACCCAGATAGCCAACAATACCTCGATATATTGGCCTTTCATTACGGGCGCAGCCGCAATGTTGATAAACAACGTATCTTCTTCCGCCGTGCTGGTGATGCAGCCCGCGCAGCCTATGCAAACGAAGCAGCGATTAACTATTTTGAACGGCTCTTGCCGCTCCTCGATGCATTGGAGCGAGCAGCAGTGCTCTGTGATCTTGGCCAGGTAGTACAGTTAATTGGCCGTTGGGCCGATGCCGAAACCCATTATCGCGCTGCACTCATCCTTGCCGAAGGCGCGGATGATCGGCTCCTCCAAGCCCGTTGCCAGTTATTGCTTGGGTATCTGATGTGGTGCAAGGCTGAATATCCAGCTGCACTCGATTGGTTGGCCCAGGC
>JANLSE010000692.1:0-6011 GCA_031362265.1 Roseiflexaceae bacterium
TAATTGGCCAAACAGTTGGCACAACCCCAGGAATGGTACTCCCGGTTGCCCGCGCAGCCTGATGCAGATATTGCAATGCCGCCGCTCGTTCTGCGGCCAGATCCTCACGCCCTGTGGTTGCCCGTAACCAAGCAGCTGTCGCAGCTGGGCTATGGCCGATCCCACCAGATCCATCAATCACATCGGTTGTGGGAGGCAACCCAAGCGCTTCCCAGGAATGGGTAGGCGTAGTTCCTGCGCGTAACCGCATCTGCGCTATCAGGGCTCGCCGACGCTGACCCAACTGGCTAAGCTTCGCATAGGGTGCTTGATCAATTATGATACCACAAGCAGCTGCTTCATCCAGCATATATGGCAGTAATAACTCAATACCAACCGGAATATCCTCAGGTAACGGGCCTTCCCAATGCTTGCCCTGGGCTTGTATAAAACTAATACCCTGGGCAAATGCCCGCTCCACCTCAGAACCATGGCCAACCGACTGAATTGCAAGTAACGCTGCAAGGGTTGGCAAATCACGGGCGCGTGGCGTTTCAGGGGTTCCCCAACCACCATCATCCTCTTGCTGGCTAATCAACCAAGCCACGGCTGGGGCTACATCGGCCAGCGGTGCATATCGCAATACCTGAGCGGTATCATATATTGAAGGGGTGATCAAACCGCCATCTGTGCCCAATTCCTCGATCAGATGCTGCAAATCTGCAAGCAGCACTGCCGTCGTTCGGTTCATTGCCCGCTCCTGTAAAGTTTGTTATCTATATTACAAAGTATACATCATTCGTCAATTTCACATGAGTAGCATGTCGAGATTTTGTAGACGCTCACCGGCATAATCTAGATGGCGATTCTGTCGATCTATCAGGATCGCACGCATACCGATCTGCTGTGCACCCAGTACATTTTCGACCAAATCATCGACAAACAGGCATTCTGTAGGGGCGAGATCCAGGCGTTCAAGAACAGCTAAATATGCGGCGGCGGCGGGCTTGCGCACACCCAGTTCGGCACTTGAGCAGAGGGCATCAAACCAGGCAGGATCGATCCCCACATGCTGGAGTGTACGATCAACACTAGGCAGATCAAAATTCGTCAGAATAGCCATGCGGATGTCACCATTACGTAACCTTGTAAGGCACGGTATGGTATCTGGGTATGCTGCAAAAACAGTATGGTAGAATGCCCCGAGCGCTTGAAGTTGCCTAATTTGCGCTGATGTTAGAGCATGACGGTTACCAAGTGTAGACCAAAAATCTTGCCAAAAGCGATCCTCATCCGCAGATGTACGTGGCCAACCACCATCCCAATTCATCCAATGTTGTACTGCAGCGCCTGGTGGGATCTGTTCTGCAATCGCATGTACGCGCTGTTCAAACTGTGCAACATGAGCGCGATCAAGGCGTAGGAGCGTGTTATCGCGATCAAAAATTACCGCCTTCAATTGCATGAAACAACCCTCCACTATCTTTCTGAATCTGGCCATCCAAAACAACTGGCAACACTGGCCGCGGTTGCCAGAAGAGCGACTCAACCAGGCCCGACTCGCGAAAGTGCGCTAGTTGCGAACCGGAATAGACATCAGCGAGATCAGATTCATATGTTGGGTCGTAATGAAAGCGAACTCCACCACACATTGTTCCTGCCTTTCACGCGATTTACGCGATTCACTTCTGGAATTGGCTGCACGCATCATACACCATTCATACACCTGCCATACATCTTGCCAACACGTTAAGTGAAGCGTATGGCATGCTGGAATGACCGTTGCGTAGCTATAGGCATCCCAGGTTTAGCGCCCATGCCCTTATGACAGGGCGCATGCCAGGATTTCAGCGCTTACCCACAGGCTATCCACATATTTTCCACAAAAAGCCTTACAAATATACGACCGTATATCATTCGCGGAACCGTTACCGCGCATGTGTGCGTATGCTATAATACTATGGTCAAGCACGAGTACATTTCTTTCATATCGTGAATTATGTCGATCTGCTGCATTCTGATGCACTATTTGCATGACACTTTGGGTTGTGCCGATATACGCTACTCGTTCTCTGCAAGGTCGTTCGAGCGCTACGCAGCTTGGTAGTTGTGTAAATGGTTTCTGATTGGTGTGGAGCTTCTCATGAGTGATTTTGTCCATCTACATGTACATTCTGAATATAGCCTACTCGATGGGTATGCGGCCACTGATGCAATTGCGGCCCGCGCAAAGGAACTTGGAATGCCAGCGATTGCGCTCACCGATCATGGCGTGATGTATGGTGCGATGGAGTTTTATGCGGCGGCGAAGAAGGCCGGTATTCAGCCAATTATTGGGATGGAAGCCTATATTGCGCCTGGTCGTCGTAGCGATGCTATGACGCGCGGCGGCAAGAATTACTACCATCTGCTTCTGCTGGCGCGTAACGAGGTTGGTTACCGTAACCTTGTGAAATTAACAACTCGCGCGCACTTGGAGGGCATGGGCAGGGGTGTCTTTGCGCGCCCGCGGATTGATCGCGAGCTCCTTGAGCAATATGGCGAAGGGTTGATTGCAACCTCATCGTGTATTGCGGGCGAACTCATTCAGACGCTCATGGAAAAAGATGTTAAGAAGGCGCGCCAAATCGCTGCCTACCATCGCGATCTCCTTGGCCCTGAAAACTATTACCTCGAGCTTCAACTTCATGATAATGCACCTGAGCTAGAGGAGCTAAACGACCAGATTGTCCAGATCGGCAAGGAGCTTGGCATCCCGTTAGTAGCAACCGCCGACACCCATTTTGTGCAGCGTGAAGATGTGGAAGCACATAAACACATTATGGCCATGGGCTTCAATATGACGCTCAAGGAATTTTGCGCTAAGGGCTACCAGATGGACGAGAGCTACCATATTATGTCCGGCGAAGAGATGTGGCAGCGCTTCAAACGCTATGGAACCGCCCCAATCGAGAATTCGCTCCGAATTGCCGAGCGCTGTAAGCTGAAACTCGATTTTGGGCGCGTGCAACTGCCAGAATTTGAATTACCCGCAGGCCACGACGCAGCATCCTACCTGCGCTCTCTCTCAGAAGAAGGCCTTATGCGGCGCTTCCAGGGGAATCCATCCGAGAAATATGTAAAACAACTACACTATGAATTGGATGTAATTAACCAGACCGGTTTCCCCGATTATATTCTGATCGTTTGGGATTATGTGCAGTATGCACGCGCGCGCGGTATTCCATGTATTCCACGCGGCTCAACAGCTTCCTCGCTTGTGATTTATTGCCTGGGGATCACCGATGTTGATCCATTGACCAATAACCTCTTATTTGAGCGCTTCCTAAGCCCTGAGCGATTGGAAATGCCCGATATCGATACCGATTTCGCCGATAGCCGCCGCCACGAAATATTGGAATATCTTGCAACCAAGTATGGCCGCGAAAATACTGCCCAAATCATCACCTATGGAACACTCGGCGCAAAAGCCGCACTGCGTGATATTGGGCGTGTACTCGAAGTTCCGCTGCCAGATGTCGACCGGATTGCCAAACTTATCCCATCGCTGCCGGTTGGTATGACGATCGCAAAATCGTTGGAGAAAGTCCAGGAACTGAGGAGCATCTACGACAATGAGCCACAACTGCGCCAGGTGATCGATTGGGCGCAGAAGATTGAAGGGCGCATGAAGAATGTCGGCACCCATGCTTGTGGTGTGGTGGTTAGCCGTACGCCCCTTCAGGAGCTCGTGCCATTACAGCGCACAACCAAGGATGAACATGCCGTGATGGCCGCCTTTGAGGGGCCAACATTGGCCAAAATTGGCCTACTGAAAATGGACATTCTCGGACTGACTAATCTTTCTGTGGTGGCTGATGCACTTACCTATATCGAGGAGTATTCCGGCACCAAAATCGAACTTGCCAATATTCCACTTGAAGATCGGCTTGTGTTTGAAAGCTTGGGGCGCGGTGAGACCAACAATGTGTTTCAGCTTGAATCTGCAGGCATGACACGCTATATCAAAGAATTGAAGCCCAATCGTGTCGAAGATCTCTACGCAATGATCGCGCTCTACCGTCCAGGCCCAATCGAACAGATACCCACCTATATTCACAATAAGAATCACCCACGCGATATTCGTTATCTACACCTGATCTTGCGGCCGATCCTAGAAGGCACCTATGGTGTAATCGTCTACCAAGAGCAGATTATGCAACTGCTCCAGGCGATTGCGGGCTACACCCTCGGCCAATCATATATCGTACTGAAGGCAATCGCCAAGAAGAACCGCCAACTCATGGCAGAGGAAGAGCCACGTTTCAAGCAGGGCTGTTATACCAATGGTTTGACAAAAGAACAGGCCGATGAGTTGTGGGATTTAATCTTGCCATTCGCTGGTTATTCCTTCAACCTGTCGCATGCGGTGCTCTATGGGCGGCTGTGTTATCAAACGGCTTGGCTCAAGGTGTATTATCCTGTTGAATATATGGCAGCGGTGCTCAAGGGTGCAGGTGGAATCACCGAGGACATCGCCAAAGCCGTCAACGAATGCCGATTACGCGGCGTGGCGGTGCTTGGGCCTGATATCAATGCTAGTTCGCTCGATTTTACGATTGAGGAATATCTTGATGGGCAGGATACCAAACGTGGTATTCGCTTTGGCCTCTCCGCGATCAAAGGTGTTGGTGCGGGAGCTATGGAGCAACTGATTGCTGCACGCACTGCGGGCGGGCCGTTTCAATCACTCGAGGAATTCTGTGGCAGGGTTGACCGCAATGCACTCAATAAGCGTGTATTAGAAGGCTTGATCCGCTCTGGGGCAATGGAGGCGTTCGCTGGAAGCCGCCATCAACAACAGGCAATGATGGAGCAGGCCCTGGATGCAGGAATCAAAGCACAGAAAAATCGTGAGACCGGCCAGATCGATATGTTTGGCGGCGTAACCGAAACTGGTGTAAGCGCAATCGCCGCATCACCACTCCCCCCAATTACACGTACTCATGAACATGAAAAAGAGCAGATTGCCTGGGAAAAGGAATTGCTCGGGGTGAGTTTCTCACTTAACCCTGCTATGCAAGCACTCGAACAACTCGATGGGCAAGCGCTCATCAAACTGGATCGTCTTGCGAAGAGCGAAGATGCTGAAGAGCTTGTTGGCAAGGTACACCCATTTGCTGGCCTGATCACAGGAACGCGCAGAGTAACCACCAAAAAAGGCGATGCCATGATGGTGGTACAGATTGAGGATCTAACGAGTTCTGTTGAACTTGTAGCGTTCCCAAAGACCTATGAAAAGTATAAGGATGTGCTTCAGGAAGAAACGCTGCTACGCTTCCAAGCCAAGGTCGAGCGTGATCGGCGTGGTGAAGGGTTTTCGCTGCTGCTCGAATCAGCGGAGGTGATCGATATCGCACCGCTCCCTCTGCAGGATTCACAAGCAGCGCTTCCTCAAATCAAGGATATTGATGCACGCCAGACCGCAGACGACCCAATCGAGCAACCAACCGTGGAGCAAATCATGTCAAATAACACCCCGCAACCCCAGGTTGAACCACCGCCCACAGCTAAAATGGTTCCTCCTACACCTATCAGTGAGCCAGCGAGTATCATTCGCCCACGCGCTAAAACTAATGGAAATGGCACAAATGGCAGCAATGGTCATACACCTCCCAATGGTAACGAACCGTTGCAAGGCGTGAATGGGACACCTGCGGCACAACGGCGATTACTCTTGCATATGCCAACACTAAACGACTATGATCAATCGATTCGGATCATGCAGAGTGTGCGTGGCCTATTAGAACAAAGTATTGCACACGACCAGGGCGATCAAGTGCTCATCCATGTTCCCAGCGCGACTGGCCTAGTGGTACTTAAGCAACGTGAGCAGGTCTACTGTACCCCAGCACTTATCGATAATCTACGCTCGATCCTTGGCACCCAAGGAGCAGTCGTAGAGGGATAACCTATACTCCATCCTTGCTACCCAAGGAGCAATAGTAGCGGAATAACCACAGAAGGTGGCATCAATGGATCGCATGGCATTG
>JANLSE010000700.1:0-1601 GCA_031362265.1 Roseiflexaceae bacterium
CATGTTGAGGAAGCTGGTGTCCATTCTGGCGACTCAGCAATGGTATTACCACCTTATAAAGTCAGCGCCTATCACTTGCAGATTATTCGCGAAGAAACGATTCGGATTGGCCTAGCGCTTGGTGTGCGCGGCTTAATGAACATCCAGTATGCGATCAAGGATGATGAAGTGTATGTCCTCGAAGTGAACCCACGTTCCTCGCGTACTGTACCCTTTGTCGCCAAGGCAACCGGAGTGCCGCTAGCTCGTATTGCCGCGCAAGTCGCAGCAGGGCGGAAACTTGCAGATCTTGGATTAACTCGTGAACCACAAGTTGATGGGTTTTTCGTCAAAGAGGCAGTACTGCCTTTCGAGAAGTTCCCCGGCGCGCTTGTCTTCCTCAGCCCGGAGATGCGCTCAACAGGTGAAGTGATGGGGCATGCCGCGAGCTTTGGGCATGCATTTGCCAAGGCCGAGATGGGTGCTGGTGCAAAGATCCCAACTGAGGGCGCTGCGCTGCTGACCGTCAATGACTTCGATAAAGGTGCGATTGTGCGTATTGCGCGCGATCTGGTTCAACTTGGGTTCACGATTTACGCCACACGTGGCACCGCGACCTGGCTACGCCAGATTGGCCTGCCCGTCGAGATGGTCAACAAAGTCTCCGAGGGTTCGCCCCATACCGTCGATTTAATCGCCTCGGGCATGGTGAACCTCGTAGTGAGTACGCCCCTCGGCTCACGAGCCTATGCCGATGGCCAATCGTTGCGCTCAGCCGCGATCCGCTATGGTGTTATGCTCGTGACGACCCTGACAGGCGCGGCGGCCACTGTTCAGGGTATCCGCGCGCTCAAACAAAAGACACTACGCGTACGCAGTTTGCAGGAGCACTATCGGCAGCAGGGTGATCGAGGGGAGAGATGACACGATATCATCTTATGCCAAACGCACGCTCAATCTGCCCTAAACCCAGCACAATCATCGTCGGGCAGCCATGTGGGCAGGTTTGGGGAGTACTACAACGGCTTAAATCACTCAGTAGGGCCTGCATCTCAGAATAGTTGAGTACCTGCCCGGCACGAATGGCCATGTTGCATGCAATGGTTGCAAGCAGTACTGTATCCCATGATGCTGGGTTGGAAGATGGCTCAGCACCGATCTGCTCAGCAATACTGCTCAGTACGAGAGCCACCCGCTCACTCGCTAAACCAGCTGGTATGGCGCGTACCCGCAGCACCATGCCGAAATCTTCCAGTAGAAATCCCCAACCAGCAAGTATCGTGCGCTGCTGTAATAACTGATCCTGCATATCGGCCGATAACTCAAGGATCAGTGCAGGCTCGATTTGCTGGACAGCTACTTCACCTGTAGCTCGCTGGGATTGGAGCTGTTCGTAGAGCACCCGTTCATGTGCTGCATGTTGATCAACCAAGATAATGCCATTGGGCGAATCCGCGATAATATAGGAATGAGCAGCCTGGCCAAGAATGCGGAGTTGAGCAAATCCTGACAAGTTACTGCCTACCCAAGATTCAGCGGCCTGCGTATGAGTTTCAGCAGACCATTCCCCAAGCGCCGTGCTCGATTAGCCCTCGTCGGCGGAAGACAGGATGTCCTCTTCG
>JANLSE010000728.1:0-3548 GCA_031362265.1 Roseiflexaceae bacterium
GAACAGGCAGGCCCAGCTCGACCATGGATTGGTCGCCAGCAATTGGCATCATCAGTTTGAACCGTAATGAGGCTAATGACACCAAGATTAAGCGTTACTTCGATCGGGGGCAGGATACCACGTTGCAGCGCCAGATTGCTGGCTGCACACCCCATCACCATGATCAGGGTGACAAATGCGACCCCGCCAACGAGCCAGATTGCTCGATTATGCGCCATAAGCATTAATCCGCATCTATCACATCATCAACACGCACCGAAAACCCAGCTAGCAACACTGATGTCGCCAGCTCGCCGCGCCCAAAAACGCCATGCTCCACATAGGCATCGCCTGCGAGCTGTAACACCGTAATGGTAGCCGCCTCCGGGTTAACAATCCAGTATTCGGGAATATTACCTTCGGCATAATCGCTACGCTTCTCAACCAAATCGCGCTCAGGCTTATCAGTGCTAACAATTTCGACAACCAGATCTGCTCCATTCCAGTATTTATTGCCGCGCCGCGGATCTTTTGCATCACATACGAGCAGAATATCTGGTTCGCGAAATTTACGAGCGCTAACACGTAATCGCAGTGGTGCAAATGAAACTTTGCCACCGATCTGCTGCATCAGAGCACGGAGTGCCAGAAAGATATACTCAACGATATCCTGATGTTTTTGGGTAGGCATGGGCAACTCCTCAATATACCCATCGGTGAACTCGATCAGACGATTGGTTTGTTCCGATAGCCAGAGGTATTCTTCCTCGCTCCAACTGCCCTGTGGTGGCAGTAGTTCAAGGATACTGGGAGGGAGTTTGCTTGGGCGCTTAAAGGTAACAGTTGTCATGACACACTCCTTCACGATTGTGTGGTACCTGTAGTATAGTTCCCTGTGCGCGCGCTGTCCAATCTTGACAGCCGGTTCATGTGTGCTATAATCGTGACCGGTCACACAGTTATTTGAAGACGATACCAAGCACTCCAATTTTAGGGATGCACATGAGTCGTGTTACGATTCGCGAGGTTGCTCGGCATGCTGGGGTTTCGTATCAAACCGTCTCACGGGTGATTAACAACAGCCCAGAGGTGGCCGAAGAGACTCGCGCACAGGTACAGCGAACGATTGACGCTCTTGATTATCATCCCAATGCACAAGCTGTTAGTCTTTCACGCAATCGATCCAATATTATTGGTGTGATTGTGGACCGTGCAGGCGATGCATTTTGGGGTCCGATTGTGGATGGTGCGTCGCAGGCGCTGACCAAACATGGTCGCTTCATGTTGTTAACCGAGACGGATCATCTAGAACAGCCTACCGCAATTGCAGAATTGTTGCGCTCACGGCGTCTGGATGGCATGATTCTGGCACTACCATTAGCAACCAGTTTAGAGCAAGTACGCCAACTAGCAATTGAGCGCCTACCATTAGTCATTATCGATCTCCAATATCCAATTGATGTTGATCATATTGCGATTGATAACCTAAGTGGGGCTTATGCTGCAACCGAGCATCTGATTCAGCTTGGCCATCGCCGGATTGGCCTGATTTGTGGGCCAGATATTTTGCCAGTGAGCCAGAGCCGCCTTGAGGGATATCGAGCAGCATTATCCGATTATGGCCTAGTATATGATCCAGAGTTGGTTGTTCCCGGCGAATTTCGGCTCGCAAGTGGTATAGTGGGTGCGGAACAATTGTTAGCATTAGCCAAACCACCGACAGCAATTTTCACTGGCGATGATCTTATGGCGATTGGTGCAATGCGGGTGTTTGCGCAGCGTGGGTTACGGGTTCCGCAGGATATTTCGATTATTGGGTTTGATGATATTGAGTATGCCCAATATACGCATCCCCCCTTGACGACGATACGGCAACCGTTGTATCGTATGGGCTACATGGCTGGCGCACATATTTGTAACACAATCGATGGCACTGCCAAACAACTACGAGTTACATTGATGCCAGAATTGATTGTTCGTGAATCAACCGCGCGCTTAACATTTTGACAATCTAGCATACATATCGGTATAATCTCAGTATCCTGAATCATATGTAGTTTATTATTGCGACTAGTGTAACGCATCGGCATGGTGCCGACATCGTTCTAGAGCAACTGGTGGTCTCATGCAACGTGGCGTGCTGATCGTATCAGCTCTTCTCGCACTTGGGGCGATTGCTTATCTGGCGTCACGGCCAACCCCAATTGTGCAACCTGCTGTGACAGCACCAACCGCATCGGTAGCGGTGGTAATGCCGACGGCTGGCCAGTTGTTTGGCCCGGATCAGGTTGCAAGCGATCCAAACAGTTCAACTTCTGGCCCTGGCGAATGGCTTATGGAGGGCAGTAACCCCGCCCGCTCCCGCCAAACAACCGCGACTGTCTTGTTGCCCCTCAAACAAAGCGGCGAAATCGGCATTCCTGGCGCAGATGAGAATGGCTCACCGCCTGTGATAGCACGCGGCATGATTGTGACCGAGACCGGCGATCATCTGCGGGCCTTCGATCTCGTGAGTGGCCAACAACGCTGGATTTACCCCGAGTCAGGCTCCTATATTTCCCCTGCGATCGCCGGCGAGCGTGTCTTCTTCCGTGCTGAATCTGGTAACAAAGGCGAGGTCATTGCACTAGATCTGCAAAGTGGCAATAAACTCTGGTCCTTTACACCAAAGCGTCTCAGCTCCCAGGCTAATGGTTATTATGGTGGACACTTAACATCACCCGTCGTTGTGGATGGGGTTTTGTTTGTTGGTGCAGGCAAAGAAGTGTATGCACTGGATGCCGCAACTGGCAAGCAGCGCTGGGAATTCGCCGCCCAAGATTGGATCACATCGTCAGTCACAGTTGCGGGTGATCAGGTCTTCATCACCGATTTTCGCTATGCATATGCGATTAGCCGGGCAAGTGGCAAGTTGCATTGGTCGGCACCGATCGAAACAGCCTTCTCATTTTCCATGATTGCTACCAGTAAGACCTTGCTTGTGACGAGTGGTGCAAAGCTACTGGCACTTGATACATTAACTGGGCAACAACGCTGGGTGTTGGATGTTCCTGGACAGAACTTAATTCCTGCAGCAGCAGACGAGCAACGCGCGTATGTGAAATCAACCGAGACACTAATGGCGCTAGATTTGGCGAGCGGCAAGGAGCTCTGGCGCTTCAAAGATGTTAACTTTGTCTCACTACCGGTGATTTCTGGTGGGCAAATCTTCCTTATTCATGGCTTGCAGGCGAGTACGGTACTTGTTGCCCTGGACGCGATCAGCGGAACAAGTGCATGGCAACTACCTGTCGATAAGTTGGCTACCACCGCTCCGGTGATTGCCGGGCGTTCAATGTATATTCGAACTCTCGACGGACGAATACTAGCATTTTCGAGCTAGGAAGGGAGCCTGGTATGGCCGTACAAACCGCTGAAAGACCGAAGGAAGGGTTTAGGATTCTCCCGAAGGGGATAATTGCGCGCGCTGAAGCACTCTGGTTCTGGTTTTTCATCTCCCCATGGGCGATCGGGTTTATCGTTTTTACGGTCTACCCGATTTTGGCATCGCTCTATCTGAGCTTCACTCG
>JANLSE010000032.1:0-7686 GCA_031362265.1 Roseiflexaceae bacterium
CGAAGTATCGCGATGAGCTTGATCGCGAAATCGATACCAAAATCGATGGCTTCTTCCACCGTTGGAACTGGAAGTTGATACGCTTTGTGTGGCGGATTGCGATTGTTATATTTGCAATCTGGCTGGTGATCAACATTGTTCCTTCGAGTATTAACTTCCTTGCCACCTCTGATCTTGGTCCATTGATCTTGCAGGTCATGGGAACTGGGCTTTCACTCTTCTTCTTCATTGGCTTTCAGTTCTTCCTTATGTATTTCTTTATGGCTCGTACCCGTATCTACTGGGTGCTCCCAGGTGAGACGGGTGTGAGTTTTAAGGATTACAAAGGTAACCCAGAAGTGATGGAGGCCGCTCGCCGTATTGTCACGCTGCTCAAAGGCGTCAAAGAGTTCAAGGACATGGGTGGTGAGGCAACGCGTGGTGTGTTGCTGATTGGCCCTCCTGGAACTGGTAAGAGCTATCTCGCACAGGCGATCTCGACGGAAGCAGGCGTGCCATTTGGCTACCTAAGCGCTCCCTCGCTGACATCAGCTTGGATGGGTATGGGTAACATCAAGGTTATGAACCTGTACCGCAAGGCGCGTAAGTTGGCACGTGAATATGGTGCCTGCATTCTGTTTATCGATGAGATTGATGCGGTTGGTGGTGCCCGTAGCGCAAGTATGGTGGGCGGCGCAACTGGTATGGCCCCCGATATAACCACCGATGATGGTACCCGTAAAGCTATGATGGGCGGTATGGGTATGGGCGGCGGCAGCGGCATTCTAAATGAATTGTTGCTGCAGATGGATCCGCCACCACAGGAGACGAGTTGGTGGGGCAAGATGCTGCGTGGAATTGGTTTACGCCGTAAGAAAACCGAGATGCCAGCCGTACTCACTATGGGTGCTACAAACTTGGCTGAGACCCTTGATGCAGCCTTGCTACGGCCAGGTCGTTTCGACCGCAAGATTTCGATTGATCGCCCAGATGCTGATGGCCGCAAGGAAATCATTGAGTACTACTTGGGTAAGGTCAAGCATGAGCCAATGCCGTATGATCGCATGGTCTCAGATACGATTGGCTACACCCCGGTTGCCATCAAGTATGTGATTAACGAGGCCGTTATTCATGCGCACTTCGATAGTCGCCAAGCGATCAACTATTGGGACTTCACCTACGCACGTGAAATGCATGAGTGGGGTTTGCGCCAGCCAATTCGTAATATGTCGTTCGAGGATCGTCGGCGAATTGCCTACCACGAAGCTGGCCATGCGTATGCGATGGTCAAACTCTATAAGCCCGATAAAGAGCGCCTCAACAAGGTGACGATTGTGCGCCATGGCGGTGCGCTTGGTATGGCTGCGCCTAAACCGGTTGAAGATAGCTATACATCAACCAAGGAAGACGAGCTGAACGATATTCAGATTGCACTCGCTAGCCGAGCCGCAGAAGAAATCTTCCTCGGCGTCCAGATGACGGGTGTAACAAGCGATCTGCAGCAGGCGACGATGCGGGCAGCCTTGATTGTTGGCGGTTTTGGTATGGATGGCAGCTTCATTTCGTATCTCCCAATGGGTATGAGTGGCTTGTATCAGGCAACTACCAGTGGTGGCGATCTGAAGCAGCGCGTGGATCGTATCCTGAACGAAGAGTATCGCAAAGTGAAGGCAATGGTTGATGCCAATAAGGATGCGGTAATCGCGATTGCGGAAGGGCTCATTCTGCGGAATGAACTGACCGACATTGATGTGAATGAAATTCTCGCACGCATCGAGAGCGAGCATCCATTTGTGAATCCAGCTAAGACAAACGATAAGCGTTCATTTGGGTTCCTTTCGGATCGTCAAGGCCCTGAGCCGAGCCCTGCACCACGCCGCAATGGTAGCCATGTGGTAGATGCGCCAACAGTGCCTGTTGCTCAGCAACCAGCTAGCGATCCACCACCGAACGGTATGTCACAGCCCGAGTAACGTTCATTCTGATTGGCGCTCGTTTAGTGTAATTACGACAGAGGCCTCAGAGATGCAGAGTTAGGTGTAAACCTCTGTATCTCTGAGGCCTCTGTGATATATTTATTTTTAGTGATAGGGCGTGGCTGTTCTTTGCAAATTCATCCCTTTGCGTTATGATGACTCTATGCTTTCATCTTCTGAAGGTTACACATGCGCGCACTTATTACTGGAATTAACGGATTTGTTGGTGGGCACCTTGCCGAGCATTTATTGGATATCGGGCAGTATGAGGTTAGCGGGGTTGCTCGACAGCCCGTACTAAGCTTGCCACAGTTGCATGAGCGTGTCACACTATACTCGGCGGATTTAAGCGACCTCTCTCAGGTTCGTAATGTACTTGAAGCGAGTCGGCCCGATGTGATTTTTCATCTGGCTGGTCAGGCCAATGTTCAGCGTTCATTTCAGGATGCTTCTGGAACACTTGAGACCAATATCTTTGTTCAGTTGAGGCTTTTCGATGCACTCATTACACTTGGAATGCGGCCACTCATACTGATCACCAGTTCTAATGAAATCTATGGCCATGTGCGCCCAGAAGATCTTCCACTCGATGAGAATACCCCATTTCGTCCGGTAAGCCCATATGCTGTTAGTAAGGCTACTCAAGATTTATTAGCCTATCAGTATTATGTAAGCCATCAATTGCGAACCATCCGGCTGCGACCATTTAATCATATTGGGCCGCGCCAAGAGGAAGCGTATGTGGCTTCGGCATTTGCTGCACAAATCGCACGAATTGAAGCTGGCCAGCAGCCACCAATTCTGCGAGTAGGGAACCTGGCTGCCGAGCGCGATTTTAGCGATGTGCGCGATATGGTGCGAGCGTATGGATTAGCAGCGAACCATGCTGAGCCGGGAAGCGCCTACAATATTGGCTCAGGCCAGCCAATCAGCATTCGTTGGTTGCTGGATACCCTGATTGAGCATAGCCATGTGCCAATACAGGTAGAGCTTGATCCAGCGCGTATGCGCCCAGCAGATGTTCCCTTAGTTATTGCAGATTCACGCCGCTTCCGCCAGGTTACTGGTTGGGCTCCTCAGATTCCGCTTCAGCAAACCCTGCTGGATATTCTGAGCTACTGGCGGGAGAAGGTGCGCCGCGAAACGTAATATCCCAGCACGTCACTTTTGTCATTCTGATACGTTGTAATAGGAGCTATACATCTTTCTCTTGTTCGCTTGCTTCTTTGTTCTCTTGAACTGTACTTCTCGGAGGTTTCATGAAGGCAGTGATTCTTGTCGGTGGGCTTGGCACTCGGCTGCGACCCCTCACCTGTAATATTCCCAAGCCGATGATCCCGGTTATTAACCAACCCTTTATCGAGCATATGTTGCTTAGTTTGCGTGATCAGGGTATCGACGAAGCGATCCTGGCGGTTCAGTATCTAGCGGATCGTTTTCGGGCCGCGCTTGGCGATGGTTCACGCCTTGGCCTTAAAGTACATGTTATCGAGGAGCCAGAGCCACGCGGCACTGCTGGGGCTGTCAAAAATGTTGAGCATTTACTCGACGGCACAACATTTGTCTTCAATGGCGATGTGTTTACCGATCTCGATCTACAGGCTATGCTAGCATTTCATCGGGAAAAAGGCAGTAAGCTGACGATTGCGCTAACACCGGTTGATGATCCAACTTCATTTGGTTTAGTTGAAACAGACGCAACTGGCCATATTCGGCGGTTTGTCGAGAAGCCGCGTATCGATGAAGTGACTACCAATATGATCAATGCTGGAACCTATATTATCGAACCAGAGCTTTTCCGCTATGTACCCCCAGCACAGTATTATATGTTTGAACGCGGCCTATTCCCGGTTGTGTTGCAGACCGGTGATCCGATGTACGGTTATCCATCACGTGCATACTGGACAGATATAGGGAAGCCGCAGACGTACCTAGAGGTGCATCACGATATCTTAGTAGGCAAAGTGCGCTACAAGATGCAGGGTGAGCAGATTGCCGAGCGTGTATGGGCGCAGGGGCCAGTTGAAATTCATCCCACTGCGCAGGTGATGGGGCCGGTTGTGCTTGGTGAGGGTGTGAAAATAGCGGCAGGTGCACGCATTATTGGGCCAACCGTGATTGGTGCTGGAACCGTTGTTGGTGCGAATGTAGCGATTGAGGGATCGGTGCTTTGGGAGAATAACCAGATCGCTGAGGAAGCATCATTGCGTTCGTGCGTCATTGGTAGCGGCAATCGGATCGGTGCCAAGGCACATATTGCCGATGGCGCAATCATTGGGGATGGCTGTGTCATTGGCGCTGAGAATCGCCTTGAGTGCGGTATCCGGATATGGCCCGAAACAGAGCTCAAGGACAAAGCAATCTCGTTTTAGGGCTTGCGATCAACCTCGCGTGGCTTTTCGCTAAGCTTATCCAACGTTTGTTTATCGAGTGTTGTCGGTGCGGCCTCACGGCGAGCGGCGGAGGGCGGGATACCTGCGCTGCTAGCTGGTGGCCCGGGCATCACCGGGCGACTCATCGGTGGCAAGGCCTGTGGAATGGTTTGACGCGCTCGAACTGTTCGGGCAATCTGTGTGCCGATCAGGAAGAGGGTTATAGTGCTTACTGCTGCCAGGAAGAAGCCAGGTATTCCATCGTGGATGACCTGTGCTGCCTGTGAGTTGGCAATCAGATCGGCGGTGTTCGGGTTACTTTCTGAAGCGAAGCGTAACAAATAGCCAACTACGATAGTGGCGTTGAGCAACCCGAGAATCGCACCAGACATTCGCTTGGACCAGTGTGCGATCTTAGGGGCGCGAGTGAGCAAGATACCCCCACCATAACCGCCTATCAATGCCGTGATCAGCAACAGCAGTGCGCTCATCATCCCCGTCGCACCTGCAGATTCGGCCTCAAACTGTGTTACTAGCCACTCCCCAAGGCGGGCGCCCCATAAATCGGACAGGGCGACTCCCAGTAAGGTTGCTCCAAGTGCGAGTGCGCCGCGTTGTACCCCGCGCCATGCGCCGAGTAGGGCTAGTAGTGCTAGCGCTCCCGCGATGATGATAGTGATCACCAACGACATAGGACCTCGTTAATAAGAATTAATTAGTACGAAGTATTGTAGCACATTCTGACATGCTATAATGGCTTCCCGGCATCCCATCGGCCATACTGGTAGCCATGGAAGCGCCGATCGATGGATAAGGAGTTGCTCGTATGGCACGTGTTGCTATTAACGGGTTCGGGCGGATTGGTCGCCAGAGCTTTAAAGCCATCATTGAACATTATCCAGATGATCTGGAAATTGTTGCCATTAATGATCTTGCTGATCCTACCATTTTAGCCCATTTATTGAAATATGATTCGACATATGGTGCATTTGAAGGTCAGATACAGGCCAGTGATGGAGAATTAAGCGTTAGCTTTACCGATAGTGATGGTGATCAGCGTACTCTCAGAATCGCAATCTATGCCGAAAGTAACCCTATGGATCTACCATGGCGTGAATTGGGAATTGATTTAGTTATTGAGGCAACTGGGGGGTTCACGGATGCTGATCTAGCGCGTATTCACTTGCGTGCAGGCGCCAAAAAGGTACTTATTACTGCACCAGCACGAGGTGAAGATATTACGATTTGCCTTGGGGTGAATGATGAGCGCTACGATCATGGTGTGCATCACATTATTTCGAATGCCTCTTCGACCACAAATTGTCTTGCGCCAGTCGCGAAGATTCTGAATGACCGCTTTGGCATTCGGCGAGGTATGCTGACAACCATTCATTCTTATACGATGGATCAGAGCTTGCAGGATAATGTGCATGATGATCTGCGGCGTGCGCGTGCAGCTGGGGTAAATCTTGTGCCAACCACAACTGGTGCAGCTCGGGCGGTTGGGCTAGTTATCCCTGAATTGCGTGGGCTGCTGGAAGGTTTTGCGGTGCGAGTCCCGACGCCAACAGTCTCCCTAATTGATTTTGTAGTTGAACTGGATCGCCCAGCAAGCATTGAGCATGTGAATCAAGCCTTTCGGGAGGCGGCAGCGAGTGAAGAACTTGAAGGCATTTTGGGTGTGAGTGATGATGCGTTAGTGTCGAGCGATTATATTGGAACGACCTATTCTGCGGTTGTTGATCTCGCGCTTACGATGTCGCTCGGGGAAGATCTGTTTAAAATAGTAGCCTGGTACGATAATGAGTGGGGTTACGCCTCGCGCGTTGCCGATGTTGCCGCATATGTCGCAGAGGGATTCGAGGAATAGTTCAGATCCTAAATGAAGAACACTTCGCTTATCAGCATTGGTGTGTTGCAGAGTTGATCCAACATGGTTAATTCGCCACGACAATCCGAGCACTCCCGTAAATGATTAGCAATAGCAACATAACGTTCGGGATTTGCAATTCGTTGTGAAAAGGCCAACAGATCATCGCTCGATGGGCAGAAGGCGCGATACAGTTTGTAGCGTAATGTTTGTTCGAATATGCAGAGGTCGTCATCGTAGGCAGCCATTCCTGTCCTCCCTCGCCCTCCAAAGAGGAGGTACCGTTTGGTTCTGTAATGACTGAACGCACGCAACGCGATTTTTCGCAGCAAATTGTAAGCGAATGTTAAGGAAATCTAAAAGGGCCACGAATGAGGCCCCTTTTGTGTATCCATGCAGCTATATTATTGTGGTGCTAGATGTCGAAGCGCTGGCGCAGATCCTGGTTGCGGCTTAAGCGCCCAAGTACATTCCGCTTCACATTGTATACATCATTGACATCACCAAACAGATCGCTGCGTTTCATATAAATGTCACCAGGCTTCATCCCCAGTACAAATGAATTGTACAGTACGACACGCTCAGATTCATCATTCAGCAGTTCATTAATGTAATTCCAGAACTCAACCCGATTGACACGCTCCACGGCTTCTTCATCTGGTGAGATAAGGCCGCTGCGAGCATACACAAGCGCCTCTTCGGGCATCATCTCGGCCCACGATTGTGCGCGGACACTATCGATGACAACACAACCAGCACATAACTGTAGGTAGTGTAAGAGTGCGGCGAGTGA
This sequence comes from Roseiflexaceae bacterium, assembly GCA_031362265.1. Classification (GTDB taxonomy): domain Bacteria; phylum Chloroflexota; class Chloroflexia; order Chloroflexales; family Roseiflexaceae; genus JANLSE01. Next base: position 6,991 of record JANLSE010000032.1, read on the forward strand.
AGTGAATGATGCAAAGCGCTCGGCGGTCACGGCCTGCCAGAAACGCATAAAGGCGGATACGACAAAATACTCACTGGTTTCACCACTGCTTGTGAAAGCCCCACTACGACGCACCCAGCTCTCAACAAGCCCACGATAATGGTTGAACACATACTCCCAGGCTACATCATCGCGCTCAACAAGCGCACGACGGAACAATTCATACGCAAAACGTGTATCGTGAGGCTGGCCACGATAGAAACGCTCACTCTCGGTAGCACAATGGGTTTCTAGTACAGCTAAACTCATCGCGTCGATCATTGTCGCATCAATTGTACTGCTTGGAACAGCATGGCTACGGATCCGACGGACAGAGCCAATCGGCTGCGTAGGGGCCTGGGTTGGTGAAATTGCAATTTGCATCTTCCGGTCTCCTCTTGCTGCCGCCCTGTGGGGCGCTTGTCTCAACTGCTCTCAGATTACCAGATCAGTTCTGCGGTGACGCTCCGGCCTAGCTACGGCAACTGTTCGGTTGATCTGCGGTGAGACTGCGGTAACCCACAGACGTCCTGCGACCTATTCTAGGAGGGTTGGGAGCAATTGCCTACTAGTATGGATGAGCAGAAGATGACAGGGTTTACGATTGCTTGTAGTATCTATTGAGGAAAGAACGGAAATGCTGGCCGAGCGAAGGTAAATGCGCAGCGCAGCGGATCA
>JANLSE010000171.1:0-13099 GCA_031362265.1 Roseiflexaceae bacterium
CATCGTGAGCAGTTTGATGCGTTCGTGGCAACCGTACGCGCCTTTTTAGCCGAGCATATGAGTTAAGCCAGCTAGACAAACCGCGCAGCGATTCAAAGAAAGATGTACTAGCGATGAACCGACGAGACACCATGCTCAGCCTGATCCACAATCAAGCCGCACCGAATTACATTCCGGCAGCCTTTTTTATGCATTTCGACCAAGCTTATCATCAAGGCCAAGCAGCGATCGACAAGCATATGGAATTCTTCCATGCAACCAATATGGATTTCGTCAAAATCCAATTTGAGCATTCGCCACCAGCTGCAACAAACATCCTGAAACCAGCCGATTGGGCGCATGTTCCACGCTATACAGACGAATTTTTTGAAGCGCCTATTCGCGTCGCTGAAGGCTTAGTCAAAGCAGCCAAACACGAGGCTCTGGTGATTATGACACTCTATTCGCCCTTTATGTGGGCGGCGCACGTTGATGGACATACCACCATGGCCAACCATCTGCGAGAAAACCCTGAGGCTGTGGCGCAAGGGCTGGAAATCATAACCGAACAGGTACTCAAACTGGTTCGTGGCTGCAAAGCAGTGGGTGTTGATGGCTTCTATGCTTCATCGCAGGGTGGCGAAACCTTCCGCTTTCCAGGTACAGATATCTTCCAAAAGTATATTCGGCCAACCGATCTAGCTGTGTGGGATGAGATCCAGTCCTGTGACTTCAATATCCTCCATGTCTGCGACTACCACGGAGGATATAGCGATCTCACCCCCTTCCTGGATTACCCCGGCCATGTCGTCAATAGCAGCCTGAAGCTCGGCGATCAAACGCTGACCGTTCGAGAAGCAGCTCAACTCTTCGGGCGCCCTTTCATGGGTGGCCTGGAGCGTCATGGCATCATCGCCTCAGGGGATTCAGAAGCGATCCGCCAAGCTGTAGGCGCTGTGCTTACGGATGCGCCAGAGCGCTTCATATTGGCTGCGGATTGTACAATACCAAGCGATACGCCTTGGGAGGGCGTGAGAACAGCGGTTGATACTGCGCATCAATATCGGAAATAACCTATTTATAGTCTGGATGAATGAATCTTCGAACCATTCAGTCGAGTGTAGGCCCGGTTTCATTAGTTGGCAACCCAATACTGGCACTCAGGTTCCAGGCACGCACTGCGCGTGTTAGGTCGTCTGGGAGTGTATGGTGTGCCTGGGGATGTAGCAAGAGGGCATCATTTGGCATCGCTGGTGCAACAGTCAGTACTCCACTCAGGCGTGGCAAAGCCTGATGGAATAAGCGCGCACCTGCCAAGCCACGAAACGCGAAGTAGGCGTCGTCTTTGAGATCGGCGCGCTGGCGTAGGCTCTGGATCGTCGTTTTGATCAGTTCATCGCTGAACCAACCATCGTCGCTGACTAACACCAGCAGATTGGCGGCACCACTTGTCAGTTGGCCAAGCTTGCCACACAGCACCGCTGCTAATCGCTCGGCTGGATCGCGCTTAGGCGCTTGTGTTGGCCGCAGGCGCGAGACCTCAACATACACCTCGGTATGGCCTTTGTAGCGCAGCAAGAAATCTGGCCCACGTCGATTGGCCGCCGCAAGCGGCTCGTAGGTTACCGAATGACGCCGATCGGTAGCGAGGGCTGCGGCCACCGCCAATTCGCACTGTAGGTCGCGCTGTGGATCGGGGCTGGTTGCCTGGCGTACCTTCTTACGGATCTTGGTGGAATATTCTGCGGTGAAGGCGCGCAAAGGTGGCGTGGCAGCCAACAGGCCCATATACCAACCAGCCAATGGGTGCGTTACCCCACCAAACACAGCTTCCACAAGTGTTGTAAGCTCTGTATTAATCACACAAGTATCCTCGTTTGCACGTAAAACCCGTGATCATGCGAAGAGATCAATCTGGCTATTTCCCCAAGCATGCCCAACTCATTATAGCCTTTGTCATAGAGTATACCAACCTATGGCGATGCCAAATCTAACAGCGATTCTATTTGGCGCTGTATAAGATTGCTTGACACCCTATCGCAACTCGCTGATACTTAGCGCCACCAGAACACATACGCTTATGAATGCGCCAATGAACATGTGCGTAGCAACCGATTCTGATAGCCAAAACAGATGGGTAGGGCCATGATTCCATCAATGCAGGCGCTCCTGCAGCCAGCCTCGGTTGCGATCATTGGCGCTACACCAGGCACTGGCCGGGGTGGTTGGATTCACGAACAGTTGCTACGCCTCGGCTATGCTGGCCCTATATATCCGATCAACCCCAAGTACCAGGAAATTCGCGGAGCAAAGGCATACCCCTCGCTGCTCGACATCCCCGAACCAGTCGAATTCGTTGCGGTGGCGCTGGGTGCCAATCAGTCCATTCGTGTGATGCAGGAATGTGCACAAAAAGGCGTTCGAGCTGCGCTGTTTGTTGCAAGCGGCTTTGCCGAAACAGGCCCAGCTGGTCAGGCCATCCAGCAGGAGTTACGTCAGATTGCGCTGGATCATGGTATCGCAGTTTGCGGCCCCAATTGCTATGGCATCACGAATGTACACGGACGATTCGCGGCCTATGGTGGTTCGCTTACCCAACCACTGCGGCCTGGCCCAATTGCGCTCCTATTTCAAAGCGGCGCACTTACCCATGCGGTGATGGATCCGGTTGTAGCGCGCACAAATGGCTATAGCTACATTATCACCACAGGCAATGAGGCCGTGATTGAGTTGGCCGATTATGTTGATGCAATTGCCGAAGATCCACCTACACGTGTAATCGCCTGCTTTGTTGAAGGTTTCCAATCACCCGAGCGCTTCTTTGCCGCTGCTCGCAAAGCAATCGGTTTTGGCAAGCGTCTGGTTGTCCTTAAAACTGGCCGCTCAGCCCTGGCACAACGCGCTGCCTTGGCGCATACTGGCACGATCACTGGGCCAGACGCCGTGTATGATGCGCTCTTTCGCCAGTTGGGTATCGCACGTGTGGCTGATCTTGATGAACTGATTGAGACTGCCGAATTATTCAGTCGTGCGACCACCCCACCTGGCAATGCTGCGATTATCTCAATATCTGGTGGAAGTTGTGGCGTTGCTGCTGATCTCGCACAACATCATGGGTTAACACTTGCAGCATTGAGTGAAACGGCCACCATACAACTACGGGCGATTCTCCCGCCCTTCGCTACGGCTCAGAATCCACTTGATTTGACGGGCGCAATTGGAGAAGACCCAACGCTCTTGCCCGGTGCCCTGGCCATATTGGCCGCTGAACCGAATATTGGTGTGATAGCACTGGCACTCAACACGCCATTTGGTGGCGATCAGCCAGCACAGGCACTTTACCAAACGATGAGTCGCGCAGTCGCTACAAGTGCTGCAGCAAGTACGATCCAACATGTCGTATTCTCGATGTCCTCTGGGCAGTACGATCCCGAAATTGTGCACATATCACGCGAAGCCAATCTGCCACTGCTGATGGGAATGCGCGAATCGCTTGCCGCAATTGCGCATTGGCAGCATAGCCAGCCGAAGACAGCAACTGGCACAGTAACCATCACACATGAAGCATTCTCCCAAGCAAACATCCTCCTACAACAGGCAGGTGGCAGCACACTTGGTGAGCATAGTGCAAAAGCGCTGCTTGCATCCGTGGGAATGCCTACCTGCCGTGAGGTTGCCGCACCAACCCTCGCGGCTGCGCTTGAGGCTGCCAGCCAGATCGGCTACCCGGTCGCACTGAAAATCAACTCGCCAGACATTGCGCATAAAACCGAAGCCAATTGTGTTCGCCTGAACATCACAAGCCGCGAAGCACTTGCCGAAGCATTTCATGAAGTTCTGGTTCAAGCCAAGCAATACCAACCCACAGCACGCATCGATGGTGTGCTTGTGCAGGAAATGGTGCGCGGTGGGATCGAGACCCTAGCAGGCATTACCAACTATCCTGGCCTCGGCCCAGTGATTGTATTTGGGCTAGGCGGGATCCTAGTTGAGGCATTAGGCGATTGGGCCATGCGCTTGGCACCAATCAGTGAGACAGAGGCATTCGCACTGATTGCAGAAACCCGTGCTGCCCGCATCCTCGATGGCTGGCGTGGCGCTCCCCCACTCGATGTTCCCGCGCTGGCACAGACACTCGCCCAACTCTCGCAACTTGGGTGGCAATTACGCGATACGATCGCCGCAATCGATATCAACCCACTGATTGTTCTACCGCGTGGCGCTGGTGTCAAAATTGTGGATGCCCTGATCGTGTTGAGCGAAAGCCTGGAACGTTAACGCAAAGACGCAAAGACCGCAAGGACGCAAGGTATTGAGCGCACCCAAAGGGTACCCGGCAGCTTTGCGTTGAAAAGCTCGTTCCGTATGTGACGACCCGATGAGAAAGGATTTGGCTTTAATGACTGTCGTGATGGTTGCCGACCCACTGGACATGCTCCAGCCATACGCCGAGGAGCAGGCCGCCGCGCTTGTTGCTGGTGCGGAGTTTGTGCTTGGCAATGGCTCATTTGCGGTATTACGCGATGCTGATGTGATTTTGACGGCTTGGACCATGCGATTCACGCCTAAGGAACTGCGCGCACTCAGCCACTGTCGCCTGATTGTCCGCTATGGGGTCGGGGTCGATAATATCGATCTGGCTGCCGCAACCGAATGCGGGATTGTTGTGGCCAATGCACCAACCTACTGCGTATCTGAGGTTGCTGACCATGCGGCGGGATTGATTCTCGCACTCACGCGTGGCATCCCCTGGCTCGATAACCAGGTACGCCAGGGAAATTGGATGGCAGTACGCAAGGATGACCCACGCGTACCACGTATCAGCCAGATCACGCTTGGGATCGTTGGGATTGGTAAGATTGGCCAACGCCTTGCGCAACGCATGGCCCCATTTGGTTGCAACATTCTTGCCTATGATCCATTATTATCGGCTGAGACGATTCGTGAGCGTGGCGCAATCCCCGTAACAACCCTGGAGGAACTCCTACGCACCGCTGATGTTGTGTCGCTGCATGTCCCACTGAGTGCCCAAACACATCACCTGATTGATGAAACTGCACTAAGTTATGTCAAGCCGAGCGCAATAGTGATCAATACCAGCCGCGGAAGAGTGATTGATGAGGCTGCGCTTGTACGTGCATTACAAGAAAATCGCCTGTATGGTGTCGCATTGGATGTGCTAGAAGATGAACCATTGGCCATGGATCATCCACTTTTGGCGCTGGATCCACACCGTGTGATTTTAACCCCACATTTTGGCGCATGGTGTGCAGCGAGCGTCCCCTCTTTGCATGCCGAAGTCGCGGGCGCAGTTGCCGATCTCTTAGCGGGGCATTGGCCAGCAGCAACCATGAATCGCGAGGTAATGCCAAGGCAAGAACTGGTTTGAGTCGTCCTAAACCTGTCAGATGCGGCCCGCCCAGTGATCAGAACGTAACCCAGCTGATCGAGTTATTTTCTACTTGGTTCGCCTCTTTACTATACAATCGTGTCAAGAGCACCGTGAGTGAGCATATGCGCTCTTCCTCAAGGTGCTAAATGTACGTTAGGAGGCGTGCTATGTATTGCCGCATCCTTGCCTTTGATTTCGATGGAACGCTTGCCGAACATGGCGTCGTTCCACCTGCGTTACAAGTGGCTCTTCAGCGTATTCATGCTGCTGGACACATCCTCTTCCTCGTAACTGGGCGTCGTTTTGGTGATGTTAATCTTGGCGCACTTGAGGATGTGTTCACTGGTATTGTTTGGGAAAACGGGGCGGTGCTTACGCACACTGCTTCTGGCGAGGTGTATCTACCGTTTGGCACGCTGGATCCGCGGCTCATCCAGGAACTTGAGGCAGCACACGTACCATTGGAACATGGCCAAACAATCGTTGCGACCTGGATACAACATGCAGATACTGTTTGGCATGTCCTGCAACATTGGGGAGCAGATGCGACCGTCGTTCAGAATAAAGGTGCTTTGATGATTCTGCCACCAGGCGCAACCAAAGGTACGGGGTTGGAGCACATGCTCGGGTTATGTGGATTATCGCGCCATAACCTAGTGGCCTTTGGTGATGCAGAAAATGATATATCGCTCTTTGAACTGAGCGGTTGTGGAGTCGCCGTCGCTGATGCTGTTCCAGCGCTTAAGGAAGTTGCCGATCTCGTAACAAATCTACCAGGGCCTGCTGGTGTTCTGGAGGTATTGAAACAATACTGGATCGATGAGCAGCCGCTTCAAATACCATTGCACCGCCAGCCGCAGATCCCACTTGGAGTTACAGAAGCTGGCACACCAGTGGCAATTTCAGGGGCAACACTGATTAGTAGCAATCTGGGTATTTTTGGCGATTCGGGCAGCGGGAAATCGTGGGTAGCCGGGCTACTCGCTGAAGGCATGCATCACTTCAACTACCAAGTGCTACTGATTGACCCTGAGGGCGATTTTCGTGGCCTGCGTGGGCTGCCGGGGATCATTGCTGTTGAGGGAGATGCTCAAACATTACCGGCTCCCACTCATATTGCTGCACTCCTTGAAGTTAGCACAGCCTCAGTGGTGCTTGATCTCTGCCATTATCCGATTGATCAGCGGAACAGTTACCTGGTTGAATTGCTTCATTCAGTACAGACACTACGAAAACGAACGTTTCGCCCGCACTGGATTGTACTCGAAGAAGCGCAGCAGTTTGTCCAGCCCGGTCAAGTAGCAACATTACAGGCGATCCAACCATTGCTCAATGGTGGCTGGGCATTTGTCTCCTATCGGCCAGATTGGCTTGCACCCGCAATCCTCAGATCATTAAACTCATGTCTGCTCACCCAACTAACCAATCCAGAGGCGATTGCCGCTATCCAGCGTGTGATTGGCAACCCCTGCGACACACCAGCCGATATTCCGCAAGGGTATGTATGGATGTGTGAACGATGTGTTGTGCAATTACGCACCTATCGCCGCCGAATAACCCATATTCGCCATTTGTATAAGTATCTCAATGCGCCTTTACCAATGAGCAAACGGTTCTTCTTCAACACAGCACAGGGCTCGACTGGATTTGCATCCGCTAGCTTGGGAGAATTCCTTGACGCGCTTATGCAGGTTCCACTCACGAGCTTAGAATATCATCAAGCACGTGGTGATTTTGTAGCTTGGGCAGAGCAAACGCTTGGAGATGGCGAATTGGCAGGCCAGCTACGTAAATTGGCCCACCGTAAAATCACTGGCGATGCATTACGAGCAGCCTTGGTTCAGCGCGTAGGGGAACGCTATACCCTGCTTCAGAACCTGCGCTGATCAAGCTATCTGATCCCTGAACATCTTGCCGTTGATTGCCATTTCAGATCAATACAACTGCTCGTGATCCAGCACATTCAATAATGTTTCACCAGCCAAGAAGCGCCGTAGATTCTCACAAAATAGGTCGGTCAGGCGTGTATTCTCACGATCGGTAGTGCTCCCCGAGTGTGGGCAAATCAGCACATTAGGTAGGGCCCATAATGGGTTTTCGGCTGGTAGAGGTTCCACATCAAACACATCGAGCGCCGCGCCACCCAGATGCCCTGATTGTAATGCCGCGATTAGGGCCTGCTCATCAAGAACTGCACCACGCCCAATATTGATCAGCACCGCACCATGTGGCAGAAGCGCCAACTGCTCAGCGCCAATTAACCGCTCGGTGTGATTGGTGTGTGGGGTTACTATCACCAAGAATTCGGAGCGTCGTAATACCTCTGGTAACTCGGTTGGGGCATACAGTGTATCAAGATAGAGGCTGGCAGGGTCGACTCCTTCGACCGTACGTTTTGTGCCGATCACCCGCATCCCAAGTGCTTTGGCGGTACGTGCTACCTCACGCCCGATCCGCCCAACGCCTAGAATGCCAACCGTTCGATCGGTAAGATCGGTACCTGAATAACGCTGCCAGTGCCGCCGTTGCTGCTGCTCCTGAATCTGAAAGAGCCCACGAACAAACATGAGCATAACCAGTGCACAGAACTCTGCAAGTGGCTTGGCATGAATACCACTCGAAGTGGTAAAAATCGTCTGCGGCATACGTGTATCGTAACTAAGCTGGCGCACCATCTGGCCAATTCCTGCATTCGCCGATTGAACCCAACGCAGGCGTGGCGCCAACTCGGGGAGATCGTTGCGGTGGCTTGTATCGAAATCAAACAGAATATCCGCTCGCGCCAGTAATGTCTGCCACTCCGCCTCTTGCTCTGGTGTGCGGTTGATACTGTTATGGTGATCGGCTGCATAGCGTGGCTTGGCAACCAAATCTGGCCGGTAAATCACCTCAATATTCGGGCTTACCTGCCGAATACGCTCAACATGTTCTGGTTCTAGGTAGGATGCGAGCAGCAGTGTATAGTGTTGTGTCGTCATGATAGCTTTCTAAAAGAATAAAGTTCACACATATAAGGTTATCACACAAGTAAGGGTATAGTTTTCAACGCAAAGACGCAAAGACGCAAAGGCGCAAGGGCGTAAAGGTTGTATGTATTTGCGCCTTTGCGCACTCGCAGAGTGTTGAGCCTTTGCGTTAGAATCTACGGTCATTACGCCGATCCATAGCGTTTCATGTGGGCGCGTTCTGCTTCCAGTGCACCTTCAGGGAATGGCTTTGGCCCACCAAGCGCACGCGCTGTCAGGGTCATCTCGGCCGATTCTTCCATAATAATAATGATCTGTGCTGCTGCGCCCGCATCACGACCAAACGAGAGCAGCCCGTGGTTGCCAAGCAATACTGCTGGGATACCCGGATGCAACTTGAGTTGATCCACAATATAGGCAATTGCCTCTTCTGAACCACGTGGTGCCCAGGCTGCTACTGGAATATCCTCGGTGATCCCAAAACGCAAGAATGCTTCATAGACAACTGGCAGTGGAACATGGGCCAGTGCAAAGCTAGTAGCCTGCGGCGAATGGGTATGAATCACAGATCCCACATCGGGGCGCTCGCGATAGACACAGGCATGCATACCAACAATCTCACGCGTACCAGGATCGAGGCTTCCTTCGACCGGTTCGCCATCAAATGTCACCAACGCCAGATTCTCAGCTGTGACATGCGCAATATGGCTCACAGAGGTCAACAACATATGGTTCGTACCCGCAATACGAGCACTCATGTTGCCATGGCCGCTATGCGAGAGCACTCCGGTTTGGACAAGCCGTTGCGCCGCAGCTGCAATTTGGGCGCGTTGTTCAGGATGGCTTTTCCCAGTAGTCATCATTGAATGCCTTTCAGATACGTCGAGCATAAATCTTCGAAAATATTACCTTTTTTGGGTATGCAGGAGCCGCAGTGTATTGGCACCAAGTATAGCAGCACGTTCTGTGTCTGCCAAACCAGCCGCTATCAACGCAGTTTCGGCCTGATCACGCGAGGTTATCGGCCGGATTGGCCAATCGCTCCCCAACACGACATGATCTGCACCCAGCAGTTGCACAGCAAAGCGAATTGAGGCTGGGTCAAATCCCATTGTATCAATATACAGGTTGGAGCGCGCCAGACTAGGTGTTGTACCAAGCCAGCCTTCCTCACGGCCACGCTCAGGCTCAAGGATTCCAGCGAACATCAATGCGGCTGCACTAATCATCGGCACAACAAGCTGGAGTGTTGGCAACTCATCGAAAATCCCAGCTCGTAACAGTGCAAGAATACTAGCAGCCGTTTCGCTGCCACGCGCAAGCAGAATACCAAGATGGCCGATCTGCCGCAAGCGCTGTGTGAATCCAGCTGGGCTTACTGGATGCACAAACACCGGAACGCCAAGCGCTGCAGCGGCTACCAACGTAGGCCGTACACTGGCTTGATCCAAGAAATAATCGCCTTGTGAGCAATCAATACAGATACCACCCAACCCAAGCTCAGTGATCGCACGTTCAATCTCACGCGCTGCACTCTCACCCTGGAATGGGTCAACCGTGGCAAGGCCAAGTAGCCGATATGGATGAGTTGCAACCAAGTCGGCAAAGCGATCGTTCATACGCTGGATTTGCACCAGTGGTAGCGACATACCAGGCTGCGATATTGAGGCAATTGGCGCACTCAACACCTTCATTGCTACACGGGCTGCATCCATTTCAGCGATCTGGGTAGGCAGATCGGTGAGCGCCTTCCAGGAACGTGCCACAACTGGAGGGCTTGCCGCGGGTGTATCATACCAATCCGCTTCATAATAATGACTATGGAAATCGACCATCGGCGCAGGAGTATTGTGAGGCATCGAATCTCCTCAAGGGATAGTGTGGTTGAGAGAAGATACCGCTCCTGATCGGTGTTGTCAAGCATAGCAAGCGCCATCTACGCATGATATACTCGACAAAACAATCCATCACCAGGAGGTCATATGCCAAAGGTAGTGTTCAACGGCCAGGAATACGATAGCCCTGACTCGATGCCGCCCGATATTCGACAATTGTTCGAGCTCACCACAAACATGCTTTCGGCTACTGGCAAGGATGGAAAACCAGGAGTCATTGATATGACCAGGGCAACGGTAATGAGCGCCACTCAGTTTATTATTGGCGGCAAATCGTATAGTAGTTTGGATGAATTGCCAGCTGATGTCCGCCAGAAATATGAACAGGCCATGCAGCGTTTCGACACCAATCAGAATGGCATTCCCGATATGCTTGAGGGTTCGCCATTTAGCATTGGGCAGCAACCTCAGAAATCACAAGCGCCGGTTATTGCTGCGGCACCAACACCAACACAACCAGCGCTTGTCACCGTGGTAGGTGAAGGGCGGGGTATGCCAAGCGCGTTAACGTTTGCAATCATTCTGATTGTGATTCTGGTCGGTGTGGTACTATTCCTGTTATTCAATCGCTAACCTATTCGGGTATTGGGTTTATTCAGAGCGGACGGGGGAATTGTGCATCATGGAATAGCGCGCTTTGGCAGGAGCCTGCGCGATTTACCGCAGGCTATGGCGCCATCGGCGCTGCTTTCCGGGTTAGTTGTATTATAGCATTCCTATTTCATTTGTAAACAAGCGGGGGCACTGGGGGCGCAGCCCCCAAGAAAAAATCCCCTCTCCCTCATATTCTTATCCGCTAGGATTGCTATATGAGTAGCAATAATACTTTTGTGAGGCAAGCCAAGCGACAGGCTAAGCGTTTTGCTGTGCACGGCTGGGCAGTACAAGGCAATACTGTAACCAAATTAAGGGCGAATTGGATAAAGTGCAGCAACATAAAAGCGGCAAGAATACGTTTTTCCGTATTCTTGCCGCTGACTGCATATACAACGAAGAGCTTAGTTTATGGCGTAATCACGCTCACAAAGGCATTGCTATTGCCAAATTGGCTGTTGCAGTGCTCGGTCGGGGCTGGCTTTTCGCCGGGCTCGTGCGAATAGGGGTTCTGGCCAAGCCGTGTGGCGATCCGATCACCCATATCGCCACGAACCGTCTCAGTACCGGCGATAATCCGCTGGTACTGGTCGATCGCTGGGCAACCAGCGCCATTACGGGTATCGGTGTAAATAAACCATGCCTTGGTAGCACTAGAGACAAGCACATTATAATCACCAAAGAACTGGCGTGCCAGGTTATTCTGAGAACTAACAGCCGGATCCGAGGAGGCAGTGCTAATCTTTCGTGGCGCACTCCAACTACCACTAGCCGACTTCGAGACATAGTAGCTGTCGATTGTGGCGTTACCCGTTCCAAAAGTAGTGGGATCAAGCGCCTTAAGCGACTGATACGCTAGGTCGACACGACCAGTTGATGCAACATCCAAGCCCTGGAAGAAGGCATAGCCTTCAGCAGCAGTACTGACCTGCTGAGGTGCGCTCCAGGTCACAGCGCGATCATTCGATGTCGTAACCCAGATCCGGCCCCCATCAGCGGTACGCTGCGCCCAGGCAATATAGAGCGTTGTACTACCGGAACGTGGGTCAGCAGCGATGCTCAGGAAGCTATCGGTGCGGAAATTCGCTCCAGGAATAGGATCCTGGATATCAGTGACCGCTGCAACGTTGATCGGGCGCGTCCACTTTTGCCCACCATCGCGCGAGATTGACACCACATGACCACTACCCTGTACAAAGGCTATGTAGACGCTGCCATCAGGCCCAGTAGTCACCATCGAACCTTGCCGTCCATTACCAGTACCATTGTTACCAGCTGGTGAGATCTGCTTGGGAGCATCAAAACTCGCGCCGCCATCGGTCGAAATACTGACCATAATCGGCTCGGAGCCATTCCTGGCTGAGCGAAACTCAGTCCAACTCACATAGACCCGACCAAAATATGGGCTACCTTGGTTGTCATCAACCGTAATCCATTCCTTGTCGTTGAAATCGTTGGGGTTGTCCTTGGTGGTTGCCAGCACTGGCGCACTCCAAGTAATGCCATTGTCGTCCGAATAGGAGACCGCCAGATACTCGGGGGCCTTGTTTGGTGGGTAGGAGCCGTTGTTATTTTTGTAGGAAGCCAGTGTGGCATAGTAGGCGCGAGCGCCACTTGTATAGCTGAAACTGCCAGTGCCAGTCGGCTTCGGGCCATAGGCGATCACTGGGTCGCCGTCGGAAACCAGTTGGCTCGCCACCCAGCTTGCCTGATCATCAAGCAGGCCACGGTTGGTCCACGTGGTTCCACCATTGGATGAGGTATAGATACCAGAGGTGCCAACATTAGGGAAGAATGAACAGTCGTTGGCAGGCACATTGCCGCGCACCACACCAGGGCCACACGGTGGCTGACGCTGCTCGTCATTCGAGCCAGCAATCAAGTAGCGGCGATCCAGTGGGTTGACCGCGATTGTCGGCTCGTTCTGCTTATTGGTCGGAAAGACAGCAGTTGTGTCGGAAGATGGATCGTCGCTGATCTGCGGTGCATTGGCCTGCACATCAAAGAAATTGCCAGCAGCGCTGGCCGTCGCGACGACGAGCAATGCGATTAGGAACGCCGCCAGGGAGCTGAACATGCGACTAGGCGAATGCTTCATGAGTTGTTTCCTTCCAGTCAATGTGTTAGCGACTATTCGGCAAGATATGTGCGACATGAATTCACTCCAAACTGTAGCCTAGCAAGAGACGCCATCGCAGAAACGTGTGCAAACAATGGCACAATCTGCTGCTCAAAAAGAGATTAAGTCCTACTATGATGGTATGATAATATAC
>JANLSE010000058.1:0-5752 GCA_031362265.1 Roseiflexaceae bacterium
CGTCAGAAGAGAAGAATACGCCTTTTTCCGCTCCAGTATGCCCAGTAAGGCGCCGCACCTCCGATCCACTGGCCAGATCCCAAAGCCGCGCCGTACCATCTTCACCACTTGTAAGGAGCAAGCGCCCATCAGGCGAAACCGCCACGCGCCAAGCTGGCCCGAGGTGCCCACTAAAACGTCGTATCTCTTTCCCAGTTGCAACATCCCACAGCTGCACTATTCCATCGTTGCCACTGGTCACGATTTGCTGTCCATCAGGGGTGACTGCTAGGCCGGTGACGTCGCCACCATCGATCTTGATAGCGCGGATCATCTCATTGCGTGTCACATCCCAAATTCGTGCATAGCCATCTCCCCCACCAGTCACCAAGCGGTTGTCGGGAAGGAAGGTTACTACGCGCCCATCAGGCGTCGTCAGATCGGCAACGACCACAAAGCCGTTTGTTTTCCATACCCGCACTGGCTGTTTGCTACCCCAGCCAATCATCGCTAAATACTGCCCATCGTGCGAAAAAGCGACATCCCAGGACTGATAGTTCAGTGTCTCGTACATGCTGAGGTTGGCCACGACCTGCCAATGCTGGATGTCAAAAATCCGCAGCGAGCCGTTTCCATGGGCTACTGCAAGCAATTTTCCATCAGGTGAGATTGCCAGCGCCCATGCGGTTAACGGAAATGGTGCTGAGTGACGCTCAGTATTACTGGCGCGATCCCAAAGATGCACTGCATTCAGCTCGATCGTCGCAATCATTGTTTCATCAGGTGTATAGACTGCCTCCAGTACCGAGCTCGTATGACCCCGCAACACAGGAAGGCCGGATTGCCCGTTGAGATTCCATAGCCGGATCGTGCCGTCGGCACCCGCAGTCGCTGCGAGTGTGCCATCAGGAGCGATCGCAGCATCAAACAATCCACCTGCCTTGGCCGCTAGCTGAAGATCGTCGTAGGGTGTTGAGGCTGGGACAACCAATCCGCTTGCGTGAGCACTGAATCGGCGTAGTTCCTGACCAGTAGCCGTATCCCACAAGCGCATGGTGGTATCATGGCTAGCGGTCAGGAAGGTACGACCGTCAGGGGCAAAGACAGCCCCACCTAAAATCCAGGTGGTATGATCATTCATCAGTCGGATTTGCTGACCAGTCTGCACATCCCAGAGCCGAGCCGTCGCATCGGTCGAGGTGCTCAGGAGAGTCGTGCCATCCGGCGAGAACGACACCTGCGACACCAATTGTTGATGACCAATCAATTCGTGTAACTGAAGACCTTTCTGGATATCCCAGAGCATAATGCCCACATAGTTTTTCTCATCAAGCACTGGATCCAGCCCAACCGCGATGGTATGATCATCTGGTGAGAAGGCGGCTGACATACACCAGCGTGGTAGCTTGATTTGCCGCAGCTCTCGGCCAGTGGCAGTGTCCCACAAACGCGCAGTTTGGTCCCATCCACAGGTTAATACTGTGGCACCATCGGGTGCAAAGGCGGCACCCCATACATCGCTCGTATGTCCAACGAACTGCCGAAGCTGCGTACCCTTGTCTGCTGACCAGAGGGTTACGTGGCCGGAACTGCCGGACGTGAGGATGGTTGAACCATCGGGTGAGAAGATGACATTCAGCACGACACTACCATAGCCAGTATCGAGTGTACGTAACTCTTTCCCGTCGGCGACGTTCCAGAGTTTGACCATCCCCAAAAAGTCAGACGATGCTAATGTACGCCCATCGGGCGAGAAATTCACCCGCCATACACCAGCTCTGTGGCCTTGTAATACCCGAATCGGGGCATTCATATGTTCTACGCCAGTCACAGCCTCATCGCCTTGGGGGGTATATTGGGTATGGATGGAACGAACCGCGAGAAGTGCTGCTAAGTCAGTATTCCCGTGCTCGACCACGAGTCGGGTAGATTCTGCTGCAATCCGCTGTGCTTCGGCTTGGCGCAAGTTGGTTTGGGCAGTCTGTCGTTGGGTGTCTGCCACCTGACGTTGGGCCTGGGCTTCTAGGGCACTTGTCTGTGCTTCACCGCGTTGCTGAAATGCGAAGGCACTCAGCCCAACCGCCACGATAAGGAAGAACGCCAGCACGCCAACCAGATAGCGCAGCCGGTTCGCTGCACTGCGCTGTGCCTGCTCGGCCCGCTGGGATACCTCGGCTCGCGCACGCTGCTCCTCGACCAGCGCCTGGGCCTGCTCCAATTCATGCTGCTGACGATCGCGCTCGGTTTGCTGGTGCGCTTCTTCCGCTACCACACTCGCCTGCAGATAGGCTTGCTCGGCCTGATTCAGGGCAACTTCACCTCGCTCAGCAAGCACAGAGAACTCTGCCAGCCGCCCTCCACCTGCGAGGTAACTTCGCTCGCGCTGTGAAGCGAACCACTCACCAGATGCCTGTGCAAGCCGACGCTGGATCCGCAGCGCCTCGCGGCTGGCATTGATCCAGTCGCGTAGCCGAAGCCATGCCCGAATGAGCGCCTCATGCGCCAGCTCTACGGTTGGCTCATGGGTAATCGAGTCCTGATCGAATGTTAGCAGCCGGTAGCGGCCATACTGATCGATCACTGCGTCCATCAACAACAAACGGTCTGGATCAGGGGCATCGTTGAGCGCTGATCCCTTAGATCCGCTCAGGGCCAACCCTTGAGCGTTGGTAGCGCTCACCAGCTCCGAAATCCGCACCCGGCGGCGGGTGTCCTCGACCCCTTCACCGAGTGTTATCAGTCGCAGGAACAGTTGTCGTGCTACTTCCTGGCCGTGCTCGTCGAGCTGGTCATATAATTCGTCAGCACGCCGACTCAGCGCGCCTAGCAAACCGCCACTCGCGCGATAGGCGCGCAGCGTGAGTCGGCGGCCTTCGCGCCTATCGAACAACTCGGTTAGGGCATACTGGAGCAGCGGCAGTGCTCCTGGCTGCTCCCCGACATCCTTTACAATCACCGCGATCAGCTCCAGCTCAGGTATCACGCCGACCCGGGCGGCTGGCCGCTCGATCGCGCGCTCTAGCTCCTCGGCTGTCAGTGGTAATATTACCTCGGTTCGTTCACGCAGCAGTTTGCCAGGGTCGGGGTAGAGTAGCGGTCGGTCGTAGAAGTCCGCCCGCAGTGTGATGATCACCCGCACTCGGCTGCGTCGATCGGTCACAGCAGCGTGCAGGCTGGCCAGAAAGTGCACACGTGTCGGCTCATCCTCAACCAATGTGAAGACCTCTTCGAACTGGTCGAGCACCAAAACCAGCTCAACAGTCTCGTCACGCGGCAGCACCCGCTTGACAGCGCGAATAAGCCCGCGCTCGTCTTCACGCAGCTGATTGATCAGACTCTCTGGCGGGTTGACGGCGATGCTCAAGAGCACCGCCTCCAGCTCTTCCAAGGGATGCGCGCCGGACAATAGATCGACTATCAGCCAGCGCTCAGAGCCGGGCAGGCGCCCCTCGCGCAAGGCTGGCACTAGTCCCGCGCGTACCACACTCGACTTGCCGCTGCCGCTTGGCCCCACAGCCGCGAGGAAGCGTGCGAACGGGACATCCTCGGCCAGCCGCCCCAGTAGCCGCTCAGTCAGCGCCTCACGTCCGAAGAAGTCGGGCGAATCAGCCTCATGGAAGGCGCGCAGGCCTTTGTAGGGGTTGGGAAGCCTGCCCGCCTCCAATGGAGCTGATTCCAGGTAGCGCGTATCGAAGTTGCTGAGTGGGGGAAAGTCGGCGGGGAGGTCGAAGGCCACAAGCTGGAAGACATGCTCGGCGCGCTTGAGGCCCCGCAATCCGCCTTCACCTAGATCGCGCAAATAGGTCTCGGGCGGGAGGTGATCGCGCACCAGTTGCTCGGTGGCTAGAGAGAACAGCACCTGGCCACCGTGGCCGGCACTGAGCAGACGTGCCAGTCGGTTGAAGTGTTGACCACTCGGGTACTCACCGGCATGTAGCTCGACGGCAGCAGTGTGCAGCGCCATGCGCACCCGGATAGGATCGGTCGCGTCCCAGCGGGCATCTCGTAGGGCGCGCTGGGCGGTGAGGGCCGCGTGCAGGGCGGCAGGTGCGGTGGCAAAGGCCGCGCAGAAGGCATCCCCGATAATCTGGAAGACCTGTCCATCATGGGACTCGATCGCCTGGCGCAACAGCGTGTGATGCTGGGCCAAGGCGAGTTCCATTGCCCGCGGGTGTTGCTCCCACAAGCGGGTGGAGCCTTCGATATCGGTGAACAAGAACGTGACGGTTCCGGTCGGTAGGTTCGACATCGCTACACTCCCTCTGATGGTGTGGCCAGCGGTTCCGGCCCCGAGTGCGCCTGCCCCTGCTCGGCTGCATCCAGCGCCTCGGCAATCGCCTGTTCGAGCGTCAACGCCTGGCCCACAGCCCAAGCCGCGTCGAACGCTTCCTCGCCGAGAGCAGTGCGACAGGCGGCCAGCGACTGACTAATCTGGGATTCTACGAGATTGGGCTTATCGAAGTAGAAACGCTCGGGGGCATGGCTGAGCCACCGTGTCGCCTGAACGTACTGGCCTTGCGCGGCCGCGACAACCGCGATCTCGCTCAGTAGGTGGCGGCGCATTGCCAAGTTAAAGTCGGGCGAGAACTGCTGACGGCTCTCCCGTTCAAACCGGAGTGCCTGTACGAAGTGCTGTGCTGCACGCCCGAGATCGGATTGCGCATAGGCGACCTGCCCACAGTAGTCGTGCAGATTTGCAAACTCTAATAGGCTCAATTCGACGCGATTGGAGGTAAGTGCATCGTCAAGCAGTGAAGCTGCGCGATCCAGTTCCCCAAGCCGAAGCAGCACAGCGCTATAACGCCCCGCGACGACATTTACGCCCTTGCCCACACTTTGAAACATCGGTAGGCATTCCTCGAACAACCGCGCAGCTTCCTGGTCGTCGCCCTGCATTTCGGCCATCATACCGAAGGAGAATTGCGTCCAGGCGATGTTCCATGGGCTGCTTGCTGCGCGGGCAGCTGTCAGGCTTTCGCTGAACCACGCCCTGGCTTCGGACAGGTCTTCCTTGGTGAACGCGGCCTCACCACGATGACGACACACTTCGGCCAGCGCCCACATGTCACCGATCTCCCGGCTGAGTCGCACGCCTTCCTCAAGCACGGCGAGCGCCCGTGCCCACCAATCATGATAATCGCTCGTGTAGCTCGAGCGGATGTATTGGCCGAGCGAGCTGAGCAAGCGAGCGCGCAGATGCGCCGGGCCATGATGCCATTCCGGGCCGCAAAGCTCTTGGAGCCAGCGTAGCCCCGCGCGCAGATCATTTTCGAACCAGTAGATTCGAAGCGCCTTCGCCAGGCGCATTCCTAGATCGGCTGCGGGGATACCGTTAGGGCCTGCGGTACGGCACCAGACCAACACCGCACGCAGGTTGGCGTACTCGGTGCGCGTCCGATCGTCCCAATATTCCCACTCTCCCCCCGCGGCGCTGATCGCCTCCGCCAGCGCTACGAAATACTCGGCATGTCGCCGCTGCAGCACCTTGGCCTCTCCGCCCGCCGCCAGCCGCTCGAGTGCATATTCGCGCAGTGTCTCCAGCATGGTGAAGCGCGGCCCGCCGTCATGGCCTTCGACCTGTTTCACCAGGCTCTTGTCCACCAGTGCAGTGATACCATCCAGCACCGGGGTCAGGGGTCGGGGGTCAGGGGTCGGAGAAGCCTCGCCCGATCCCTGATCCCTGATCCCTGATCCCTGATCCCTGATCCCCGCAGACCGCTTCTGCGGCCTCAAGTGTGAACCCGCCGACGAAGACTCCCAAGCGGCGAAACAG
>JANLSE010000124.1:0-4385 GCA_031362265.1 Roseiflexaceae bacterium
TGGGGTTGCAACCGCGATTGCAAATGCGGAGAGCCCCGCATCGTGTAGGGTTTTCAACACAGCCTGGAGGGCAGCGATTCCGCCCGCATCAATATCGATCACTCCGACGCGTGCCATGCCGTGCAGATCAAGGGTGACCGCAAGCGTTGTGGTGCCAGCCACATGCCCACTGAGCAACGCATCGGTCAGCGCAACTGTCGCTGGCATATCCTGGTATTTTGGGTCGAACTGGCCCGTCATGCGGCTGATACGTCGAGGGCGACCAGCAGGTAGCAGTGAAAGCAGCCAGTGTGTAAGGCGTTCTGCAGCGCCAGAAACTGTGGGTGTAGTTGTAGGTATATGCACCTGGATTAGGGTGCTAGGAGCAATGTAAGGGCGGTGGGGTAATGATGCTGGTGAGGTGTGGAGCGCGTCAGATAGTAGGCGAGGGCTGCTTGGAGGTGCCTCAACCGTAGCTGAAAAACACGAGGTCACGGGATCGTCCCCCGTCCTTGGCACCAGCATTGGAATGCGGTATTCGGGTAGCACCTGAGTCCCGCATTCTGTGTTTTGTGGTGGATGCCCCAAAAATGTGTACTCATTCGGCTTTCCTGCCCTTCTCAACGGCTGTCCGTTTGCGCTCCATGGTCGCCTCACTATAGACTTCATCTGTCACTTTTATGCCCTTTTATGCCCAGCCAGTGCGGACACAACCTCCAGATCAACACCCGCTGTTCTCCAGATCGTTACCCGATATTGCCGTAAGCTGTGCAACGTATAGCCAACGAAGCCGATTCGCTGCTATGTACGGCGTAAGAGTTGCGAGACATTATCTGGCTGGCGTGCGGTGGTCTTGACCCGATTTCATGGCTCTTCGTCATATAACGGATCAATTCTAGTGCGCAGCTGGTCCGGGTCGGCTGCCATTGAACCGGAAAGCGGGTTGCAGCCGTGTGGCTCCGCTTTCTCGGCTGCGATCCGCTCTCAGTCAGCTTTGGCTTGCCTATCCACCCCTTGCCCTCAGCCGTAAATGAGATTCGGGATGCCTCATGTGTTTTGACCCTTACGTAGTGATCACCCCATTTGCAAGGGTAACTTCCTCAAGCGTTTACCCATGAGCGCCGCGACCGCATTAGCAACGGCTGCTGCTACCGGACCAAGTGGTGGCTCACCGACGCCATATGGGATATCGCCAGTGCTGAGCACGGTAACCTCGATGTCGGGTATGTCCGCAATGGTAATCAGTGGGTAGCCATCGAAATTGCTTGCACTGAATTGGCCGTCCCGGACGGTAAGTTCCTCAATCAAGGTCGAACTTAGTCCCATGACAATTGAACCCTGTGTCTGGGCAATAATGCCATCGGGGTTGATTGCCAGCCCAGCATCCACAACCGACCAGAAGCGCTGGACGCGGATCTGATTACCCTCGATAGAGACTTCCGCCACATGCGCAGCAATCGTCCCGTGATCAATACAGCAGGCAACACCACGTGCTCGGCCAGTTGGTGCCGCACTACCCCAGGCGCTCATATCCGCTACTTTGGTCAGCGCCGCACGCAGGCGTTCCCCGGCTTCACCAGCTGGGAGGTGTGTCAGGCGTAGTTGGATTGGGTCAATCTTCGCGGCATTGGCCAGTTCATCAAGGAAACTCTCAATCGCAAAGGTATTTGCCAGTAACCCTAGGCCACGCCACCAACCAGTGCGTACCGGCAGGGTATTGCGCCATGCGGTCACCTGGATATTGGGGATCGCATAGCTGATGCGGGCACCACGCCATGCGCCAAAATCGGATCCCATGATCTGCATCATGGCAGCAGGCAGGAAATCGAACGCAACATGGCCACTGGCCTGCTGATGCTCAATCGCCAGAATCCTCCCAGCCTCCACCCGCCCGCGTAGGATATGATGGGTTGGTGGGCGCAAATAGCCATGGCGAAAGTCCTCGGTGCGCGACCAACCAACATGCACGGGGCGGCCAGATGCTTTTGCCAAGCGTGCTGCTTCGACTGCTGGTTCAACACCTGATTTACGGCCAAACCCGCCACCCAGATAGGTTGGAATGACTTCGATTTGCTCGTTCTTTAGCCCGGTCACCTTGGCAACTTCGCTCCGTACCAGATCTGGGAATTGCGTGGATGCCCAGATTTGCGCGCTATCGGCACCTACAACCGCAAGTGCAGCCTGCGCCTCAAGATGCGCATGCGCCGCCATTGGTGTACGATATTCAGCTTGGATGACACTACTACCCTGTAGCTGTGTGCGGGCATCTCCAGCCTGTTGAATGTCAATTCCGCTGCCCTGCCCAACTGTGATGCGCGCATCGATATCGGCCTGCTGGAATGGTGGCGGCTGATCCCACTCGAGTTGCATGGTCTGCACAGCGGCCCATGCCTCGAGGCGTGTTGTTGCTGCAACACCAGCAAAGCCATTCTCCGCAACGATGGTAATAACACCTGGTTGTTGAGCTGCTTCACCAGGAGCGGCACGCCGCAGGGTTGATCCGATCGTTGGTGGGCGCGCGACAGCACCAAACAGCATATTTGGCAATCGCATGTCGTAGCCATAGATCGCCTTGCCTTGCAGTTTATCGGCAAAATCGACACGCGGAAAGGTTTTGCCGATCGTGTGGAACTCCGTGGGCGATTTGAGTGGTGGTGTGTCTTTGGGAACTTCCCACTTCGTTACGCCCTGTACGACTTGACCATATGTTAGGCTGCGTGATGGATTGCTCGCTAGTGCGGCAACACCATGGGCCATGCGGATATCGCTAGCGGCGACTCCCAGCTTACGGGCAGCCTCGGCGCGTAACATCTCGCGCATGGTGGCGGCAACCGTGCGTAGTGGAGTATAGAGGCTCGAAACGGAGGTACTGCCCGTCGTACCGCTGCCATCATAGGGGCCAACACGCGAGGTCGCATTCTGCACCTTGATCTGAGCCCAGTCTACCTCAAGTTCCTCGGCAGCAATTTGGGCGAGTGCCGTATGAATGCCCTGGCCCATCTCAACCTTGGGCGAATAGAAGAGAATCTCGTTTGCAGGACTGATCACAAACCAAAGGCTGGGATCTTTGGTCGAAACACGTGAAGGTTGCGACGCATTCTCGAACGCATCGGCGATACCCAGGCGCAGGCGTGGGAGGCCGAACACATAGCCGATTGCCAGCCCAGCACCAGCAACACCCGTACCAATCAGAAAGCCACGACGGGAAAGCTTCCAATGCGGTTGTTTGCTCGTCATACTGGTTGCTCCTGTTCGTTGGCGAGCAAGGTGGCGGCCTCGCGTACGGCAACCTTTATGCGGGCGTAACATCCACAACGGCAGTAATTCTTATTCATAGCCGCAATAATCTGCTCATCACTTGGAGCAGGGGTATTCGCCAAAAATGCTGCGGCAGTCATCATCTGGCCGCTCATACACCAACTACATTGTGGAACCTGTGCGTCAAGGAACGCTTGTTGCACTGGATGCAATGTCACACTACCATCGGCACGTACCTCGGCCATCCCCTCGATTGTTCGCACCTGCTTGCCCGCAACTGCTGCGAGCGGTGTCTGACAAGCGCGTGAGGCAACGCCATCGACATGAATCGTACATGCGCCACAAAACCCGGCTGCACAGCCAACCTTCGTACCAGTAAGCCCCAGTTCATCGCGTAGCACCCATAAGAGTGGCCGCGCTGGCGTATCGGCAACCTCGAAGAGTGTGCCATTGATCGCTAGTTGCATGATTCCTCCCAATAAACACTTGCAAGTAGTATACAACAGCTTTGCAAACTATGGTATACTGATCGGTAAGTCTAGATCCTATGAGAAGGGAGCGATTGTGAGTGCCTCAACACCAACGCAGCCACGTGCAGATATGCGTGCATTCTGGGCTGGGATTTGCTTCAGTTTTGTTTTTACTGGCGTCATTTGGTTAACTGGCGGTTGGCTGGCGAATGTTCAGCGCCTGCCTGATGCAGGGCCGCTTTGGTATTATTGGAAGCTGGCAGAACCAACCTTTTGGTCTCGCTTGAGTGTGTGGGGATTATACCTGCTTCACCAGATCAGTAGTTGGGGCATGATTTGGTATGCACAGAAATATGTGCGCCGCTACACCAATGGTTTACATAAGATTAATATCATCGCATTAGCGGTGAATGCCCTCTTTATTGTGTTGCACTTTATCCAGACGCATCTTTGGTATGACGGGCTCGCGCAGGATGTATCGATTCTTTCGTCGCAGGGGTCGGTGATTGTATTACTGGTCTGGGTATTATTGATGGAGAATCGGCGGCGCGGGTTAGCGTTTGGCAAGCCAGCGCCGATCAGCAAAGAGATAGTACAGGCGGCGCGTAAGTATCATGGATTTTTCTTCTCGTGGGCGGCGATCTACACCTTTTGGTATCACCCAATGGAGAACACGAG
>JANLSE010000154.1:0-26871 GCA_031362265.1 Roseiflexaceae bacterium
CCATCGGGTGAATCCTCGCAATACCTCGCGTACCTGCCCCGCCTGTGGGCATATCGACAAGGCCAATCGGAAAACACAAGCTTCGTTTGTCTGCACATCGTGCGGCCTCGCTGGGCTGGCTGATGTGATCGCTGCTGAGAACATTCGTGTGCTTGGCAGGGCGCTTGTCAACGTGCCATACGTCTCGGATGTCAGCGGGGCTGGTAGCGCCAGGGACAAGCCCAAGTCCTTTTAGGCTTGGGTAGTTGACGGTCGAATGATTGTATTGGTGATTCTGCCAAAACGATATGCCTCTCTCTTCAACCAACATGTCTCTTGCGTTATTGTACTAGATACGCTGATGATCACGAATGCTGCAGTTGAGTTGTGGCATGTGAACGCGGCAGGACGATCAACGCAAAGGCGCAAAGGCGCAAAAGAACCAAAGAACCAAAAGAACCAAAAGCGAGCGTGATTACGATAGCGAGCATTTATTCAACGCAAAGACGCAAAGGCGCAAAGGCTTGCCTATATGCTCCAACCTATGCGCTGTGTGTTTGTCACCTCTGCACCCAAAGGGTACCCGCTGTGGTGCTAAAAATGGCTGAGTCTTAATGCAAGGCCAGAAGAACAGCGTTGTGTGATGGACGAAAGCGTTTTATACTGCGGAGCGACTGGCTGAGATAGCTATGTTTTATAGGGGAAGAACTGATGGCGAATCGATCGATCCCACCAAAATCAGCTAACCCATGGCTCGCAACGCGAACCCGTACTGGCGAGGAATATGATGCGCCATATGAAGCGCGTGCCGCCGCTGGAATTGATATTCATGGTGAGGCTAACCTGATCATGAAGCTGCTGAATGAGTATGGTCAACCACAAGAACATGCCCGCTATCGGGTGCTTGATGCTGGCTGTGGCACTGGTCGCATGGCAATTGAATTGGCACGGCGTGGTATTGCGATTGTGGGGATCGATCTCGATGAAGTCATGCTCACCCAAGCACGCACCAAAGCACCGCAGCTCGATTGGCGGCTTGCGGATCTATCAACAATTGACCTTGGCCTCCAATTCGATTGTATTGTGTTGGCCGGGAATGTGATGATTTACCTGACACCTGGCACAGAGGCAGCAACAATCAATACCATGGCACGCCATTTGAAGCAGGGCGGGTTACTGGTTTCCGCATTTGAATTACGCCCACCGGCGTGGTCCAGTTTAACGCTTGCATCCTATGATCACATGGCAAACACGGCCGGGCTCAGCATTCTTGCACGTTGGGCTACCTGGCAGCAAGAGCCATGGCGTCCAGGCGATACCTATGCGGTGTCAGTACATCGTAAGTAGCGTAGAACCGAGAACCGCAGAACCGCAGAACCACAGAACTGCAGAACCGCAGAACCGCAGAACCGCAGAACCAAGAGAACACACGCCCTTTGCGCCTTTGCGTCTTTGCGTTGGTTCTTTCGGGGCTCTCTACTGCGCCTTTGCGTTTTGCGTTTTGCGTTGGTAAACTACGAGCCTAGATTAAGGCTAAGGTTGCGCGCATCCAGCCGAGCGCATAGGCTTTGCCAGCGTGCCAGGGTGCATCACAGCTCATGGCTGGTGTATGGTCGGGGATGACAACTCCTTCGAACCCGTTGCGTTTCAGGATGCGCATTGCCTCGGCCATATCGACATCGCCATCGTCGACAAACATTTCATCATAGAACGGAACCTTACCGCGCACATTACGGAAGTGGACATAACAAATGCGATCCGTGCGGCTGTATTTGTCCACCACCGCATAGATGTCACTACCATCATTCATCTCAGCCAGTGTGCCAATACAGAATTCCATCCCATTGTAATAGCTCGGTGCCAGATCGAGCACGCGCTGGTAGAGATCGGCGCGGTAAACCAAGCGCGGGGTGCCGCGTAATGTCTCCATTGGTGGGTCATCGGGATGGAGCGCCAGCCGAACGCCAGCCTCCTCGGCAACCGGCAGCACATCCTGAAGAAACGCAGCGTAACGACGCCACAGCTCTTCATGTGAGCAGGATGGAACCGAACCACGTTGGCCGGTTGGATCGAAGCGTTCAGGATCATAGACCATATTCCAAATCATGCCATCTGGAATGGCTGATTGTTCTGGGTTATGGTAGCCAACCGAGAGTGCACCTCCGCGTGCGGCAGGTACCTCACTACGCCCCCATACTCCAGCGAGGCTGAAGTTATAGCCAAAGACAGGAATGCCAGCTGCGCCAGCGTTACGAATGATCTGTTGTACATGGGCAATCTGCTCTGCACGACGTGGCCCATCCAAGAGAATATCATACCAATGGGCTGGCTCGAAGTTCTCGATCGCCTCTAACTGCAACCCTTCGGCGCGCACAGCATTCGCCAATTCGCGCATCCCATCGGCGCTCCAAATATGTTCTTCTGGATCGGATGTTCCAAAGCCGAAATTACCACCTGAGGTGGTGCGTTGGCCGGGCTTATTAAAGTTGCCAACGATATGGGCGACAATATGAGTCGCACCGGCCTGCTTCGCAAAGCGAAAATTCTCTTCTGTAAGCATGGTGCCATAGAGACCGAGGCCAAGTTTCATAGGTTCCTCTCGCCTTTGTAGTTGGGCATGTGTAGTGTGCTATCATTCAGCGAATCTATCGCATGCTATTGCGGTTGCGATTGCAAATCAGTTCAAGGCACTAACGTATCAGGCGCTGATCTAGATCTACATCGAGATCGCGCCTGTTTCGTGCATACGCTACCTAACGATGGTTTCAACGCGCTCTGGGCGACCGGAGCGCAGCGATTGATCGGCGGCGAGGGTGAGAGCTAGTGATTGAGCGGCATCGGCATAGGAAGAATAGACTAAACTCTGGTCGTGCTGCCGAACTGCATTGAGGAACTGCTCGATTTGCCGGAAGTAACCGCTCTCAGCACCGGTATAATCGATCTTCTGCCCGGCAATTTCACCAGAAAGGTGCATATCAAGCGCCATGCGCAGATAGAGGTCGCGGCCAGTTAATTCAAGCGAAAAGCCATCTGGAACATTTGAGCAGCAGGTACTGGTGACACTGCCAATTGCGCCGGAGGCGAAGCGCAAATTGACGATTGTGCTGTCCTCGAAATCGGCAATATCATCGCCACTGCCGGTATGGCCATAGGCATGGGCCTCGGTGACTTCGCCCATCAGATGGCGCAGTAAATCGAACACATGGGTACTCTGCTCAATGATTTGGCCGCCGCTGATCGCACGCTTGCCCCACCATGAGTGCCCTAGCCCCATACGCGCCAGGAAGCGTCCAAAACCCATGGCGAGGGTATGCCCGGCGGTCAGTTCGCGCACCCTTGCCGTGACATCGGCGTAGCGTGCCATGTACCCCGCCTGGTTGATGACGCCAGCGGCTTCGATCGCCGCAATTGTGCGACGCGCTAGATCAAGACTTAACGATACGGGCTTGGTGACGAACACTGCCGCCCCGGCATTAACGACATCAATTGCTTGTTCCTGTTGAGCAGCGGGCGGGATGGCGACGAATACCGCATCCAATCGCTCGGTTGCCAACATGGCACGATGATCGGTATAGGCGGATGCCTGCTCCTCTTGTGCAATTGCTTGTACACGGGTTGGGTTAATGTCACAGACAGCTGTGATTGGCACACCAAGCCGCTTCAAACTGCTGCGGTAGTTATCGGCAATCCCACCAAGACCAATGAATCCGATACGCATGATCATCTCCGATCGTTGAGCAACATTGCTATGCAGAACCGCAGAACCGCAGAACCGCAGAACCGCAGAACCGCAGAACCACCCATCATCGTACTGGCGAAGCTTGTGTTCGCCCGCGCGGGGAACCGCAGAACCAAATAGAACCGCAGAACCACCCAAAGAGTGCTCAAAAGATTTTACACAAGAATTAAGGGCCGTATCTATTATCACATAGATCTGTGATCAGGCTTGGCATTCCATTATGACTAAACAAGCCGCGGCGTTAGTCATGTTCCTGTGCATAGGCAATTACTCTGTCGAGAGTCATTGCTTGTCCTGCTGCCCAGGCCGCATCGAAGGTTGGTGTATCGAGTTGCTCACGTACTGTTATAAGATTGAGATCCCAGGCTATTAGATAGGCTCGGTCTGGGTGACCGGTACCTGCCTGAATCAGCACTATTGCCGCTCCAAATAGTCGCGCAGCTCGTTCATATTGCTCTTGCATAGCTGCAACACAGGCGAAACCAGCCAGACTAATTGCCATAGCTTCTTGACTACCCCCTGCATAATCTAGTGCGAGGCTTTCGGTCAAGTAGCGTATCGCTCGCACCACATCACCTTGATGGAGTGCGACAAATCCAAGACTGCGAAGTGGGTCGCTCGTCCACTGCGTATTTCCCAATGCCTGAAAGGAGACGATACTCTCGTTGTAACATGCAACTGCCTGTTCATACTCACCAAGGCATCGCAGGACTTGCCCGTGCTTGGTGAGCAATGCTGCAAGCACAAACTTGTCCCCGATGGTACGCATCGCTGCGATACTTTCTTCAAAGCATAGGTGTGCCTGATTGTCATGTTCTTGATCATGAAGTACAAACCCCACCAAGCCCAAGCCTCGTGCATGGCCCCAATGATCGCCCAGTTCTGCGAATAGGTGTGTCGATTCTTCAAACAACGTTTTTGCGATTTCATACTTACATTCGTACCAATCGATCTCTCCCAGAAGTTGAATGGCGAGCGCCAGACCCCAGTGATCGCCGATATTTCGTAGGAGTTCGATGCTTTCCTCAAACGAAATTCTTGCAACATGGTAATCAGGCTGAGACTGATGGCCCACGACGAGTCCGAAATAGGTCAGTGCATAGCCGAGACCACGGCGATTGCCAACTGCCCGATAGAGTGCAATGCTCTCTTCGAGCCACACGCGAGCTGTCTCATGATCGCCCTGATGATCGGCTAACGCACCAGCACCACACAAAGCCTTGGCGCGCCCTTCAGTCGCCATCTGACCAGCTTCACTGGTTAACGCCTCTTCGAGCCAGGTACGGCCAGTAGCTGCGTAGCCACAAAAATGCCAGAACCACCAGAGTGCACCGGCGAGTCGTAGGAGTATAGTATCGCCATTCGTTGCGGATCGGCTCCAGGTTAAGGCAGCCCGCAGATTATCGTTATCCTGCTCTAGACGCAGAACCCAATCCTGCCGACGCCCACTGGTCAACTGCAATTCTGCTACCTCAGCGAAGTCCAGATAATAAGCTGCATGTGCCCGACGAACTGTTTCTTCTTCTTCAAAGGCAATTAAGCGCTCCAAAGCATATTCACGGATTGTCTCGAGCATGCTGAAGCGTGGCTCACCAGAACTATCTGAATATTGCTTGACCAAGCTTTTATCAACCAGGGCGGCAAGGCAATCCAATAGCTTGGTGCCGAGTGTCGCATCCAGATCACAAATACGCTCGATTGCCT
This sequence comes from Roseiflexaceae bacterium, assembly GCA_031362265.1. Classification (GTDB taxonomy): domain Bacteria; phylum Chloroflexota; class Chloroflexia; order Chloroflexales; family Roseiflexaceae; genus JANLSE01. Next base: position 5,423 of record JANLSE010000154.1, read on the forward strand.
CAATTTGGCAGCCATTCAGGAAGACCGCAACTCTTCGAAAGAGGATCTGTTCGTCGGTGGTAAGGAGCGCGTAGCTCCAATCGATTGTAGTGCGCAACGTCTGGTGGCGGGCAGGCAAATCGCGTGGGCCAGTGGTGAGCAGACTCAGCCGCTGCTCCAGGCGTGCAAGTAGTGCTTCAGGTGTGAACAGGCGGATGCGCGCTGCGGCAAGTTCAATCGCCAATGGGAGGCCATCCAAGCGCCAACAGATTTCGGCCAACACCGGCGCATTGGTGTTGGTGATACTGAAATCAGCCCGCACGGCTCGTGCTCGCTCGATGAACAAACGCAGCGCCTCGTACTGGCTAAACTGTTCGATTGGTAATCTAACCATACGTTCAGGCAACGCCAGCGGTGGCACTGCCACCACATGCTCGGCAGCCAGATGGAGTGCCTCACGACTCGTGACAAGGATCTTCAGCTGTGGTGCTGCTGCCAGCAGCGTTGCTATCTCGACTGCCGCAGCAACAATTTGCTCGAAGTTATCCAATACCAGCAGTAGTTGCTGGTCGCGCAATGCATCGCGCAACGTCTCGGACCATGTTCGGCCAGCAATTTCGCGAATATCCAAGGTTTGGGCGATTGCGGGCAGCACGAGTGCAGCATCGGTGACTGGTGCCAGATTCACAAACCAGACGCCCTGTGGGAAGTGTTCGATCAGCTCGGCTGCAGTTTGCAGTGCCAGGCGAGTCTTGCCGGTTCCACCTGGGCCAGTGAGCGTCACGAGTCGTACCGCAGGCTGCCTCAGAAGGTCGCATAGCTCGCTGACCTCCCGCTCGCGGCCAATCAGGGCGGTCGCCTGGGCGGGCAGGTTGTGTTGGCGTGCATCCAGGGTGCGCAAGGTCGGGAAGTTGGCGGGCAGATCGGCAACCACGACTTGCAGAATCTGCTCTGGGCGGGTCAGATCTTTGAGCCGGAAGCTACCCAGCGGCTGAAGGGTAATCGTTGTTGGGAGCTGATCCTGCAGGAGTTCGGCGGTTGCACGTGAAAGCAGGATCTGCCCGCCGTGCCCTGTTCCCATAATGCGGGCAGCGCGATTGAGGGTTGGGCCAAGATAATCGCCATCCTGTGGCTCAGCGGCACCGGTATGGACTCCCATGCGCACCGGTAACCTCCCGAGTGTGCCCCAATCGGCTCTCTGCAATGCGCGTTGGGCGGTGAGTGCTGCCATAAGCGCATCTTCGGCCAAGGCGAAAGCCGCTAGGATGCCATCGCCCATACTCTTAATCAGTACCCCGCCATGCTCGACAACTGCCGTACGCAGGAGTACATCGTGCTGCGCGAGCGCTCCACGCATGGCGGTGGGGTGTTGCTCCCAGCGCGCAGAACTGCCCTCGATATCGGTAAACAGAAACGTAACTGTCCCGCTTGGCAGTGGCATTGTTGATGACACCTGAGTGCTGGGGAGTGGCTCTTCGACTAGGCCGATAGCAGATGCATCCTCAGGTAGTGGCAATGCTGATGGTGACAGATCCGCACGCGCTACCTGAATGAGGATGCTGCGCTCTACGTCACTGAGTGCCAGGAGATCTGCTACACGTGTAATCAGTTGGAGTGAAGGGCGCCGTTCATCGGCCTCAATCTTGCGCAGGGTGATCGGTGCAATCCCCAATTGTTGGGCAAAGTCAGCCTGGCGCAGATCGCGTGCTAAGCGCTGGCGGCGCAGCCAATAGCCAAATGAGAAGTTCTCTTCCACGATCATCGCCCTCCACGGTGTTCAGGCTGGTCGTGTATCGCTGCTGTATCGCTAGTGTAACACGTAGGGATACCCTTGTGAAGCCATGATCTGCTTTACTAGTGTCAGGGAATACGACTGATGATGAAAGGAATGAACCAATGAGTTCTACCAACCATGTGACAATCGCCGACCGGGTTATCACGGGGTTCAACCAGGCGGATTGGCGGCAGCTCGCCGCAATCTTCTCGCCAAACATTCGGTATGTCGAGACTGGCACCAATCGTGAGGTACACGGCGCAGAACCGTATATGCAACTGCTCCAGGGCTGGCGCCATGTCTTCCCCGATTGCACTGGTACCATCCAGGCGACGGTCGCGGAAGGCGCGACGGTTGTTCACCAGGTCTGTTGGGAAGGCACGCAGGCGGCACCCTTACCAGCACCTGGCGGAGTCGTCCCGAATAAAGGGCGGAAGATGAGCGTGACGAGCAGCTTATGGTACAGAATCGAAGGTGAGCAGGTAACCGAAATCCGCCATCACCTGGATGTGTTGACCATGCTCCAGCAGCTGGGCGCTTTCGAGCAGGAGGCGTAGCGTTAGAAAGACGATCTTGTTAGAACCAAGAATTACTGCACTGGGGACAGCAGCTTGCCAGAAGGGTTACTACATGGGTACTGGAAGTTTGCTCAAGTATTATGCGGACTTATGAACGATTGGCCTATATTTTGGTAGAGAAGGATGATGACACTATGACGACTGCAACAACCCTCGCCCACCATCTTCAATCGATTCTGGCAACCGATGTTGATGCGATCATGTATGACTACACGGAAGAATCGGTGCTCTTCACCCAAAACGGACCACTCACTGGGTTAGCAGGGATTCGCACGTTCTTCGAGCAATTCATAGGTAATGCATCACCCGAATTGCTCCAAGCGGTGAGCCTGACACACCAGGATGTTGTTGGTAATATAGCCTATATTGTGTGGCAGGCCGAGCCGTTCATTCCGTTCGCCACAGACACGTTCGTCATACAGCATGGCAAGATCATGACCCAAACGTTCGCAATGCTACCTGGGCGCTAGACCATTATTGGCCTTGCGGTGATTTCTTATGGAAGGAGGGGCACTATGGCGCAATTCCCACTGGCATCCATTCCAGCAACCGAAGTACGCGAGCTTCAGTCCGCATTCGCAAATCAGGCCTATCAAATCTCGGTCGCGCTGCCATTCGGCTATGAGGAACACCCGCACAAGACCTATCCCGTGATTTATCTATCGGATGCTAACTTGTATTTTGGCATGGTGGTGGATATGGTGCGGGCCATGAACATTCGTGTTTCTATTTGTGACGAACTGCCCGACGCGATTATCGTTGGTATTGGCTACCCAGTAACTGGCTCACTGAAGGAACGACTCCATCAAGTGATGCATTTGCGGCTACGCGATTTTATGCCTGAGAGAAATGAGGGTGGCGAACAATTCATTCAAGAGAGCTTCCCTATCCCAAATCCGGTCGTATCTGGCAATGCTGGCCCGTTTCTTCAGTTCATCCAACAGGAACTGGTGCCTCTGATTGAATCTGAATACCGGGCGGATCCAGCCAATCGAACCTTCATCGGACACTCTTGGGGAGGTGGCTTCGCATTTTATGCATTGTTCCAGCAGCCACTGTTGTTTCAGCGCTATGTGATAGCCAGTGGCGGTTTTGAAGCCGCCGATGAGCAGAAGTATGCGGAACAACACAACAGCCTTCCCGTTCGCCTACATCTCTTCAATGAAATAGCGAACGAAGAGGATGCGGCGCAGACCAAATCGATGATGGCGACATTGGAAAGTCGGCAGTATGCCGGTTTCCGCCTAACCCATCAACTGATGGCCGACATCAAGCACTGTGCGGTTGTGCCACCAGCGTTTCAGGCAGGCTTAGTGGCAGTGTTTTCCTAGTGCAAGCGGTTCAATGAGTTGGAGGAGGAAATCATGCAATCAATCAGCGTACCATCGGTAACATTCAACTGGCGTATTGGGCTGACATGGATGGCAGGCGCGTTTGTAGCTTGGGTGATTGGGATTTATTTCTTCTTTGGCATCGGCTGGGGTCTGGCTGAAGCTCTTAAACGCACAATCGGCACCCCGCTCGCTGACACGATGTCATTCATTGTGGCTGGGCTCGTCTTCGGTGCCATCCTCGGAGTAAGTGCGTGGGTGGTATTCCAACGATGGGCGAGCTCGCTCAGGGCATGGGTAGTGCTGAGTGCAGTGGGTTTTGGAGTTGGTGCAAGCGCATTGGCTGGCGTAGAGGCGCTCATGCATAATGACATCTTTCCGATTGGTGGTGCTGCAGTCATTGGCCTTGCACTTAGCACCGCACAATGGATGCTACTTCGACGCATGCCGCAGGCTGGCTGGTGGATCGTCGCAAATACGATCGGCGTTGCGCTTGCCTTCTGGTGTGCATTCACGTTCGGTGGCGAGGGTCGTGAGGGGATTGCACTGCTCTCCTCGGGAGCTGCATATGCCGTGATTACTGCGGTCGCGGCGATGGGGATTTTCTCTGGCGCAGACAGCACAGAAGAACACGTTGTCAATTAAGCATCATAGTAGGTCACCGCGTATGCTATTCTGGGATCCATCCCACGCGGTGGCCTGCTCTAACTGCGAATGAATTTGTGTTATGCCCATCCTGGAAAGGAACACCACCATGAATACATCTGACCTTCCGGCGCGCAGGATTCAGCTTAACCAGAAGAGCCGCCATTGGGGTGGCTTAGCGTTTGCCTTTGGGAGTGTCCTCTTCATCGTCAACAAGCTCGATGAGATGAGCCGCGTGTTTCTGGCACGCCCGATGCCGGATCTGATTTCCGGCCAGCAGATCGGCCTGATTCTTTTGGGGCAGATGGCCTTGATTATGGGGTATGTGGCCTATTATCGGTGTTACGCCCCGCGTGTGGGCCGGTTCGGCAAGATCGCGCTCGGTTTGCTGAGTGGTGGAGGGATGCTGCTGGCGCTTGGACATGTTACCTTCATGTCAGGGCTTGGGGAGCAGCTGCCCAGATCCTTGGCACAGTATGGCGAGAATCTATTTGTTCTCGTGATCTTTGGGTTGCTATTCTTACTGATTGGCCTGATCTGGTTTGGCATACTCACGCTTCGCAAACCACTATTGCGCTGTTGGCAATGGCTCCCGCTAGCCACTGGCCTTATGGGCTTTATTGGCTTCTTTGCGTTCAGCGGCGAGATAATTACTGCGCCATTCTTGTTCTTCCGCACGCTGTTTGCGATTGGCCTGATTGGGCTTGGTATCATTCTCTGGTTGGAGCAACCAATGCAACCAAATACCGTTACGTGAACGTTCAAAAACGGCTACGATAACACCAGTACTATTCGCGATAATCCGGAGGCTGACGATGTCACAATCTACCATGGAGACGCCGCTGATTGGTGATGGCGAGCTGCGTCTGGGAGTTGACTTTCCGCTGGCAACCTTTGAGCAGCGCATCATGGCCGACCCAGATGTACTAGGAATGCTCTACACCGGTTCACTGGGGCGTGGAGAAGCCGACCGCTGCTCGGATATTGATCTCAAGATTTGGCTGCGAGATGAGGTGCTTGAGACACCGAAGCTGCTTGAGCATTATATGAGTTGGCTTGGCGAACTCCGGTTTGTAATGTCGTTTCGATTGTGGGGCAATGGCTACGCCGGCCCGGATTGGCAGTCGATCGATGTTGGCATCATGGGTAAGGCGGACTTTGAGGTCTCGCCATACTATCATCGGGCAACAGTCATCAAGGATACCGATGGATGGCTGGGGTCGATTGTCGCAGCGTCGCCGCCGCCCATACCTGAACTAACCTGCGAGAGCGCTCAGAAGGTGATTGAGGAGGCGATCCATATCCTCGGCCATCTCACGATGCATAACATCCGTGGTTCGGCCTTGTATGCGATGGGTCAGTTGCACGATCAGATAATTAACCTATATGGGTTGTTGGCGCGCTTGCGCGGGCGCGAGCCATACGATGTACGCTTCGTAGAACAGTTCCTGCAGCCGAACGAGGTCGCGCTGCTGTATGCGTCCTGGCCCGCAGCACCAGAGCGCGATGCGATCCGCCACGCCGCACGTGGGCTATGGGAGTGGACGCGCTATGTGTGGGCGGAGGCAGAGCAAAAGCTCGGCATCGAGTTGGACATCCCACTTGATGCGGAAGCCATGCTGGTAGCACTTGAGCGCCCCTACGCTTGGGATCAGGGGTAGGGCACAATCAGAAAGCTATGGATGCATCCGTGGCGCTCAACCGGTTTGGCGAACTGGCCATCGTGGCTTCCGCTCTTGGCTTAAGAGAATACCGCCACTAAGCCTGCCTGAAATGCTGGTGGCACCACAGCACAGTGCGTGTAATTAGACATAATCTGATGGGTCAGGCGAAACCCTGGGTAGTGGTAAGATTCCAACAACTCAACGTACGCTTGGAAGCGAGTTGCCTCCTCTTCGTTCGCCACTTCATTCACAATGTGGAGGCGAACCGGCAGACTATCAAGCTGTTTGGGGGAAATCGTGGTAAGATCTTGGCCCTCGCCCAGATAGATGCTTGCCACCACATATCGCTGAAACATATGTGGCTGTTGGAATAGGGTATAGAGTGCAAAATATGCAGCTGAAGAGTGTCCTAGCAAGGTTCTATCTGTTGGGTCAGCTCGGTATTCGGATTCAATCAAGGGCACCAATTCCCGCACAATGAATTGCAGAAACGGCCCTCCATTGCCGGATATGAGCGGTGTTGGGACCGGGAAATACTCTTGCATAAATCGTTCCGATTCCTCACTCCTGTCAGGCCCCAAATCTCGATCACGAAGATGCATGACATGATGGAGCCGTTCTGTCAGTGAGCCAGTAACCGGATAGCCAATACCAACGATAATCGCGTCGGGCAGTTCGTTGCAAAAGGGGACGCGAATGTTCATTGCTCGCACCATATCGACAACCATCCCGAAATATAGGTTGGCATCCAAGACGTATATTACAGGATACGTCTTTTGTGAGTTGTCCTCATAGTGAAATGGAAGCGCGACAGAGATTTGATAGTCTTGATTTGCTATTGTGGATTGAAGCACCCGCACTTCGGTTGCAGGAATGGTTGCCAGTGGAAATTGAGCCATGGTGTTGTTCCTTTCGATATAAGAGCCGGTGTTCTCTGACACTTGTTGGGATTTCATATAAGTTAATGCAACTGAGGTTGTACAGCCTGACTGTGTGCGGTTACACTAATGTAAGTAGCAACTCAGCTAACTCACGAGGTGCCGCAATATTTGCAGCATGACCAGTTGCAATAAAGAGCATCGGTGCACCGCCTGGGCCTACTTCATCGAGTGGTGGTGGTTGATCCCCAATACACCTAATCCCAATGCGAGGGATGCTTTGGAACGCTGCTTCATCGTAGTAAACAGGATCCACAAAGGTTTTATACGGATGTGGGGTTGCCTTCGCGGCGGCCCAACGCACATCCGCTTCGTCCGTCACACCATACTCCTGTGGCGGCATTGTCGGCACCTTCCAGCCATCGCCCTGCGTGCGAACATTCTCTTCGAGCCATACCAGAAAATCGTGTTGCCCTCCCGACTCGCGCCAGACATCGATAGCGGATTGACCACTTCGAGGAAACATAGCATCCAGATAGACCAGCTTTGCAAGACAATCAGGCACGCGACCAGCAACGCCTGTAATGACCATCCCAGCATAACTATGCCCAACCAGAATGACATCGCGCAGATCCTCGTACATTAAGACATTGACAATATCCTGAATATGCGTTTCGAGGCCAACTTCGGGACTCGCGAGATGAACCCGCTCGCCGCAGCCAGTAAGTGTGGGCGCGTAGATCTCATGGCCAGCAGCGCGTAAGGGTGGAACGACACCCTTCCAGGCCCAGCCGCCCATAATACCACCATGAACCAACACAAACGTTGCCATAGTGCACCTCCCAGTTGCATATTGATTGACGGTTCATACCTTCATTTCTCAACATGAGTAAACCAGAATCGGCCCTTTTACTGGTATCGCTGCGTGATACAATACCGATACAATCGATATTGGAGAACTGAATAGTGCGAGGATCGTGCATCCGTTTCGATCTTGTGCAACGTCACGGTTGCCACGCCAATACGCCGGGCAAGCTCAGCTTGCGTTAACAGATGAGAACGCCGTCGGCGCTGAACCCATTCGCCAAATGAGTATCGGTCATCCATTATGCACTCCGTGGTGGAAAGCGGAGGGTTGTATATGTGATTGTATCAGAAACACCTACATATACAATGGCGTATACCTATTCCTGCCCTCCGCTAGATCAACGTAATAACCAGTAAGAGCCGTCCAGTGCTGCTTGGCGACAATACATCCGCTGGCATTCAACTGCTATAATACGCGTAAGATTCCGACTGCCATCTTGTCGCGATGTTACCTCTAATGCAGTGGCTCTTACTTCTTGGTTCTGCTCGGATTGCTAGAGTGGAGACGACCAATGTTGATCATCGATGCTCATCTGGATCTCGCCTGGAATGCGCTCCAATTCGAGCGCGATCTGACCGCTTCGGCCTACACAATACGGGTTCATGAGTCGGCAATACCAGGCCCAGGGCGTGGCCAAGGTACGGTTGCGATCCCCGAATTGCGTCAGGGCCGCGTTGCACTCTGTTTTGCCACAACGATTGCACGTTTCACCGGTTCGCCTGCACGAGATATTGATTACCGTTCGAATCTTCAGACGTATGCGGTGGCCCAAGGGCAGATTGCCTACTATCGCGCGCTTGAGCAAGCAGGATTCGTGCGTATTATTCGTGATGCTGTGATGCTCGATGCACACATGGCCGAATGGGAGCAGTGGGACAAAGCTACGCCTGTGGGGAGCGAGCATGCACCACCAGTTGGGTTGGTGATCAGTATGGAGAGTGCCGACCCCATTCTAAAGCCAGGTGATCTGGCAGAATGGCATGCGGCGGGTATCCGCGTGATTGGGCCAACCCATTATGGCCCTGGGCGTTATGCTGGTGGCACAGCAACTGAGTTTGGGCTTTCTGGCGATGGCAAGGCGTTACTTGGCGAGATGCGCCGCTTGGGGGTTATTCTCGATCTGACGCACTGCTCGGATCAGGCGTTTTGGCAGGCGCTTGAGCACTACGATGGGCCGGTGCTCGCCAGCCATAACAACTGTCGCGCACTTGTGCCACACCAACGTCAGTTCAGTGATCAACAACTCAAGGCGATTATTGAGCGTGATGGTGTGATAGGTGCAGCACTTGATGTCTGGATGATCGATTCTGCCTGGATACCAGGCGGGCGTAATGAGCGGATTTATCTTAGGCATGTTGTCGATCATATCGATCATGTCTGCCAGCTCAGTGGGAATAGCCATCACGCCGGGATAGGGAGCGATCTGGATGGTGGGTATGGTCGTGAGCAATCCCCACGGGATCTTGATACGATTGCCGATCTGCAGATGATCGGGGATATTCTTGCAGGGCGTGGCTATAAACCAGAAGATATTGCCAATATTATGCATGGAAACTGGCTGCGATTATTGCGCCGCTGTTGGAGAAGCCAATGAGCGTGTATAAAACCCTGGGTGTACGCCGTGTGATTAATGCCTATGCGCGCCTCACGCGCCTGGGTGGTTCATTAATGCCTGCGCCTGTGTTGGCAGCAATGGCTGATGCAGCGACAAGCTATGTCGATATGTTCGAGCTTCAGCAGAAAGTTGGCCAGCGGCTCGCCGAGCTAACCCGCAATGAGGCTGCCTATGTTTGTAACGGTGCCGCAGCTGGCCTTGTTCTTTCTACACTGGCCTGTATGACAGGTGTAGAAGGGGCGCAAAAGATGGGCCTGCGCGCTATCCATAGCCCACGCCGCGAAGTGATTGTCCAGTGTGCACAGCGTATTCCATATGATGATGCGGTGCAGCTTGCAGGTGCCGAACTTGTTCAGATTGGGAATGCTATTCAGACGTTTGCGTGGGAGCTTGAGGCCGCAATCAGCGAGCGTACAGCAGCTGTATTGTATATTGCTGGTGAACACCTACAGCGTGCGGCGCTGTCATTGGATGAGACAGTTCGAATCGCCCATATACATGGTGTCCCGGTGATTGTGGATGCAGCGGCCCAGTTGCCACCACCCGAGAACCTCTGGCGCTTCACCAAGGAATATAGTGCTGATCTGGCTGTATTCAGTGGTGGCAAGGATCTATGTGGCCCACAGGCGAGTGGCCTGATTGTTGGAAAGGCCGAGCTGGTAGCAGCCTGCGCTGCCCATGGATCGCCGCATCGGGGCACCGGCCGCCCTATGAAGGTTGGTAAGGAAGAGATAGTCGGCCTGTTACGGGCGGTTGAACTCTATCTGTGCGAAGATCAGGTGGCGCGCGTAGCACATTCCGAAGCGGTAGTTGCCCGTTGGGTGGCTGCGTTTGAGGTGTTCCCAGGAGTGCATGCGCGGCGTGACTTCCCGAATGAAGCGGGCCAGCCAACACCGCGTGCAGTTGTCGTGTTCGATCCACAAATAGCTGGCTTGAGTGCTGCCGATGTCGAACGACTACTGTGGGAGGGCGATCCGCGGATCTGTGTGGCAAGAGCAGATGATCGAATCTTGATCACCCCTGATACGCTGGAACCGGGCGATGATGCTCTTATTACGGAGCGATTGGTCGCGTTGTTGTCTTCACATACATCCAATAGCAAGCTTACCTGAACTGCAGAACCGCAGAACAACGGAACTGCAGAACCGCAGAACAGCGGAACCGCAGAACAAAGAACAAGAACCAACAAGAACCGGGTACCCTTTGGGTGAACCAACACGAGGTTCGCTCAATTATGCCCATCCTCCTCTCGGCATCGTACTGGCGAACCTTGTGTTCGCTCGCTTGGATAGCCGAGATCGTATTCCCGGGCTCTCTGAAGGCATTCGCGGAATGAATCGACAAACATGGAAATGGAGGCACGAACCTGGTTCAAAGAACAACCACGCCCTTTGTATCTTTGCGCCTTTGCATCTTTGCGTCTTTGCGTTGATTCTTTCGGCTCAGATAGCGATAGGATCTTGAACCACAGAGGGCACCGAGACACCGAGTGTTGACCCATATCATCGCTAGACGCGCCGCACGACATGTAGCAGGTATTCTTTGCGATTGAGCGGGTTGTAATCCGAGCGCGGTCGGCTCAATTTCGCGCCGCGTAGTGCTTCATAACGATCAAAGGCGCTTTCTAGTACCCCTTCGCCACGCGTCAGTGCTGGCAGTTGTTGTTGTAGTTCGTGTACCTGAGCTGCCGGGATTGAACCCTCCAGCACATATGATGCCGCACGTACGATTGGCGCTTCAGGAACTGCCCGTAGCCGCGCCAGTACTGGCATGATAAGGCCAAGAGTGTCTACTGGAAGTTCCAGATGGAAGTGGTGGAGCGGCTCGCATACACACGTGCCAGCCTCTTGTAGTGCGCTCATCAGCACTAATGGCGTCAATACGCGGAAATCGCGTGCACTGCTGGATGGGGATGTATACCCGGACTGAGTCATCGTGACGACACAATCGGTAACTCGCCAGCCATACAGGCCCTGCTGCAGCGTCTCCCGCACGGTGTCCTGCATTGTCTGCTGAAACTCCTCGACGGATTTATACACATAGAGTGGGATTGTTTCGACCTTGACATCCAAGCGGAAGATCACACCGCTGTTAATCGGCCCTGGTTCGACACGTAATCCGATCGTTGCAAGAAAGGGATTGGTCTCCTTGCCAAGCAACTCGACAGCTGCGCCGCTACCGAGCGGACGTTCAATACAAATGGTGGTCGTTTCGCGGAATTCAACATCGACCCCAAACTCATTTGCCAATGTTGCCTGAATAACCTCTTTTTGTACCTCACCATACAGCGAGACAAACAATTCCTGCCGCAGATCATCGCGGCGCAGATTGATGAGCGGGTCCTGCTCGGCGAGTTGAACCAATGCAGCATGAAGTGCACCACGGTCGGCAGGTCGTTGCGGAATAATGATCGTTTCGAGTGTTGGTGGTGCGAAAAATCGGCGTTCTGTACTCGTTTGTGATGCTCCAATTGAGTCGCCGATCTGCATAGCGCCAAGACCCCATAGCTTCCCGATCTGCCCGGCAGTGACCGACCCGCTTCGGATGGCTGAACCACGCTCGAACACACGGATTGCGGTCACACGACCCTCAGCATCTTGGCCAGCATGCAGCCGATCTCGTACATGTATGATTCCCGCGAATAGACGAACATAGGCGATCTTTTCCCCTGCTGGCCCGCGTTCGATTTTGAACACTGTACCAGCTAGTGGGGCATTCGCATGACCATCCGATGTTGGTAGCAATGTGCGGATGCCAGTAATGAGTGCATCAACACCTGCTCCTGTCATTGCTGAGCCAAAGAATACTGGATGTACCACAGCCTGCTTTGTTTGTGCAGCCAGTTCGTGGTGCAGTTGATGGTACGGGATAATCGCCTCATTGTTGATGTATGTAGCAAGCAGTGTGTCGTTATGTTCGGCAAGTTCATCAAGCATTCGAGCCATGAAATCAGTGTTGGCAGCATCATATGGCATGAAGCGAGCATTGCGATCACCCAACTCACTGGTTGAACCCATTGGAATAATTGCTGGAGTCAGTTTCTCGGCAATCGCCTGGAGTACCCGTTCCTCATTTGCCCCGCCACGGTCGATCTTATTGATGAAGAGTAATGTGGGAATGCGTAGCCGCTGCAATGCTCGCATTAGCACACGGGTCTGTGCCTGTACGCCTTCTACGGCAGAAATGACCAGCACGGCACCATCGAGTACACTCAATACTCGTTCTACCTCGGCAATGAAATCTGGGTGGCCAGGTGTGTCGATCAGATTAACTGTGACATCATTGAGTACAAATGATACCACGGCAGATTTGATTGTAATGCCGCGTTGTCGTTCTAGCGCCATGGAGTCGGTCTGTGTATTGCCATCATCGACACTGCCCATGGTATCAATGATGCCAGTTGTGAAGAGCAGCCGTTCGGTCAGGCTTGTCTTACCGGCATCGACATGTGCCAGGATGCCGATATTTAAAAAGCGCATATGCTAAAAAGCTTTCTATATAATCCTACATGAATCAACATTAGCGACTTTTCGAGTGAAACGCAAAACGGCCGCAGGCATTCCTGTGGCCATGTGCACGACGGCTACAGATATGCTCCATGGCCGCCAAAAAACGGCCACGAGATCGATCATCCCTGGGCCGCTCAATATAAAAGACCACAGGGCTGATACGCGCCTGTGGCCACTTTGATTGACTTTATGCGCAGCGGAATAGACCAACCGATACAACAGATCGAACGAGGCGAGAGTATTACCCGCCGATCTTATCGTGTATCCGCATTAATCGCACAGAATATGGCAGTAGCAGAACTACAAGCCACAAACTAATGGATTAACCGTGTCTGTTGCCGCATGCGATGGAGGTGTTGGTCACCAGGCATACTTACAGCAGGCGCTCACCCGAGATAGTGAGAACCCTAAAATTGTAAGTTTGTACTGTCATGGTATTCCATTTCCTTGATGATACGTTCATACTACAACAAGTGTAGCACGGCAAGATTGCGAGTCAAGTACACCGCAAGATGGAAGTTTTGCCGATGACGCAACCCTATCAGCAGACCTTGATTGAATATTCGGGTTCAGGATGCAAATGGATGTCGCTGGTATAATGAGCACGCGATTGCAACTGCGGTATATTCGCACAAGGAGCTTGTATGAGCACGCTGCAGATTCCAGAAGAACTCATTGCGCGCATTCGCATGGCGAATCATATTGCGGTGCTCACTGGCGCGGGCGTTTCTGCGGAAAGCGGCTTGCCAACCTTTCGTGATGCGATGACGGGGTTGTGGGCCACGTATCGCCCTGAAGAATTGGCCACCCGTGCAGCATTCCAACGTAACCCACAGCTAGTTTGGGATTGGTATGCCTGGCGGCGTAGCTTGGTCGAGCAGGCACAGCCTAACCCAGGGCATGTTGCGCTTGCCGAACTCCAGCGATCTATTCCTAAGCTAACACTCATTACACAAAACGTCGATGGTCTTCACCAAATGGCAGGTAGCCATGGGGTGATCGAACTCCACGGTAATATTCGGCGTGTAAAGTGTTTCGAGGATGACCAAGTGGTTGAACGTTGGCAAACTGATACGCGTTTGCCACCACATTGCCCACGCTGCGGTGGCCTTCTGCGGCCCGATGTGGTCTGGTTTGGCGAGACCTTGCCATCGTTAGCGCTGGATCAGGCCCGTGAAGCAGCACGCAACTGTGATCTCTTCTTCTCAATTGGTACTTCAGGGCAGGTCGAGCCAGCAGCCTCGTTGCCACGCCTGGCTCTGAGCCATGGTGCGACTGTGGTGATCATCAATCCCGATCAGCAGAATAACAACCGGGCTGGGTTGATTTCGATTGGTGCTACTTCAGGGATAGCACTACCCGCATTAGTACGGTCTGTCTGGCCAGATTCAAAATAAGTGCTATACATGTTTTGGGTTGCGTTTCTGTGCGTTTGGTTTACAATCTCTACTGCGGAAGCTTTGGCACAAGAAAGGATTTCTCTATGCGGTTCAGCGAAGAACAGTTGCAGCAATTTCAGACGGTTGGGTACGTGGCTGTGCCAGAGTTCTGGGATGCACGCGAGGTACGTGCCATGCAAATCGAATTGGATAACCTCAAGCAGCGTGGCCTACTGCGGAATGTCGCGACTGCTGGTGATGGGGTTACGCCCTCACAGGAGAGCCAGAATCTGCAATTGTGCCCAATGTATGATAAGAGTGATTTCTACCGTGCAATGCCATTCGCGCCCAAGGTTGTCGAAGCACTTTCGCAGCTGATTGGCGACCCAGTATTGCTTCATTTGGATCAGGTCTTTCTTAAGCCAGGCCGCCATGGTTCTGGAACAAACTGGCACCAGGATAATGCCTATTTTAATATTGGCAACCCACTCAAGGGTACCGCACTCTGGACAGCCGTTCATGCAGCAAATCTGGCCAATGGCACAATGCAGGTAATCCCAGGCAGTTTCCGAACCAAATATGATCATCGCCGTGACCCAGATAGTGATCACCATATTCGTTGCTGGCCACCCGAGGAAGAGGCGGTTGCAATTGAGCTACCTGCTGGTGGAGCACTGTTCTTCGCATATGGTGTTGCCCATTGCACACGCGCCAATACCACCGATCACGAGCGGGCGGGTGTAGCACTTCACTTTATTAACGCTGCGGTCGATCAGGAGGCGGTGGGTGGGTTCAAAAAGCGCCCCTATCTAAGTGGCGAACAGGCGAGTGGTGGGTTCGCCGAGTATGGTGTCCAAGTGAGTGGCACCTGGGATGCGCAGATAGCGCGTGTTCTGGGGAATGCATAAATTACCCAATGGGTGTCTAGTTGCTAGGCGCCCATTGCCAATTTGCAGCATCCGTATTTCATGAAACTCGTTTAGCTCAACGCGATCAGTTGTTGTAAGAGTGGTTCTACAAGCTCTTTGCTACGCAACTGGCGCATCCAGCGTTCGGGGATGGCTTGAACACCCCAGCGTAGCCCCGCAATGCCACCTGCCACACATGCGGTGGTATCGGTGTCGTGCCCCAATGCGATTGCAACCTTAACCGTTTCTTCGTATGAACTGGTTTCAAGTGCCAAACGTGCTGAGCGCAGGCAATCTACCACATACCCGGTACCACGGCCTTCGGGTGGATCATTGGGACGCACATGCCATTCGAGTTCGGCAGCGGCGGCTGAGTTTGTGCCATAGATGTTACGAATAGTTGTAATGGCAGAATCCCAGGGATCGGATAGCTCTTCAAGCGTGTATCGTGCCCATAGGCAATATACCGCGCAACAGACCTGTGAGCGTAAGTGGCCATGAGTGATCTTCGATTGTGCATGGGCATCACGAACCAGTTCGGCATCAGTTCCGCGATGCCATAACGCAAGTGGTAGCACTCGCATGAGTGCACCATTGCCGTTGGCCTGCTCATCGATTGCACCAGCGTCGTGAGCCGGTGTGCCAGCCAACATGGCGTGGATGGCTTGCCTGGTTTGGATGCCAACATCAAACACAATCTTATCGACTGCTAGGTAGCCATGCTCATACCAATTCACCAGGCGCTGCCCAAAATCAACTGGGTCGAACATATTCCGCTCAAGGAGCGAGGCCAAGAGTGCGAGTGCCTGTGCCCCATCGTCGGACCAGGTTCCAGGCGGGGTAGATGCATGGGCGCGCCGAAAACCAACAGGCGGGATCATCTCCAGTTCGGTAGCAGGGGGTAAGTCGGTCGGCTGGTGGAATTCATAGGGAACGCCAAGCGCATCGCCGACCAGTAACCCCCAGATTCCACCTTCGATACGTTCGGTTCTGGTAAGCATAATCTGGACTCCAAGTATTCCATACCTACTGTAATGAGGCCAGCCAAAACACTACTCGACCACAATGATATTGCGTCGCGCGCGGAAGAGAAACGTAATTCAATAGTGCTTAGAAAGTATAGCATTCTCTGCAAGGCTTATTCAATAATGGGGTAGGACTCAGAGTTTTGCGAAATCAATATCCACACCGTTCAACCACCAAATCATCATTACAAAAGCTGCTCACGTCACCTGATTCCGCTTGCATTGATGTACCTGACGCCTGTATTCGTTCGGATGTCACCAGCGACAGCTTATCAGAGAAAGCTTTCTTATGCTGAATCACATCGTTTCTCACAAGCTGCAAAACTCTGAGTCTCACCCCTTACATTAACTAATCATTGACATTACTGGTATACTTTAAGAACACAACAGCCCGAAAATCCGAAACACACTAAGCGATATTGATGTACTAGATCGGTTAAACCTCCCCTATAGTGGTCTCGCGCAGTATTGTGCTGCACAGCAATACATTCAACAACGGAGGGATTCAATGAGGAACCGCTTTTCCGCCAAACTCTGGGGTATGTTCTTGGTTCTCAGCATGGTAGCCTTTGCAGGTGCGCGAGCGCAATTCGCGTATGCGGCTACTCTGGCAATCGGCACCGATCCATTCACCCAGGCGACATGTGCAGCCTCAAACACAACCAATCACCAGGCGAACGTTGAACCCGATAGCTTCTCAAACGGCTCAACAATTGTTGCCTCTTATCAGGTTGGGCGCATCTACGATGGCGGCGCGTGCGCGATTGGCTTCGCAACCTCCACAAATAACGGTGCCACCTGGACCAGCGGCTTGCTCCCGGGTCTGACCAAGTATGCCGGCGGCACCTTTGACCGCGCCACTGATCCCGCCGTCGCCTACGATGCGCAGGATAACGTCTGGTTGATCTCCACGCTCCCGCTCTCTGAGGCAGGCGGGGTCAAGGGAGTGCATGTGTATACCAGCCGTTCAACGGATGGCGGCTTTACATGGGGAGCGCCCATTCTGACCGAGAACATCAGCCTCAGCCCCGATAAAAACTGGATCGTCTGCGACAACACGGCGACCAGTCCCTTCTACGGCAACTGTTACACAGAATGGGACGACAACGGCGCTGGCAACAAACTCTATATGAGCACATCCACAGATGGCGGCCTCACCTGGGGTCCGGCGCTTTCAAACAATACTGGCGTCATCGGCGGACAACCGGTCGTTCGCCCGGATGGCACGGTCATTGTACCAACTGACAACGCCAATGAGACTGCTGTAGGCGCATTCAACTCCACCAACGGCGGCGCGAGTTGGAGTGCCGTCACCACGATCGCCACGATCAGGCATCATACGGTCGCTGGTAGCCTGCGCGAAGGGCCATTGCCCTCAGCAGAAATCGATGGTGCTGGTACGGTCTATGTTGCCTGGGCGGATTGTCGCTTCCGCCGCTCCTGCCGCCAGAACGATATTGTGTATGTCAAATCAACCAACGCCATCGGCACAACCTGGTCGGCCGTGACCCGTGTGCCGATTGATGCCACCAACAGCGGTAAAGACCACTTTATCCCGGGCCTGGCTGTCAACAAATCCACTTCTGGTGCCACTGCGCAGCTTGGCCTGACCTACTACTTCTATAACTCGGGTAGCACGGCGCTCAATATCGGCTTCATCTCTTCTAACGACGGCGGTAGCACTTGGACCGCGGCGCAAACAGTCTCGACAGGTGCAACCTCCGTCTGGGCTGCCACAACCAGCCAAGGCCGCATGGTGGGTGATTACATCTCTACCTCCTACGGCTCGGATAACCTGGCGCATGGTGTCTTTGCCACCGTCACCGCAGGGGCCAGCGGCACGGGGTGCTCCACCGGGGCGCTCGACAACTGCAACGTACCGATCGCCACCTTTGCGAGCGGTTTGGCATCGAGCGGCACCGCCTCCGGGCTGAACGATCCGGTGCTCTTCAGTGGTAATGGCGGCGCGAATGCTGCGAGCTTCTGGAACATTGTTGATAACAATGGGAGTAAACACCGCGATTAGTGCTAACTGAATAGCGCAGCGTGTCTCATCGTGAGGGCTGATAGCACACCATCAATAAGCGGTGTGCTATCAGCCTTCATAGCTAGGGCTAAAACTCAGCGCCCTGAGCTCAAGTATCCTGTAACGTGCCACTGAAACTCTAACCGACCCGTGAACATGCCGAGATCCTGAAGCACACGCTTGAACGAATGAATGCGGCCTGTGACTCTATCAGTCAGACAGTGTGGGAGGCACGTACGTTTGGACAGTTCCCGCTGCACCTAGCGCACAAACTGATAGCTATTTGAACCCTTCAGTATACCGAACTTTGGATGGCAACGGGCCAATTCACATAACATGTGTAAGGGCCAACTGCCTGACAGCATCATGTTGGCCCAGTATAGCGGCTGTGCAAATTTCGAGGGGTGCACCTTTGGCTAACAAATATTCGCCCGCCGATATCGCACGCTTTAGCCAATCTTTTTCAATACAACCACGGGGATCTGGCGGGTTGTGTTGCGCTGGTAATCGGCGAACCCTGGCCGTTGTGCTGCCATTTGATCGAATAAGCGAGTCCGCTCTGGCTCTACAGGAACTGTCGCACGTGCCTGAAACCGCTCGGTACCGCGCTCAATAGTGACAATTGGGTTCGCCACGAGATTGTAGAACCAATCTGGGTTGGTGGGTGCGCCCGCTTTGGAGGCGATAATTACCATCGTGTCACCGTCGGTTGTGTATACCAGCGGGATGATGCGTTGCTGGCCGCTTTTGGCGCCGGTTGTGTGCAGTAGTAGCATATTCGCACCAGCAAAATGGCCGCCGACCTTGCCACTATTGGCGCGAAATTCTTCAATGATCTTCTGGTTGAAGTTGTTTGGATCACTCATTACGCATTCCTCGATGTGCGCACTTGTTACGCACGATAATCTTTCTAACCAACACCCGTGTGTAAGTGTGTATCTTACCATATTCACGGGCAGGCTGGCAGGCTGGCAGTGAATTGCCATCGCTTAGGTATGTGTTCCTTTAACTTGATGTGTGGCCGATTGATTGTATACATGTACGTGCCACTGCGGTTATCGCATCCCAATCGCCAGTTGCGACATTACGGGCGGCGACAAGGTTGCCACCCATGCCAACTGCGGCGGCACCAGCATCGAGGTAGGCCCGCGCGTTTTCTGGCCCGATCCCACCGGTGGGCACGAGCTTTAGGAACGGCAAGGGCGCCAGAAGGTCACGGATGTAGGCTGGGCGCTGGGCGGGGTACTGAACTTCATCGATCCCGAGGCACTCGTGGTCGGTGGCGGGGTTGCGGAGCTTGGTGATCTATGGTGGCAGCCTTTTATCACAGCACTGCGCGCTGATCTCTTTCCGGGTCCTGCACAGATTGAGATCCGGCGTGCCGGGCTTGGATCGACCGCTGTACTTGTCGGTGCCGGGTGGCTTGCGCTTCACACCAATCGGCTTGTAGTTCCAGGGCATGGAAGATGACACAATCAAGGCGAGCAGACTAGGTCTCAGGAGTAGTCTCCGCTCGTCGTGCAAGGAGCTGAACATGACGACACCGGTACGCTACACGGCGCAGGAATTGCGTTTACTCCAGTTGCTTAGCGCTCGCTACCCTACTATCACCGACGCGCACATCGAGATGATCAACCTCAGCGCAATCCTCGCGCTGCCGAAAGGCACCGACCACTATATCTCAGACATCCACGGTGCCTACGCCCAGTTCGACCATATCCTGCGCCACACGTCTGGTGCCATTCGGCGCAAAGTCGCCCAGACATTCGCGGGTGAGCTCAATGATGCACAGCAGGTCGATCTGGCCATGCTGATCTATTATCCCGAGCAGAAGCTGCGTGCCGTCGTGGCAACCCACGAAGCTCCTGAGCTATGGATGGCGGAGACCATTGCCCATCTGGCGCGTGTCGCGCGCACGGCGGCGCAGAAGTACACCCGTAGCAAGGTACGCAAACGGCTCCCACTGCAACTGGCCTACATCCTTGAGGAGTTGCTGACCGAAAGCCAGATCGAACATACCCAGAAGGAAAGCTACTACAAGAGTATCGTCAATGCGATCTTGGATCTGGGCGAGGCGGAAACAGTAATTGTGCGGCTCGTCGATCTCATTCACAGGCTTGTGGTTGACCGCCTGTTTATCCTGGGCGACATCTATGATCGTGGCCCGACGGCCGAGCAGGTGATGGATCGCCTAATGGCCTATCACTCAGTCGCGATTGTGTGGGGCAATCATGATATTGCCTGGATGGGCGCGGCCAGTGGCGGTGACGCGCTGCTTGCCAATGTCGTGCGCATCGCACTGCGGTATGCCAATCTTGAGACGCTGGTCGATGGCTATGGTATCAGTCTGCAGTCGCTGGCGCACTTTGCCGCCATGACTTATGGCAATGATCCATGCGTCGTGTTTCAGCCGAAGGCTGGCCCACCCGTTGAGGACTATTCCCGCACGACCATCGCCCGCATGCACAAGGCCATCACCATCATCCAGCTCAAGCTCGAGGCTCAGATCATCCGCCGTCACCCCGAGTATATGATGGACGACCGTCTGCTGTTCGATCAGATCGATCTGGATGCAGGGACGATCCTGCTGGACGGTACACGACACCCGCTGCGCGATGCGTTTTTGCCGACGCTCGACCAGACGGATAGGTTCGCCCTGACAGATGAAGAAGTGGCGGTCGTGACAGATCTCCGCGCACAGTTCCTCGGCAGCACGCGACTACATGAGCATATGCGATTTCTCTACAGCCGCGGTGGTATGTTCCGAATCCAGGATGGCAACCTGCTATTTCACGGCTGCCTGCCGGTCGATGAGCGCGGGGAGTTTGTGACGGTCGCGGTGGGCAGTGAGCAGCTTGCCGGTCCGGCACTGCTGGAGCGCTACGAGCAATTGGCACGTGAGGCATTCTTCAGCCACGACCCGCAGGCGCGCGTAGCCGGGCAGGACGCGCTGTGGTACCTGTGGTGCGGGCCGCAGTCGCCATTGTTTGGCCGCGCGCGCATGACCACTTTTGAGCGCTACTTTATCGCTGACACCGCCACACACGCCGAGGCAAAAGGGCCATACTATACGGTGCGTGAGAACGAAGCCTTCTGCCGCGTGGTGTTAGAGGCCTTTGGCGGGGATGCCGAACAAGGACGTATTATCAACGGCCATACTCCGGTGAAAGTCCGCAAAGGGGAGCGCCCGCTGCTGGCGAACGGACGGCTTATCGTAATCGATGGCGGGATGAGCGAAGCCTATCAGTCAGTCACCGGAATTGCTGGCTA